>DAOMXN010000027.1:3730-17780 GCA_035437025.1 Beijerinckiaceae bacterium | reverse complement strand
GAAATTGCGCTCCTCCGCTGCCTCGCGCAGGTTGAACTGCGCGAAGACCACGGCGAATCCGAGAAACATCAGACCGATCACCAGACCATCATGCCCGGCAAGCTGCTTCTCCAGCAGGCCCGCGCAGCCGCCGAGAAGACCCGTGAGCGAGTAGGTGCGCAGGCCGGCCGTGCGTCGGCCTTCCCCCGCGTCGCGCTCGCGCCAGTGCCGCTCGACGCCGACAACCGCGCCGATCGCCACCGCCACGCCGAGCCGCTGCAACAGATCGATCTCGATACTCACGCCGGCATCTCCTTAGCCGGCACACTATCGGGCGGGCGTGAGCCGGCGCGATGATCCGCCGCAATCAATCCAGGAACCGCGTCGTGCGGATGACCGCTTCGGCGATCCCCGGGGCGGCGACCAGGATCGGATTGCCCTTCACGATGGCGTCGCCCCGGAAGAAGTCATTGGCGTAGCATCCCGCCTCGCGCGCGATGACAAGGGCCGCCGCAACATCCCAGGAATTGATATGGGCCTCGGCATAGGCATCGACGCGGCCCATCGCGGTATGCACAACACCGAGGGCGCCGGAGGCCGAACGCTTGACCCCGGCGCCTGCCTCCATCGTCGCGCGGACGGCGTCGATATAGAGCGCGAGCGGCCGACGCTTCGACCAGCCGATCTCGACCGACGCGCGCGTCAGGTCGGTGATGGGGTTGGCCCGGATCGGCTGCCCGTTCAGCGTTGCGCCGCCACCGCGCCGGGCAAGAAACAGTTCCTCCTGCGCGGGAGCCAGAACCGCGCCCAGTTCCGGCACGCCCCTGTGCAGGAAGCCGACCGAAACACACCACTGCCGGTCGCCCGTGGCGAAATTGGCGGTCCCGTCGATCGGATCGATGATCCACAGGTTCTCGGCCGCGGCATCACCGGCCGTGCCGCCCTGCTCCTCGCCGAACACGCCATCGCCCGGAAACGCTTCCGCGATCCGCTGGCGAAACAGCCGCTCGACCGCGCCGTCCGCCTCGGTCAGCCAGTCCTGCGCGCCCTTCAAGGTGACGCCCAGACTGTCGCGGTTGCGAAAATACGCGAGCGCCAGATCGCCGAGTTCGCCGATGATGGAACGCAGGGCATGCTGACGGAGAATGAGGGTGGTATCGGGCATCAACGTTGGATCCTCCTGCCAGAGTGTTAAGCCGCAAGCCGGCCTGTGTCACCGGCTTTCGCGGGGTGTTTCAACGCACCGCGCACACCCGGCCAATCATCTAGAAACACCGATGGATGGGACGACGGAGGGCATTGAACGTGGAGCAGATCCATGGTTGGCCTTGTTCGCCCAATTCCACTGCCAAATTTCTTGCTGGGTACCGCCGGAAACGATGTAATCGACAAGGGCCGGTCGCGGCTTGACTGGAACATCAGCTCCGGCGACGGCAATGATGCAATCTATGCCGGCTCCGGCCGTGATGTCATAGACGCCGGCGATGGCGACGACTATGTCGCCGCCGGCGACGGGAACGACCGTGTGCTGGGCGGCGGCGGCCAGGACACGATCTTCGGCGGCGCGCACAATGACACGATCGATGGCGGTTCAGGCTCGGATCTGCTGTTCGGCGGGACTGGCGACGATCTCCTTATCGGCGGCACGGGCACCAACTTTCTGTATGGCGAAGAAGGCAACGACACCTATCAGGCGTCGGGCGCCAATCTGGAGCACACCGGCTTTGGCATCTGGCTGGATCGCGGCTTCGCCCAGTCGCGCGGCGTGACCGACTATCTCCACGACATCGAGAACGCCACAGGCTCGCAATGGTCCGATCTCATCGTCGGCAACGGCGGCGACAACATTCTGCGCGGCGCTGGCGGCTATGACACGCTCGAGGGCGGCGGCGGGCGGGATACCCTCGACGGCGGCGCGCTGGATGACGTTCTCACCGGCGGCGAGGGTTCGGACCGTTTCATCGCCGCAGGCCTTGCTGCGGGAGGCTTCGATGTCGTCACCGACTATCACTACCACGAAGGCGATGTGATCGATGTCGCCGGCGACAGCGCCAGCTACCGCGCGATCCAGTCCGGCGCGGACGTGATGATCCTCGATGTGGCCGGCAACGCCATCATGCAGGTGCTGAACGTCACCCTGGCCAACGGGATCGACATCCTCTGATCGCGGAAAGAGGACAGCAATGCTTTTGATCCGTACCAAACAGGCGCGCCCGGCCTTTCCTTTTTTCCCAATGACCACGGCCTGTGCGCCGATGCACTGCACCGGGGACGCACCTGGGAGACAAAGGATCAACGACGGTGGGGCATCTCGCAGGAGGAAGTCATGAGAGTGTTTCATGCCCCACGGTTCGTCCCGTTGAACGACGGCACCATCACTGTCGGAACCGATGGCGCGGACAGCATCGACCGTCGCCCGATCGCCGCCGGCGAATGGATCATCGCCCTAGGCGGCAACGACACCATTCTGGCCGGCAGCGGTGACGACTGGATCTTTGCCGGCGGTGGCAACGACGAAATCCGGGCCGGACGCGGGGACGACCTCGTGCTCGCCGGCGACGGCAACGACTGGGTGACGGGTGAAGCCGGCGAGGATGTGCTGCACGGCGACGCCGGAAACGACACGATCTGGGGCGGACAGGACAATGACATCCTCCATGGCGGCACCGGCGACGACCAGATGTTCGGCGAGCACGGCAATGATTCGCTGTACGGCGGAACCGGCAACGACACGCTGTCCGGTGGCGAGGGGGACGACTATCTGACCGGCGATGCGGGCCGGAATCGGATTTATGGCGGGCAAGGCAACGACACCCTGGTCGCCGAATTCGGCAGTGACCTTTTGGAAGGCGGCGACGGCAACGACCTTCTGAAGGTCAACTGGGGAAGCCACACCCTGCTCGGCGGCACCGGCCGCGACATGCTAGATTTCTCGGACTGGCAGGGCGGTCCGCTGGAAATCTCCCTGCGCGCCGCGGTGTATCTGAGCGAAAACGGCAACGGCTTTGTGGACGGCGTGGAAGACGTCACCGGCTCGATCTTCGCCGACGCCATCCAGGGCAACAGCGGCGCGAACCTTCTCTCCGGCGGCGGTGGATCGGACTTCCTCATGGGTGAAGGCGGCAACGACACGCTGATCGGCGGCGAGGGCAACGACATCCTCCACGGCGGCGCCGGCTTCAACATCCTGCAGGGCGGCACCGGTTCCGACTGGTTCATCGTCAGCGATGGCCCGAGGAAGGGGCTGGACGTCATCCTCGACTACAGTTTCCGGCAAGGCGACGTCATCGATGTGCAGGGGAACGTCGCGGACTACCGGGCCATATCGGACCAGCAGGGCGGCTCCTTCCTCCTCGATGCAGGCGGCAACCGGGTTGTTCACCTGATCGGTCACGACCCCGCGCTGGCCATGATCCTGGTCTGAAATCCGATCCGAACGTGGCCTTCCGGGCGCTTGAAAGAGCGCCCGGCAGCGCTATTGTAATACTGTTACGATTCCAGTCGTGAGGTCGGACGTGCCGCCCCGGGAGAGCATTTTCGGTTCGCTAAAGAAAATCTGGGCGCAGGCCGACGCCATCCGGCGCAACGCCGCAAAGCGGGGCACCCATCCGGCGGATTGCGGCTGCCCCGAGCACCGGCTCTCCTATGAGCCGAGAACCAAACAGCAGGTCGACATCGCGAACCGCAAGCCGGAACTGGCGAAACCGGGCGATTCGCAATAAGCCAGCGGGCATGCTTGCCCTCTTGCGCCAGTTCGCAGCCTTCTTTGGCGTCGGCCTCGTGGCGGCCCTCGTGCACTATTCCACCCTCGTCATCGGCGTGGAGATGGTGCGACTGAAACCGGTTCCGGCGACACTGGCCGGCTACGTGCTCGGCGGTGTCGTGTCCTACGCGCTCAACCGCCACCACACCTACGCCAGCGACCGCCCGCACAGTGAGGCGGGCTGGCGCTTCGCTGCGGTCGCCGGCGTCGGCTTCCTGCTGACTTTCGGGTTCATGCACCTGTTCGTGGAGCGCATGGGCCTGCCCTATCTGCCCATGCAGATCGTCACCACCGGCATCGTGCTGGTCTGGAGCTTCGTCGCCCACAAGATCTGGACCTTCGGAGACACCCGGTGAAACGCCTGCTCTGGTTCTCTCTCGGCTGGATTTCCCTGGGCCTCGGCCTTCTCGGGGCTTTTCTGCCGATCCTGCCGACCACGCCATTCATGTTGCTGTCTGCGGCAGCCTTCGCCAAATCTTCCCCCCGCCTGCATCGCTGGATCGTCGAACATCCCACATTCGGGCCTCCGGTCAGGGATTGGCACGCCCATGGCGCCATCTCGCGCCGGGCCAAGCTGATGGCAACCGCCGCGATGGGCGCGGTGTTGCTGCTCTCGCTGCTCCTGAGGCTGCGCTGGGAGGTGCTTGCGGTTCAGGCCCTGTGCCTTGTCGGCGCGGGCGCGTTCATCCTTTCACGTCCCGACTCGCCGGCCGACGCCAGAGACGACAAGTGAGCAAACACTACCGGCCCTGCTCTCCCGGCCTGATCGCCTCGAACGTCATGCGCGCCGGATTGTGTCCGATATTGTCGGGCATTCTGCGCGCCGAGAACCCGCGATTGCGCAACCGGGTCAGGAGGGCGGACTCAGCATGCATGGAAATGCCCAGCTCCCCCCGGAGCTTGCGGTAATCCGAAAAGAAGGTGCGGGCGAGACCGAGGACCGCGGCCATGAAGAACCCGCCGGAAAAGGCGAACCGAAGCAGCGCGAGGGCGTCCGTCACCGGTGAAACGCCTGGCGGGATGACATCGGCGAGGATCAGCCGGCCGCCGGGCTTCAGCCGCCGCGCCCACAGGTCAAGCAACCCGTCGAGAGTCGGCTCATCCAGATACTGCAGCAGCGAATTGGCGACGATCAGGTCGTAGTGCGCATCCTCGCCGAACTGCACATCCTCGGTCGACAGCACGCGGATGTTGGCGATGCCGGCAAACTGTTCCGCCATTTTCAAGCGGGTGTTGGGCGCGGCGTCGCAAAGGTCGAGCGCGGCGCAGCGCGCGGCGACGATGTCCGCCGAGGTTGCCTCGCCCGACCCATAGTCGAGCACGACGGCATCGGGGCTGTCGATCAGCGCGGCGATGTCACGCGCGACCTGTCTGTAGTGCAGCGCCTTGTGCCGTGCACTCACATAGATGGACGTGTCTTGGTTCCAGAACTCGATCCAGGACATGAAGCCCCTCCCCGTCGCGCTGTCTTAACGCCTGCGCGCGGGAAAGTCTTCTCCCTGCTCCGGCCCGCGCGATCAGCGCCGCAGGGACCGGAAATAGGCGATCAGCGCATCGACGCGGTCCGGCGAAAACTGGAATTCCGGCATGTCGACGCCCTTGTGACCGACCGAGATGCCCTCGGCCAGAGCCTCCTGCAGGTTGTCGACGTCGTAGGTGCGGCCGATGGTGCGGAAGGCCGGCGCCCCGCGCCGCTTCGAGCGATCAGCCTTGCCGATGGCATGGCAGGCAGCGCAATGCTCCCTGGCAAGCGAACGACCGGCCTCGATCTGACCTTTCGTTGTCTGGGCGAAGGCCGGCGCGGCGCAGAGCAGCAGGACGGCGAGGATCGGAAGCGTGCGAGTCATGTGATACATTGACACCAGAGCCGCTGAAAGAACCTTGACGCAGCGCAAGGCAGCCGGCCCGACCGAGGGATGCGATGCACGAATCCGGCAGGCCTGCCGCCGATCGCAAGAAGCCGCGCCGGACAAAGGCGGACCCTACAACCCGGGCGGCGGAGGCTTCGCTGGCGCAACTGATCCGCGAGGCGCTCGCTCCACGCATCCTTCCCGAGAAGAAGATGTTCGGCGGCACCTGTTTCCTTTTGAACGGCAACATGCTGTGCGGCACCTACAAGGGCGATGTGATCTTCCGCGTTGGCGTCGACGCGCACCCCGATGCTCTGCGCGAAAAGGGCGCGAGTGCCTTTGTAATGCAGGGCAAGGAACTGACCGGCTGGATCGCCGTGTCCGGCGCTGTTCTGCAGAGCCCGGAAGAGGCGCGCATCTGGATCGGCCGGGCCATGCTTTTCGTTGGAAGCCTCGCTTCAAAATAATAGTATAAAATTTTAACTTTGTGTGTAATAGTAAATAAATATGTCATCATGTGCGCACAATCACAGAATTAATTCGACGCTTTTGACATCGTTCTCCTCGTGGAAGCAACGCTTCATTGGAAACAGAGGAGAATTGATCATGGGCTTCGAAACGCTGAAAAACTGGTACGCCGAAGAGAAGGCAATCACCATTTCTGAAGATGTTGCCCTCATCGCGCGGTACAACAGCAAGGGCCTCACCGCTCCCGGCCAGACCGTGAACACAACCGGCACGCCGGGCAACGACTGGCTGATCGGCACCAACGGCGGCGAGACAATCGATGGCCGCGGCGGCGACGACTACATCTTCGGCGGCGGCGGCCATGACTCGCTGGTCGGCGGCGAGGACCTGGACAGCGGCAGCGACACCATCGTCGGCGGAGCCGGGAATGACACGCTGCGCGGCGTCTGGGGTGACGACTACCTCTATGGCGACATCGGCAATGACTCGCTGCTGGGCGGCATGGGCAACGACGTGGTCTACGGCGGCGAGAATGACGACCAGGTCTTCGGCAACGATGGCGACGACTACGTCATAGGTGACGCCGGCGACGACCAGCTCTGGGGCGGCTATGGCAACGATACCCTGACAGGCGGCGAAGGCGCCGACAGGTTCTACTTCAACGAGTTGGGCGAAATCTTCGGCAACGAGCACGATGTTGTCACCGACTTTACCGCCGGGGACACGCTGGTGATCACCCATTCGATCCTGTCGCGGTCAACGGTCGCGCTCGACCCGACCGGCTTCGGCGTGACTCTCTATGTGGCGAACGAAGGCGGCGCCATTCACGCCATCACCTTCGAGAACGTCGACGTGCGCACGCTCTTCGCCAACATGCTTGTCACCTGAGTCTTGCCCTGCAGGCGAGCACGCTCACGGAAGGCCCGGCGTTGGCGCCGGGCCTTGCCTATTTCATCGCCAGTCCGGTCCGGAGCGCATGCGCCCAGTCTGGCCTGCCGGCCTTGGCCGCATCGCGGGCGGCGGCCTCCCAATCATAGACGACGCGCCGAAACTCCACGGACCAGCCGCCGGACGCCCGCGTCGCCAATGCATAGCGGGCGTGCGGCGTTCCCGTTTCGACGAAGTGCCAGGGGTCGTCATCCGTGTAGGCCGGCAAGCCGACGCTTCCCGGATTGAGCACGAGGCCGCCGCCGGGCCGGTGGATCAGGCGCGGGATGTGCGTATGGCCGCACAGGACAAGCGCGGCGGCCTCGCCGCCGAGCCGGGCAGCGACCTCATCCGGCGTTGCCTCGCGCACGCTGTCGCCGCGGAGCGTTTCTGTGAGGTACGTCGTGTCGCTGGCCGGCGTGCCATGGCAAAGCAGCACATCGCCATCGAGGCGGGCGGTGGCGGGCAGGTCGCGCAGCCAGTCCTCCTCCTTCGTGTCGAGCTGGGCGAATGCATGGCGGTCCGACGGCCCCATGTCCTGCGGCGGCGTCTCGAGCAGCCAGCGGTCGTGATTGCCGCGCACGGTCAGCCAGTCCAGCTCGATCAGCCGGTCGGCGACGGCCGCCGCATGGAGCGGGCCGGAAAAGCAGTCGCCGAGGTTGACGATCCGGTCAGGCGTCTCGTGGCGCAACGCCGCTATCACCGCCTCAAGCGCGCGGATGTTGCCATGGATGTCGGCGAGGACGGCGAGGCGCATGGCGGCGGTCCCGCGCGGCGCCTCACGCGGCCTTGTTCGCCTTCATCATCTCCACGAACCGGTCGAACAGGTAGTGGCTGTCCTGCGGGCCGGGCGAGGCCTCGGGGTGGTGCTGCACGGAGAAGGCCGGGCGGTCCGTAAGCTTCAGGCCGCAGTTCGAGCCGTCGAACAGGGAGACGTGGGTCTCCTCGGCGTTGTTCGGCAGCGTCGCCGGATCCACGGCGAAGCCATGGTTCATCGAGACGATCTCGACCTTCTGCGTCGCATGCTCCTTCACCGGATGGTTCGCGCCATGGTGCCCATGCGCCATCTTCAGGGTCTTCGCGCCGATGGCGAGCGCCATCATCTGATGGCCGAGGCAGATGCCGAACGTCGGGATCCTCCTGTCCAGCAGTGCCTTGATGGTGGGAACGGAATACTCCCCCGTAGCCGCCGGGTCGCCGGGTCCGTTGGCGAGAAAGACGCCATCGGGCTTCTGCGCCAGAACCTCGTCAGCGCTGGCGGTCGGCGGCATGACGGTGACCTTGCAGCCCCGGTCGGCGAGCAGGCGCAGGATGTTGCGCTTCACACCGTAATCCAGCGCGACGACGTGGAAGGCGGGCTTGTCCTGCCGGCCATAACCCCTGTCCCAGGCCCATGTGGTCTCGTCCCAGGTGAAGCGCTGTGTGGCGGCAACCTGCGGCACCAGGTCAAGGCCGGTCATCGAAGGCAGCGCCTTCGCCTTCGCCTTGAGGGCGGGAACGTCGAATTTGCCATCCGGCGCATGGGCGACGACGGCATTCTGCATGCCCTTGTCGCGAATAAGCGCGGTCAGCGCCCGCGTGTCGACGCCGGTTATGACGACAATGCCGTGCGCCTTCAGCCAGGCGTCGAAATGTTTCGTGGCGCGGTAGTTCGAAGGTTCGGTGATCGGCGATTGCAGCACCGCGCCGCGCACCCCCGACGAGGCCGCCATGTTGACGGTCTCGATATCCTCCTCGTTCACACCGACATTGCCGATATGCGGGAAGGTGAAGGTGATGATCTGGCCCGAATAGGACGGATCGGTCAGGATTTCCTGATAGCCGGTCATGGCGGTGTTGAAACAGACCTCGCCCTCGGCGATGCCTTCCGCCCCGGCGCCGACACCCTCGATCACCGTGCCGTCCGCCAGCACCAGCATGGCGGTGGCTTTGGTTTCCGCCCAGGAATCGGCGTTCTGTGCTTGTGCTGTGGCCATGGCTTCGTCTACTCCAGCGCGCAAGAACAGCGGCGCGGCCCATGCCGCACCTGCAATCCGCCGGCGCATGTCTTCTGAAGGCCGATGCCTTACACCAAATCTCGGGAAGGGAAACCCTTCCAGATTTGGTTCCTTTCAAAAATTTCTCATGGTCCGATTTGGAGAAATTTTTGAGCTGGACCGAAAATCGCCTATTGCGACTTTCGGCGTCAAGGGTCTTGGCCGACAAGGTCAACGCGGCCAACGACACATCTGAACCGGAGACAGGCGATGCGCGAGACATTCACCGAGGCGATGAAGGATGCGATGAAGGCCGGCGACAAGGCCCGGCTCGGCGCGGTGCGCCTCATCATCGCGGCGCTGAAGGAGAAGGATATCGAGGCGCGCGGCGCCGGACGCGAGAAGGCCTCCGACGAGGAAATTCTCGGCGTCCTGCAGAAGATGATCAAGCAGCGCCAGGAATCCGCCGACGTCTACGAAAAGAACGGCCGGCCGGAGCTCGCTGCCGGGGAACGGGGGGAAATCGCCGTGATTTCCTCCTTCCTGCCCGCGCAGATGAGCGAGGAGGAGGTTAAGGCCGCGATCGCCGCCGCCATCGCCGAAACGGGCGCCGCCGGCATGAAGGACATGGGCAAGGTCGTCGGCGTGCTGCGCGGCAAGTTCGCCGGTCGCATGGATTTCGGCAAGGCGAGCGGGCTGGTCAAGGCGGCGCTGTCGGGGTGAGAATGGCCGGAGCGCGCCCGTCGCTTTTCCCTTGGCCAACTGCCGGGCGCGCTCTATAGAGGCGCTTTAGCAAACGAACCGACTGGCTGCCCGCCCTGCGGACCCTCCGCATGGGATCGGTCGGCCTGCAACCTTGAAAAGCCCCTCGGGGCTTGAGATGACGCATGCCGAAAAGAACAGACATCCACACGATTCTCATCATTGGCGCGGGTCCGATCGTCATCGGCCAGGCCTGCGAGTTCGATTATTCCGGCACGCAGGCTGTCAAGGCGCTGAAGGCGGAAGGTTACCGCATCGTCCTGGTCAATTCGAATCCGGCGACGATCATGACCGATCCGGAACTGGCGGACGCGACCTATGTCGAACCGATCACCGCCGAGATCGTGGCGAAGATCATCGAGAAGGAGCGCGGCGACCGCGCGAAGGGATTCGCCCTGCTGCCGACCATGGGCGGCCAGACCGCGCTCAACTGCGCCCTCTCGCTCAACAAGAAGACGCTGGACGACGGCAGGGGCGGCCGAATCAGCGTGCTTGAGAAGTTCGGCGTCGAGATGATCGGCGCCACGGCCCATGCCATCGACAAGGCCGAGGATCGCGAGCTGTTTCGCGAGGCGATGACCAAGATCGGCCTCGAAACACCGCGCTCGCATCATGTGAAAACGCTGGCGAAGGCGCTGGAGGCCCTGGACGACATCGGCCTGCCCGCCATCATCCGCCCGTCCTTCACCATGGGCGGCACCGGCGGCGGGATCGCCTACAACAAGGCCGAATTCATCGACATCGTCGAGCGCGGCATCGATGCCTCCCCCACCTCCGAGGTGCTGATCGAGGAAAGCGTGCTCGGCTGGAAAGAGTACGAGATGGAAGTCGTGCGCGACAGGCGCGACAACTGCATCATCGTCTGCTCCATCGAGAACATCGATCCGATGGGCGTGCACACCGGCGATTCCATCACCGTCGCCCCGGCGCTGACGCTGACCGACAAGGAATACCAGCGCATGCGCGACGCCTCGCTCGCCGTGCTGCGCGAGATCGGCGTCGAGACCGGCGGCTCCAACGTGCAGTTCGCGGTCGATCCGGCCACCGGACGCATGATCGTCATCGAGATGAACCCGCGCGTGTCGCGGTCCTCGGCGCTCGCGTCCAAGGCAACCGGCTTTCCCATCGCCAAGGTCGCGGCCAAGCTCGCCGTCGGCTACACGCTGGACGAGATCGCCAACGACATCACCGGTGGTGTCACGCCGGCATCGTTCGAGCCGACCATCGACTATGTCGTCACCAAGATTCCCCGTTTCGCCTTCGAGAAATTCCCCGGCGCCGATCCGGTGCTGACCACGTCGATGAAATCGGTCGGCGAGGCCATGGCCATCGGCCGCACCTTCCATGAATCCCTGCAGAAGGCGTTGCGCTCGCTGGAAACCGGGCTGACCGGCCTCGACGAGATCGAGATCGAGGGCCTGGGCAAGGGCGACGACCGCAACGCCATCCGCAAGGCCATCGGCACCCCGACGCCGGACCGCCTGCTGCAGGTGGGACAGGCCCTGCGCCTGGGCTTCTCCGTCGACGAGGTGCATCAGTCCTGCAAGATCGATCCCTGGTTCCTGGAGCGCCTGAAGGAAATCGTCGATCTGGAAGCCAAGGTGAAGCGCCTCGGCCTGCCGGACACCGCGCAGGCCTTCCGGACGGTCAAGGCGATGGGCTTTTCCGACAAGCGCCTCGCTACCCTGACCGGCAAGCGCGAGGAAGAGGTGCGCGCCGCGCGCCACGCCCTGGCCGTGCGCCCGGTCTACAAGCGCATCGACACCTGCGCGGCCGAATTCGCCTCTCCCACCGCCTACATGTACTCGACCTACGAGGCGCCGTTCGCCGGCGCCCCGGCGGACGAGGCGCGCCCGTCCGACCGCAAGAAAGCCGTCATCCTCGGCGGCGGACCCAACCGCATCGGCCAGGGCATCGAGTTCGACTATTGCTGCTGCCACGCCTGCTACGCGCTGCGCGAGGTCGGCTACGAGACCATCATGGTCAACTGCAATCCGGAGACGGTTTCGACCGACTACGACACCTCGGACCGGCTGTATTTCGAGCCGCTGACCGAGGAGGACGTCCTGGAGATCATGGCCAAGGAACAGGAGAACGGCCAGCTCATGGGCGCCATCGTGCAGTTCGGCGGCCAGACGCCGCTGAAGCTTGCCGAGGCGCTGGAGAAGGCCGAGATCCCGATCCTCGGCACCTCGCCGGACGCGATCGACCTGGCCGAGGACCGCGACCGCTTCAAGCGCCTGCTCGACAAGCTGAAGCTGCGCCAGCCGCAGAATGGCATCGCCTACTCGGTGGAAAAAGCCCGCGACGAGGCGGAGAAGCTTGGCTTCCCCTTCGTGGTGCGCCCGTCCTACGTGCTCGGTGGCCGCGCCATGGCCATCATCCAGGACCAGGAAGCCTTCGATGACTACCTGCTCGGCACCCTGCCGAGCCTGATCCCGTCGGACATCAAGGCGCGCTATCCCAACGACAAGACAGGGCAGATCAATACGGTGCTCGGGCGCAATCCGCTGCTGTTCGATCGCTACCTGACCGACGCCATCGAGGTCGATGTCGATTGTCTCTCCGACGGCAAGGACGCCTTCATCGCCGGCATCATGGAGCATATCGAGGAAGCGGGGATCCACTCCGGAGATTCCGCCTGCTCCCTGCCCCCGCGCTCGCTTTCGCCGGAACTGCTGGCCGAACTCGAACGCCAGACCCGCGACATGGCGCTGGCGCTGGGGGTGGGCGGTCTGATGAACGTGCAATATGCCATCAAGGACGGCGTCATCTACGTCCTGGAAGTCAATCCGCGCGCGTCGCGCACCGTGCCTTTCGTCGCGAAGGTCATCGGCAAGCCGATCGCCAAGATCGCCGCGCGCATCATGGCCGGCGAGAAACTCGCCGATTTCAGGCTGAAAGCCGAGCCGATCGCCCATGTCGGCGTCAAGGAGGCGGTGTTCCCGTTTGCCCGTTTCCCGGGCGTCGACACGGTGCTGGGCCCCGAGATGCGCTCGACCGGCGAAATCATCGGTCTCGACAGCTCCTTTGGAGTCGCCTTCGCCAAGAGCCAGCTCGGCGGCGGCACCAAGGTGCCGAAGTCCGGCACGGTCTTCGCCTCGCTGCGGGACGACGACAAGCCGCGCATCCTGGACTCGCTGCGCGTGCTTGTAAGCCTTGGCTTCAGGATCATCGCGACCGGCGGCACGCAGCGCTACCTGCAGAGCAACGGCATCGCCTGCGAGCCGGTCAAGAAGGTGCTGGAAGGCCGGCCGAACATCGTTGACGAGATCAAGAACGGTCGCGTCCAGCTCGTCTTCAACACCACCGACGGCGCCGCCGCGCTGAAGGATTCGAAATCGCTGCGGCGGGCCGCCCTCTTGCACAAGGTGCCATATTACACCACCTTGGCGGGTGCGGTCGCAGCCGCGGAAGGCATCCGCGCCTATCTGGAGGGGGACCTCAAGGTGCGCGCCTTGCAGGAGTATTTCGCCGCCTGACCGCGGCGAGCGCTCAAGCTTCACGACGGGATCAGGCGCGGCCGGCCGCCGCCCCGAGACCGGTTTTGTTTGGATTGGATCGACCATGGAACGTGTGCCGCTTACCCCGAAGGGATTCGCCGCGCTGGAGACCGAACTGAAATGGCGCCAGCAGGAGGAGCGTCCGCGCATCATCCTCGCCATTCAGGAAGCGCGCGCCCACGGCGACCTGTCCGAGAACGCGGAGTATTCCTCCGCGAAGGAAGCCCAGTCGCATAACGAAGGCCGCATCGCCGAACTGGAAAGCCTGATTTCCCGTGCGGAAGTCATCGATACGTCCAAGCTTTCCGGCGACACCGTCAAGTTTGGCGCGACAGTGACCCTGGTCGACGAGGACACCGAGCAGAAGAAGGTCTACATGATCGTCGGCGAATCCGAGGCCGACGTGAAGGCCGGCAAGATTTCCGTCTCATCGCCCATCGCCCGCGCGCTGATCGGCAAGAAGACGGGCGCCAGCGTCGAGGTGAACACGCCAGGCGGTTCCAAGAGCTACGAAATCGACAGGATCGATTTCAAATAGGCTGGAAGCCTGCGGCGCCCCGTCAAGCCTGCGGCGCCCCGTCGGCGGCCGGATCATTCCATCGCGATGTTTCGCTCGCGAAAGCGTGCCCTGCGGCAACGAGGCGCTTCGAGGCGTCCTCCCCATCACGTGACTTGCCGGTGATTGCGTGCCCTCCTACGTGACAGTGACAGTGAGGGGAAAGCAATGCTGATCAAACGTCGACGCGGCTGGGAAATCGCCGAATCGCAGGCAACGCCCGAGCACGTCTTCTGCAATCGCCGCGCCTTCCTGACCACCGGCGG
>DAOMXN010000027.1:0-3630 GCA_035437025.1 Beijerinckiaceae bacterium | reverse complement strand
TCGCCATCGATGGCATGGTCGAGAAACCCATGGAAGTCGGGATCGATGACCTCATCAAGGCCATGCCGCTGGAAGAGCGCGTTTACCGCATGCGCTGCGTCGAAGCGTGGGGCATGACCGTGCCCTGGACCGGCTTTCCGATGAAGGCGCTCCTGGATTACGCCCGGCCGCTCTCAGGCGCCAAGTTCGTGCGGATGGAAACGTTTCTCGATCCCAAGATCGCTCCGGGCCAACGGTCCGCCGGCTACCCCTGGCCCTATGTCGAGGGATTGACCATGGCGGAGGCCGCGAACGAATTGACCATGCTGGTTACCGGCGTCTACGGCAAACCGGCCGCGAAGCAGTTCGGCGCGCCAATCCGGCTGATCGTTCCCTGGAAATACGGCTTCAAGGGCGTGAAATCGATCCGCCGTTTCACGTTCACCGACAAGCGCCCCGTTGGCCTGTGGGAGGCGCTTCAACCTTCCGAGTACGGTTTCTGGGCCAATGTGAACCCCGCAGTGGCGCATCCCCGCTGGAGCCAGGCCACCGAGGAAGTCCTTGGCCAGGGCAAGCGCGTGCCCACCCTGATCTGGAACGGCTACGGCGAATTCGTCGCCGACCTTTATGCCGGCCAGGAAAAGGAGCGCCTGTTCATGTAACGGTCGGCGACACACCGGCGTCACCGGACGGAACGGGAATCCGGCGCGCGCGGGAAGGGACGCACGGCTCCGAGGGCAGCTTGAAAAAATAAGGCCGGACGCCTCGTCACAAACACGACGAGGCATCCGGCTTAAGAGCCGCCGACCGGGAGGAGATCGGTTGGCTCTGTGTCCGCCGGGGCACTGCACCGGGAGGAGATGTGCGGCTCTCGCAGCGGACGTCCCTCATATGGGATGATTTGCTGCGACGCACAATTACCAAAAGGTTATAGCCGCCATGCGCATTAGACATGGCTAATACCTGACCTTGCGTCCGTATCCGACGGGCCGGATTAGCCTCAAAATGCCCAGCGTTGCGCCTTTGCGACCATGAAATCCCGGAAAACCTGCACGCGCGTGACGCCTTTGAGCGTTTCCGCATAAACCAGGTAGCACTCCAGTTCCGGCATGGATTCCGACGTGAGCACCTGCACGAGCCCCGAGCCGGGCGCCACCAGATAATCGGGCATGACGGCGATTCCCATGCCGCCCTGAACGGCCTTCACCAGCGAGGTGATGTTGTTGGCGGTCAGGATCGGCTCGCGCGGCTCCTTCGGGTCGCGACCGGCATGCAGATGCCAGTTGATGTCCTTGAGGAAGGACGGGATGTCCCCGCCGAAGGCGAGCAGCCGGTGCCGGTCGAGATCCTGCGGGCTGCGCGGCTGTCCATGCCGCTTCAGGTATTCCGTCGAGGCCCAGACATGGAGGTGCACGGTGAACAGCTTGCGCCGGATCAGATCGCCCTGCACCGGCTCGCGCAGACGCAGCGCCACATCCGCCTCGCGCATGGCAAGGTCGAGTTCATCGTCGGTCAGGATGATCTGAAGCTGGATATCCGGAAACTTGTCGATGAACTCGTCGAGACGCGGCGTCAGCCAGTGCGCGCCAAGTCCGACATTGGCCGTCACCTTGAGCACGCCGTCCGGCTTTTGACGGCTGTCCATGAGCTGGGCCTGGGTCTGCTCCAGCTTGGTGACCAGTTCCCGCGCCGTGCGGAACAGCAATTCGCCCTGCTCGGTGAGAACGAGCCCGCGCGCATGGCGATGAAACAACGGTACCTTGAGTTCCGCCTCCAGCGCGCTGACCTGCCGGCTGACCGCCGACTGGCTCAACCCCAACACATCGCCTGCCTTGGTCAGACTGCCTGCCTCGGCCGCCGCATGGAAAATGCGGACCTTGTCCCAGTCCATGTTTTTTATGCAGCGTCCGGGGCCTCCCAACCCCTCGCGCCACCCTCCCGTTTCTGCATGGAAGCCTCGCAATCCATGCAGAAAAAGGCAAGCGGAAAGATGACGCGCGCAGAACTACTCCGCGGCCTGCCTGGCATCGCCCTGGGCCTGCAGCCAGCGCTCGGCCTCCAGCGCCGCCATGCAGCCAAGCCCGGCCGCCGTCACGGCCTGCCGATACTGCTCATCCGCCACGTCGCCGGCGGCAAACACGCCCGGCACGTTGGTCTGGGTCGAACCCGGCACCGTGATCAGGTAGCCACTGGGCCGCATGTCGAGCTTTCCGACGAACAGCTCGGACGCCGGCTTGTGGCCGATGGCGATAAACACGCCATGCGTCCTGACCTCGCTGGTCGCGCCCGTCTTGACGTTCTTCAGCCGGACATGCGTGACAGACAACGGGTTGTCGGTGCCGCAGATTTCGTCGATCGCCGAATTCCAGATCACCCGGACTTTCGGATGCTTCAGCAGCCGATCCTGCAGTATCTTTTCCGAGCGCAGACTGTCGCGACGGTGAACCAGCGTCACCGAGGAAGCGAGATTGGCAAGATAGAGCGCCTCTTCAACGGCCGTGTTGCCGCCGCCGACCACCACCACATCCTTGTTGCGGTAGAAGAACCCGTCGCAGGTGGCACAGGCCGAGACCCCGAACCCCTTGAAGGTCGTCTCGGAGGGAATCTCCAGCCACTTCGCTTTCGCGCCGGTCGCGATGATCAAGGCATCGCAGGTGTAGCTGGCACCGGAATCGCAGGTCAGCGTGAAGGGACGGCGCGAGAAATCCACCGCCGTGACATGATCGGAGATCATCTCCGTGCCCACGTGTTCGGCCTGGAGCCGCATCTGCTCCATGAGCCAGGGCCCCTGGATGACGTCGGCGAAGCCGGGATAGTTCTCCACATCCGTGGTGATCATGAGTTGGCCTCCCGGTTCGAAACCGGAGATCAGCAGCGGCTTCAGGAGCGCGCGCGAGGCATAGATCGCGGCGGTGTAGCCGGCAGGGCCGGAACCGATGATGATCACTTTGGCGTGGCGAGGTCCGGTCATGGCGTTCGTCCTGTCATGCCAAGGGTCATGAAAATTGACCCTTGGTTCCTATCTTGAGTTTTCCGTAATCCTTGTAAAACAAGGAAAACTCAAGAGTGGTCATCGCTCATCTCCGATGACCCATGGTGTCCTGTGCGCCTTGTAGCGCCGTGCGAGGTCCACGGCGATGGCAGGCGTCGAGTCTATCGCTTCGTAGGGAAGTGAAAGCGTCCCGTCGACCGGCACGAGCGCGCCTGCGGCATCAAGTCCACGCAAAAATTTCGTGATCTTCGGCGTGCCGCCACTGGGTGTGAACACCATCAGCGGCTTGCCGGTGGCCGCCGCCTCGCCGACCATGTTGACGGAATCCGCCGTGACCAGGACGGCGTCGGCCAGCGCCAGCAACGCCACATAGGGGTTCTCGCCGGTGCCGTCCCAGAAAAAGCCCTTCGCTTCCTGCACGATGGGACGCAGGCCTGTCGCCAGTCGCTCCGGCGTCCGGCGTGACACCGTCGCCATCAGCGACGCGCCCTGTCCGGCCAACGCCTGAACGCGCTGAATGAGCCGCGCGCTATCGTCGTCCGTGAAGCGGAAATGCTGGCTGTCTCCGCCAATCAGCAACGCCACGCGCGGGCTCGTCAGGCGATCCAGCGCATAGGGCGGCGCGGCGCGCGCGGCGGCAAGCCGCTCCGGCGAAATCC
>DAOMXN010000026.1:0-17844 GCA_035437025.1 Beijerinckiaceae bacterium | reverse complement strand
AGCGCGATGCTCGGCATCGCCATGATGGGCGACGAGGATGACGACGAGTGGGCGGGCCGGTTCGTAGCGGGGGACGTTGGGAGCCACCGGCCGCGCATCGGCGCTGCCTTCCATGATCGGCTGCTTCGTAAGCGGGATGCGCATCGTGCCGGCGGGCAATGTCTGGGTCGCGGCCGCCGTGCGGGTCTCGGGCCTGCCGATTTGTCCACGCTGGTCGATCGGCGTGGCGGGGATCAGGCCCCGATCGCCCTGGCCACCGCCCTGCAGCGAGGAATCGCGCCGGGCCTGTTCGGAGATTGGCCAGCGGGACTTTTCGGCCGCGACCTGCACGCACTCGATCAAGGCTGTATTCTTCGCCACGCGCCGATGCGCCTTCATGTCCCCGTCGCGGTAAGCGTTGAGGATGCGGAACTCCATCGGGTCCATGCTGATGGCATGGGCGAGCTTGTCCATCTGCACTTCGAGCGCGAAATCCACCGCGGTGATGCCGAACCCGCGCATCGCGGTCGACGGGCAACGATTGGTGTAGACCACATGGATGTCCGACGTAACGTTGGGAATCCAATAGGGTCCGGGCAAGTGCGCGGCGCACTTGATAGCGGCATAGGAGGACAGGCGCGTATAAGCGCCGGCGTCGAAGTAGGATCGGATATGACGGGCGACGATACGACCATCGCGCATCAGCCCGTCCTTGATGTAGATCCTCTCGGCGCCTCGCGGCGAGCCGTAGAGCATCTCCTCCTCGCGATCGAGCACGTAGCGCACGGGCTTGCCCGTGAGCATGGCGCCGAGGATGGCGAGCGGCTCGGTGAGGGAATCCACCTTGCCACCGAAACCGCCGCCGACGGTCCCGCCAATGAAGTGCAGACGGTTGGAATCGAGATCGAGGATCTTCGCCGCTGTTCCAAGTGAGAAGAACAGTCCCTGCGCGCAGGAATGCACGACAAAGCGGTTGTTGTGTTCGGGCGCCGCGATGGAGCCGTTCGTCTCGGTCGGCGCGTGTTCGATGGGAGAGGTCTGGTAGCGCTCTTCCAGGACGAGGTCGGCCCTGCGGAAGGCCGCGTCCACATCGCCGAAGCGCAGCTTCTGGTGATCGAATTTCTCGTGGTATTCGAAATAGTTGTGTGGATAGGTCTCGTTGACGAGCGGCGCTCCGGGTTGCAGCGCCTCCTCGACGTCGAACACGGCGGGCAGCGGCTCGTAGTCCACGCGCACGAGCTTGCGTGCGGCCATGGCCGCCGCCTCGCTCTCGGCGACGATGGCGACCACCGGTTCGCCCTTGTAGCTCACCTTGCCGACGGCGAGGGACGGTTCGTCATCCTTGCCGAAATTGATGAGGCTCAGCAGCGTGTTCTTGTTTACCGGAACATCCGCTCCGCGCAGGATGCGCTTGACGCCTGGCGCGCGCTCGGCCGCGCTGATGTCGATCGCGCGGATGCGCGCATGATGGTGAGGCGAGCGCACGACCTTGAGATGCAGGAGCCCCTCGAAGGCGTGATCGTCGAAAAAGCGAGTCCGTCCGGTCACATGGCCGGGCATGTCCTGTCGCTGGACGCCCTTGCCGATGACGTTGAGGTTGTCGTCGCGCTCGTTGGCGAAGAAGTCCTTGCGGATTTCGAGCATAACGTCCCCTCCTTCAGGCGCGTTGCGGGCTGCGCGCGCCGGCGGCCGCGAGAATGGCGCTGATGATCGGCTCGTAGCCGGTGCAGCGGCAGATGTTGCCGGCGATGGCCTCGACCACATCCTCGCGTGTCGGCGATGGATTGCGATCGAGCAGCGCACGCGCCGCCATCAGCATGCCGGGCGTGCAAAATCCGCACTGCGCGGCGAAATGATCCATGAAGGCCACCTGCAACGCATGCAGGGTGGGGCCGTCCGCCATGCCCGAGGCGGTCTCGACGTGGCGGTTCTCGCAGGCAACGGAAAGGGTGAGGCAGGAGAGCTGCGGTTCGCCGTCGACCAGCACCGTGCAGGCTCCGCACGTGCCCTGGCCGCAGCCATACTTCGGGGCGAACTCATTGAGTCCGCGCCGCAGGGTGGTCAGGAGATTTTCCGATGCCTCGACAAAGGCTGCCCGATCAGAACCGTTGAGGCGAAACTGCACTGGAATCTTGGCCATCACATGCTCCTCAGTGCCTTTCGCCGGCCAGAAGTCGCCCGAGATGGACCGGCAGAACCTCGCGTCGATACCATTCCGAGGAGATCGCATCCGTCGCGGGGCGCGTTCCTTCCAGCGCCGCCGCCCTGGCGGCCTGGATGCTTCCCGCATCGAGCGCCTTGCCTTCCAGCGCGCGTTCGACGCCGCGCGCCCGGACCGGCGTCGGCGCCATCGCACCATAGGCGACGCGCGGTTGGCTGATGCGCGCACCTGAATTGGGCAGGTGTGCTGCGATGGACAGGATCGCGAGCCCCTTGGGCTTCACGCGCGTCACCTTCTGGAAGCGAAAATCGGCGCCGTTCTGCGGGCGTGAGAACTGCACGCCGGTGACAAGCCCGGATACCCCGCGCTCCCGCGCGTTGAGGAATTCCTCGATCGGCACGGCTCGCGCCGAGCCATAACCGGCCTGAACCAGCACCTGGGCATCGAGCGCGAGCAGCGCCACCGCGAAGTCGCCATAGGGCGTTGCGGCGAAAAGATTGCCGCCGATCGTCGCCATGTTCCGAACCGCCGGGCCACCGACCGCGCGGGCCGCCGGATGCAGGAAGGCGAGGTCGCGGTTCGCCATGACCATCGCCATCGTCACGCCGGCCCCCAGTTCAACCCGCGATCCGGCGCTGTTCATCCGCCGGAATTCGGGGTCGGTGAGGCGCAGAAGCGTACCATCGAGCAGACGTCCCTCGTTGACGTCGCGCAGGACCAGCGTGCCGCCGGCGACCAGACATGTGCGCCGGTCTGAGGCAAGCAGACCGGCCGCTTCGGCCATCGTTGTCGTGGCTCTGACATCGAGCGGCATCTCAGTGACCCTCCCTCATCAGCTGCGGGAGCTGACGCACCGCTTCCATGCCGGCGACATAGACTTCATCGCCAACCATGCGCGCGAGTTCCGCTTCCCGCCCCGGTGGCGTGGTGAACCGGCTTTCCCAATGCCAGAAGCTCCTGTTGCCGTCGGTGACGGGCAGCAACCGTATGTGCGCGACATAGTTGAAGAGCGGGATCGGTGTATCGAGCAGGCAATAGCTGTAGCTCATCTCGAGGTCCGAGAGTGCCAGCAGCTGCTCCCGGAGTTCGCTGCCATCGCGCAGGGTGAAGCGCCGCACGCAGCCGACCCTGTCGACGGGATGACCGCGCTCGATCAGGCTGGTGGCGACAACGGGATGGTACTGGTCGTGCGCGTTGAAGTCGCGCACCACGGCCCAGAGCCGGTCGACGGGCACGTCGATAATGGTGCTGCGAACGACCTTCGGCATATCAGCCCCCGAAGGCCCGCTTGAGAGCGTCGAAGCCGCCCTGGAAGACGTTTCCGCCTATGCCGGAAACCAGTTCCGCCTCCCTGTCGGGCTGACAATCGAAGTCAGCCGACCACTCAATGAACGTTCGGTCCTGGTCGGTGACTGGCGTCAGGCGCAGCGTCGCGACGTAGTTGGTCAGCGGCATCGGGCTGTCGAGGATCGAATAGGTGCAGAACATGTCGTAGTCCGACAGGCCCAGCAGCTGCTCGCGCAGCCGGTCGCCGTTCCGGAGCGAGAAGGCGCGGATGCAGCCGACCTTGTCGGCCGGTTCGCCGTTCTCAATGCGGCTCTCGGCGATGGCCGGGTGCCAATTGGGGAGACCGTTGAAGTCGCGCACGCGGGCCCAGACCCGTGCGGCCGGAGCGTTGATGACGCTCGATACGTAAACCCTGGCCATCGCCGCTTACCCCTTTGACTTGCCACCGGTGCCGGCGCCGCCGGTGCCAGCGCCACCGCCATCCTTCGGCTTGGCGCCCTGACTGTCCTTGCCGATGCGCTGCATGTCACTCGCCTCGCGGATGAGACCTCCCATCTTGGCGAGGCTGCCGCCTTCGATGCCGACCTCCTTGAGAACCTCGTCGATCAGTGGCGCCTGGACGCGGTAGCGCAGGGCGCTTTCGATAACTTCATCGGTTGGCGTCCGGCTGGCAGAGGAGCCACCGCCGCCGCCGGCAAGCCCGTCGATGTGCAAAATCTTGATGCCGTCGATCTTCTCCATCGGCTTCACGCTCTCGCGGATGATGCCTTCGATTCGATCGAGCAGACGGCGGCGGAACATGCCGTAACGCGCGCCGTCGGTAAGGACGTTCTCGGCCTCGTAGAGCAGCTTCTGCGCCTCGGCCTCGACCGCTCTGCGCACCTTCTCGGCTTCGGCGGCGATCCTGGTTTCGTCCGCGGCCTTTTGGGCAAGCAGGACTTCCACGGCCTTGCGACGCTTGGCGCCTTCGCTCTCCTTCACGGTCTTGACGAGCTCTTCCGCTTCCACCGCCTTGGCGCGGGCCATCTCGGCCTTCACCTGCGCCGCCGATTCCTCCAGAGACTTCGCGTAGATGGCGATGGCCTTTTCCATCGCGGCGCTTTCCACATCGCGCTCGCGCTCGATCTCCAGCTTGCGCAGGTCGCGCTGGCGGCCGACGCGCGCTTCGTCAAGGCCACGGTCGGAGGCGATACGGGCGCGTTCCACCTCTTCGTTCGAGGAAATCTGCGCCTCCTGCAGAGCCTGGGCACGCGCGATCTCGAGCTGTTCGAGGACGCGGCGGCGCTCCAGCCTCGCGGCTTCGAGCGCCTGCTCGCGGCTGATGTCGATCTTCTCGACTTCCTGCCTGGCAACGATCTCGGCCTGGCGCAGGGTCTTGTCGGCTTCGGCGCGCTCGACCTTCTTGGCCGCGATGGTGATGGCGCGCTCTTCCTCCGCCACCTCGATCGACTTCTTCTGGTCGATATTCAGCATCTCGCGCGTCTTGGTGGACGCGATGCGCTCCTGCTCCAGCTTGAGCTCCGTGGCGATACGCTGACGCTCGACGCTGTCGCGGCGCTTGATTTCCTCAGCCTCCAGGGATGCGGCGCGCTTGATCTCCAGTTCCTTGGTGGAAAGCTCCGCAGCGATCCGTTCGGCCGCCAACGCCTTTTCCTGGGCGATGCGGGCCGCCTCGGTTGCCTCCCGGGCCGAGATCTCCGCGGCGTCGATGGCCTTGTTGCGGGCGATCTCCAGAGCCCGCACGGTTTCGTCACGCTGGATGCGCTCGGTCGAGACCGTCCGCTCCTGTTCGATGCGCCTGCGCTCGACCAGTTCCCGCGAAGCGATGGTTGCAGCCTCAAGCTTCTCGTCACGCTGGATCTCCAGAAGCCGGCGGCCCTCTTCCGAAGCGATGCGATCGGCGGTCAGCGCGATCTCCTGCGCGATGCGCGCCTTCTCGATCGCTTCGCGTGCGGCGATCTCCGCCTCGTCGAGCGCCTTGTTGCGGGCGATCTGAAGCGCGCGGACGCGTTCCTCCTGTGCGATCCGCGCGGTCTCGATGGCCTCGCGCGCGGCGATATCCTCCTGCTCGATGGCCCTTGTGCGCTCGATCTCGCGATTGCGAACCTCCTGCTCGCGGGCGATGCGCTCTGCGTTGAGCGCAGCCTCCTGCAGGATGCGCGCTTTCTCGGTCGCCTCGCGCGCCGCGATCTCGGCGCCTTCCAGCACCTTCGAGCGTTCAATCTCCTTTTGGCGAATATCGCGCTCCGAGGCGATGCGGGCGGCGTTGATGGCCTGCTCGTTGGAAATGCGCGCCTTTTCCACAAATTCGCGGGCGGCGATCTCCGCCTCCTCGACCGTGCGTGTCCGCTCGATTTCCTTCTGTCGGATGTCGCGCTCCGATGCGATGCGTGCCTCGCTGATGGCGCGCTCGTTGGAGATGCGGGCCTTTTCGATCTCCTCGCGCGACTGGATCTGCGCCTGCTCGGCTTCCGTATCCCGCTGGGCGCGCTCGCGCGCCACTTCCGCGCGCTGCATTGCGCGCTTGATCTCGATTTCACGCTGCTGTTCGAGGCGCGCGGATTCGCTTTCCCGCTCGATGTCGAGCGCCTGACGTTCGGCTTCGAGATTGCGGGTGCGGATCTTGATCATCGCCTCCTGCTCGATGTCGTTGCGCAACTTCCGCTTTTCCTCGATCTCCTCGATGATGCGTGTCAGACCTTCCGCATCGAAACGGTTGGACGGGTTGAAGTATTGCAGGTCGGTCTGGTCGAGATCGGTGATGGCGACGCTCTCAAGTTCCAGTCCGTTCTGATCGAAGGCCTCGACGGCCGCTTCCTTGACCCGCTGGACGTAGATGCCGCGCTTCTCATGCATCTCCTCCATGGTCATTTCGGACGCGACCGAGCGCAGCGCCGACACGAGCTTGCCGGAGAGCAGGGCGTTCAACTGGTCAGGCTGAAGCGTGCGGCGGCCAAGCGTGGCGGCGGCGACGGATACCGCGTCGCGCTGCGGCCGGACGCGGACATAGAACTCGGCGTCGATATCGACGCGCATCCTGTCCCGCGTGATCAGCGCCTCGTTGTTCGAGCGCGTCACCGCCATCCTCAGGACGTTCATGTTCACCGGCGTGACGTCGTGGATGATCGGCAGGACAAAGGCACCGCCGTTGATCACCACCTTTTCCCCGAACAGGCCGGTGCGGACGAACGAAACCTCCTTGGACGATCGGCGATACAGCCAGTTTACCAGATAGACGATGATCGCGATGACGATCACGGCCACGATAAGCCACAGAATGAGGGTTCCGATCAGTTGCCCCGTCATGGCGCGTTTCTCCCATCCACCTGCCCGGCCTTACCGGGATGTCGTTGATCCGCGAGCTGTGCCCGCCGCATTGTCCGTGCCGCCGGAGCGGCTGATTGCCTTGAAGGCGCGCGTCTGTTCCCGGATCGCCACTTCAACCGGCAGGCGCTCCATTGACGATGCACCGTAGAAGCCGTGGCAATGCCGCGTGTTCTTCATGATGAAATCGGCGTCCGCCGGCTCGGCCACGGGGCCGCCATGGACGAGGATGATCGCGTCGCTCTTGATCTTGAGCGCGGCCTCGGCCCACCGGTCGACCAACGCCGGGCAATCCCTGAGCTGGAGTACGGTTTCCGCGCCGATCGAGCCGCCGGTCGTCAGCCCAAGGTGGCAGACCAGTATGTCTGCTCCGGCGCCCGCCATCGCGATCGCATCCGCTTCCGAAAAGATGTAGGGCGTGGTGAGCAGATCGCGGCGACCGGCGAGCGCCACCATGTCGACCTCAAGGCCGTACCCCATGCCGGTTTCCTCAAGGTTCCTGCGGAAAACCCCGTCGATCAGCCCGACCGTGGGAAAGTTCTGCACGCCTGAGAAGCCGACGCGCTTAACCTCGTCGAGGAAGACATCCATCATGCGGAAGGGATCGGTGCCGCACACGCCGGCGATCACCGGCGTCTTCCTGACCACCGGAAGCACCTCGGCCGCCATCTCCATGACGATCGCGTTGGCGTCGCCATAGGGCATCAGACCGGAGAGCGAGCCGCGACCCGCCATGCGGAACCGGCCGGAGTTATAGATGACGATGAGATCGATCCCGCCAGCCTCCTCGCATTTCGCTGACAGGCCGGTGCCCGCCCCGCCACCAACGATGGGTTCTCCCCGCGCGATCATTGCGCGGTAGCGTGCGAGGAGCTCGGAGCGGGAAAATCTCGGCATGGCTCAGGTCCGGCTCGATGATCCGCGCGCGCGCACCTGGTGCAGCGACCGGAAGTGCTGGACCAGCGCTGCGGCGAAGGCAGGATCGTTGATGTGATGCGGCAGTCGGATGAGCTGCCGGTTTGCCGTTGTGCGGAACGTCTCGGCGATGGCACTGAATAGCGCGTCATCGGCCGCCGGGTCCCAGAATGGCTTGCCCGGCGCATCCAGTGCCGAAATGCCGCCCTCCGGGATCAGGAACCGCACCGGGCCTTCCATCTGGTTGAGCCGCTCGCCGATCCAGCGGCCCATGCGCCGGTTTTCCTCCACCGTCGTGCGCATCAGCGTGATCTGCGGATTGTGCGGGTAGAAAAGGCGGCCACGATACTGTGCCGGAACGGTGTCGGGCGCGGCGAAGTTGACCATATCGAGCGCGCCAACCGAGCCGACATAGGGCAGGCGGGTGCGGATGACGGCGCCAAAGCGATCGTCCGTGGCCGGAAGCAATCCGCCCATCATCATGTCGCATACTTCCGTGGTGGAGACATCGATGACGCCCTGCAGCAGGCCGGAATCGATCAATTTCTCCATCGAGCGTCCGCCGATGCCGGTGGCATGGAACACCAACGGTTCCCAATCCGGTTCGACGAGCTTTGTCACCTGCTGGACGCAGGGTGTCGTCACGCCGAACATGGTCAGGCCGACGAGCGGGCGTTCAGGACCGGGGCGCAGTCCGGCCACGGGCGTGTTGCGCGAGGCCTGACGCTCGATCCAGCCGCGCGCCATGGCTGTCATCGCATGGGCGCCGTTGCCGAGTATTGCGCGTGATACGCGGTTGAGCCCCTGAACATCGGTCACGGAATGCATCATCGTGATGTCCGTCGGCCCCACATAGGCGGCGACGTTCCCGGCGGCCATGGTCGAGATCATGATCTTTGGCACGCCGAAAGGCAGCACCTGCATGCCGGCTGTCGCGATGGCGGTTCCGCCGGAGCCGCCGGCGGCTATGATCCCTGCGACGTTCTGCTGCCGCTCCACCCAGGCGCGGAAAGCCTCGGTCATCGCGGCGACGGCCGTCCCGCGGTCCCCCGAGGCGATGCCGGCGGAGGCCTTGGGCGAGGCGAGGGCCACTTCCTGCGCCGAGACATCGGCCCCCTGGTTGCGACCGTTCGTCGACAGATCGACCAGGCGCGTGCGAAGTCCCGCAGCCTTGATGATGTCGCGGATGTAGCGCAGCTCGTCGCCCTTGGTATCGAGGGTCCCCGCGACAATGACATGCGGTTCCTGGGGCGTCCGAGCGGCAAGCGGCGAGATGTCGCCGACGCGCCGTCCGTCTATGGTCGCCAGGGTTGGCCTGGAGATCGTGCGCGCAGCCGCCTCGATCCGTGCGGCAGGAATGTCCTGCGACCAGCGCGTCGGCAGCGTTGGATTGGCGTTGTAGACGCGGATCGGCCCCTGGTTGACCGGCTGGGCGGGATCGGCTGATCGCGCGCGCCCGGCATCGCCTGCGGCGACGTCGGTCTCGTCATGACTGTGGCGTCCGACACCGAGCAGACGCTGCTGAAGGTCGCGGTCCGCAGCCAGGGTCTGCGAGGCGATCACCTGGTGGATGCGCCCATTGACCATGATGGCCACAGGATCCGACATCTGCGTGGCGACGCCAATGTTCTGCTCGATCACCAGGATCGAGACATCGCCCTCATCGGCGAGGCGCACCAGTGTCTCCTCGACGTGCGCGACGATCACCGGGGCAAGGCCTTCGGTTGGCTCGTCCATGATCAGGAGTTTCGGATTCATGAGCAGGGCCCGGCTGATCGCAAGCATCTGCTGTTCGCCGCCGGAAAGCTGTCCGCCGCCGTTGCGACGACGTTCCGCGAGGCGGGGAAAGACCTCATAGATGCGCTCAGGCGTCCAACTGCCCTTTCCGGTGGACATCAGCCGGAGGTGCTCGTCCACCGTCAGGGAACGCCAAAGGCGTCGTCCCTGCGGCACATAGCCTATGCCCTTGCGCGCGATCTCCGCCGGCGTGCGGCCCAACAGTTCCTCGCCCATGAAGCGGATCGAACCGGAAGTGGCCTTCACAAGGCCCATGATGGTCTTGCACATCGTGGTCTTGCCCATGCCATTCCGCCCGACGACGGACAGCACGCCGGAATGCAGCGTCAGATCCACGCCCTGCAAGGCATGGCTGCGCCCGTAGAACACGTTGAGGCCCTGAAGCTGAAGGATCGGCTGGGATGCGCCAGGAACCCGGGGCGCGCGCTCACTCATGGCCGCCTCCGAGATAGAGTTCCTGCACTTCGGGGTCGTCCTCGATCTCCTCCGGGCGCCCTTCTTTGAAGATTCGACCATTATGCATCATCGTCACGCTCTCGACGACGCGCAGCGCCACGTCCATGTCGTGCTCGATGATGATGTAGCCGATATGCGCGGGCAGCGAGGAAAGGATATGGACGAGATCGCGCCGTTCGGTCGGCGACAATCCGGCCGCCGGCTCGTCGAACAGGATGAACCGCGGGGCGCCGGAAAGGGCGAGCGCGATCTCCAGCTGACGCTGCTGTCCGTAGGCGAGTTCGCCAACCGGACGGTCCCGTTCCGCTGTCAGGTGCACGGCCTCGACAAGTATCTCGGCCGCATGCATCAGTGCATCGTCACGCCGGGGCCGGATGAGCGAGAAGCGGTTGCGGGATACCCCGCGGCAAGCGAGATAGACATTGTCCATCACGCTCAGGCCAGTGAAGAGCGACGAGATCTGATAGGTCCGGCGCAATCCGCGCCGAATTCGCTCATGCGGCGGGAAGATCGTCACGTCCTCGCCGAAGAAGCGGATGAAGCCTGCGCTGGGCAGGAAGTCGCCCGTAATGCAATTGAACAGCGTGGTCTTGCCGGCGCCATTCGAGCCAAGCACCGCGCGCCTTTCGCCCGGCCGGACCGACAGCGTCACGTCGGAAATCGCGGCAAGCGCCCCGAACATCTTGGTTATGCCGCGCAATTCGAGCGCGTTGCCGGAACTGGCGTTGCGCGCGCCGATGGCGCTCATCTGTGCGGGGGGCAGCGGCGCGTTCATGCCCAGCCTCCCGGCGCCTCGGCCTTGCGCCGCGCCTCGCGCGCACGCCAGTGGTCCCAGATGCCGAGGACGCCGTCGGGCGAGAACAGGACAACCGCGAGGAAACCCAGGCCGATGATGAGCTTGAACCGATCCGCCGCGAAGCCAAAGAAGCCGAGGATGTCCGGTGAGAACACCTGGAGCACAACGTAGATCAGTGCTCCGATGAAGGGGCCGAGCGGCCGTCGCATGCCGCCGACCACGGCGACAACGAGCACATCGATCGCAGCGGATATGCCGATCGTTCCCGGCGCGATCTGTGCATTCTGCCAGACCAGCAGGATGCCGCCGACAGAGGCGAAGACACTCGCCAGCGCATGGGCGGCGACGCGATGGGCCGTGACGTTGAACCCGAGCGCGGCCATCCTGCGGGGGTTGTCGCGCACGCCCTGCAAGGCCAGGCCGAACGGCGAGCGGGCAATGTAGACGACCGCGCCGTAACTGAGCGTCGCGCACCCCAGGCTCAGGTAGTAGAACGGGATCGGATCGCGCCAGTTCACGCCGAAAAGCTTGGGCGGAAGGACGAGGTTGAACCCGGAATAGCCGTTGAAGATCGTGTAATTCTGCCGGGTGAAGTAGAAGAACGCCGCCGCAATCGCGAGCGTGATCATGATGGTGTAGATGCCTTCGGTGCGCACGGACAGAGCGCCGGCAATCGTCGCGAACAGCGCGGCAATCAGGAGGGCGGTCGGCAGCACGATCCACCAGGCCAGACCGAGACTGACCGTGGCTGTCCCGGACTGTCCGAGAATCGCGACCATGTAGCCTGCCATGCCGGCGATCGACATCTGAAGCAGGCTGACCATGCCGCCATAGCCGGCCAGGAACATCAGACTGAGACCGATCATCCCAAGGATGAAGCTCCAGCCCATGACCTGGAACAGCCAGAAGTTGTTGGCGACCAATGGCAGCAGGAGCAGGGCAAGACCGACAATCCACCAGACCACGGGAATGCGCTCAAACCACATCCGCTGCTCGGAGCGGGTGACAAATCGAGGGGCCGGGTCAGTGACTGACATCGGCTAGCGCCCCGTTCCCAACAGGCCCTGCGGCCGAAACGCCAGAACCGCAGCCATGATCAGGAACGTGAACACGACAGAGTAGGTGGGCGCATAGACAAAACCCATCTGCTCGGTCACTCCGATGATCAAGGCGCCAAGCGCCGCGCCGGCGATCGATCCCATGCCGCCGACGATGACCACCACAAGGCTGGCGAGCAGGAAGCGCGTATCCTCGCCCGGTGACAGCGACTGGAACGTGCCTCCGATGATGCCGGCCACGCCGGCAAGTCCAGCGCCAAACCCGAACACCGCGAGAAACACCAGCTGGATTCGCACGCCGGAGGCAGCAAGCATTTCCCGATCATCGACACCGGCGCGGATCAGCATGCCAAGCTGGGTGCGGTTCAGCACCAGCCACATGGCCAGGCCGGTGATGATCGCCGCGACCAGGATCCAGACGCGCACCGCCGGATACCTCAGCCAGGTCACCGCTCCGGTCGTGGCGTTGACGTTGTTGATGATCGGCAGCTCCATCGGCCCCTGCAGGAACTGCGGCGCAAGAATGGAATAGGACTGTCCACCCCACCACCAGAGCATCAGATCGGCGAAGACAATCGACAGGCCGATGCTGACGAGTGTCTGGCGCAGTTCCTCGCCTTCCATCTTGGAAAAGATGAACCGCTGCATCAGCAGACCGATCACCGCCACGATGACGAACACGATCGGGAAAGCCAGCAGCCACGATCCCGAGGCGGTCGCGATCTCGTAGCCGAGATAGCCGCCGATCAGGAACAGCGAACCGTGGGCCAGATTGACGACACGCATCAGCCCGAAAATGAGCGTGAAACCCGCGGCAACGAGGAAATACAGCGCACCCAGCGTGATGCCGCCGAGCAGTGCGTTGAGAAAGATCTGCTTGCGTCCCCAGAGCGCCACGAGCTCGGGCGGCCAGGGCGCCAGCACCAGCCAGAGAAGGGCGGCCACGGCGAGAATGGCTACAAGGCTCCAGAAAGGGTGGCGCCTGATGAAATCGTCCATTTCGACGGATCCGGGAGATTCCTGTTGTGAGCGACTGCCAGAGACGCCGGTACCCTAGAGACAGAAAGCCGGACTGTCGTTTCCCGAACGTCTTGTCTCTTATCCAAGCGTCTGATCTTAGTTTCGTCTCCTCCGCATCGTTCAGTGCGCCAGTCCGATGACGCTGCGCCGATAGGCCGTGGGAGGCACAACGCCATTGGCAATAAAGAACCGCGAGAAACTGGCGGGCGTGGCGAAGCCCAGATCAAGCCCGATCTCGGAGACCGTTTCCTCGCCGCGGGCCAGCCGCTCGATCGCGCGCTCCATCCTCAGCGCGTTGATGAATATCGTCGGTGGCAATCCCATCTGCTCGCGGAAAAGCTTGAAGAAATGCGGGCGCGACAGGCCGGAGGCGCGGGAGACCTCGGCCAGATCGAGTGTTTCGCTCAGATTGTCGCTCAGGATGTTGATTGCCCTGCGCAGGCGGAAGTCGCGGAGGGCCGCCGGACGTTGCGCGCGGGCATCGGCGTTTCCGGTCCACTGCCAGGTCTGATCGAAGGACGCCTGTGTCAGCGCGCCCAGGCGATCCTCGAACATGCCATGTTCGCCGCCATGTGCTCCCAGCAGGCGCGCCGTCTCCAGCACAAGACGGCGGATGTGATCACTCATTTCAACGGTTGATCGTCCAAACCGCAGGATTTCGAAAGCGGTCGGGCTTGCATCGACGAACCATCCGGGCCGGATGTAGAGAACGAGCGTGAGAGTGGTCTCCCGACGGCTTATGGGCACGAAATGATGCGGCTGCCACGGGCTGATGGCGGTTGCTCGTAGCGGATCGAGTGGCAGGACCTTACCATCGACGACAACCGTGGCCGCCGGTCCGCTGACGTGGAAGATCAGGTGTCCTTCGCGATGCGCGTGAGGAACCATCGGCCTGTCGAGTTCGTAAAGACATGCGCGACCAAACGCACCATGCGCGACTGCGTGGGCGAGACTCATCCGTTTCCTCCCCGCGCTCTTTGGGCGGCTTTATACAATAGTAGAATGGGTGCGGGCGGTGACAATAGGGTTGGCGGCGCAATCCGACCATTCGACCCAGGAATGTTTGCCAGTGCCCGCATCACCAGGCCGCCTCAAGGATCCGACGGCAATCGCCAGACGTCAGCCGCCGCGGATTTGCGAGCGCCGCAGGATCGTTGGCGGCAACTTCGGCAAGGCGCCCGAGTTGCGACCGGTCGACGCCGATCTCCCTCAGGGTCGCGGGCATGCCGACGTTACGCGCGAACGCACCGATCTCCGCACTGAAATGCGCTCGGTGATCGGTGTTGGCGAAATATCCCGCCATGGTCGTGTAGCGTTCGCCGACAGCCTCGCCATTGAACTCGGCCATGGCCGCCATCAGCGGGCCGTGAACGGCGCCGTGCAACAGTCCGGAACCAAGCTCGGCATGAATGGGAACCGCGAAGGCATCGACACCGCCAAAGGCTTTTTCGAGCGCCAGACCGGCAGTCAGCGCGGAAGCCAGCAACTCTCGCAGCGCTTCGGAATTCGAAGGGTCTGCCAATGCACGGGGCAGCCAGTGCGTGATCCGTCGCACGGCATCCGCCGCCATGGCGTCGGCCGGCGGGTTGTAGCCGGGGCTGGCATAGGCCTCGACGGCGTGCACCAGCACTTCCATCGCCGAAGCAGCCAGCCGGCGGCTTTCGACCGGCTTGAGCACCGTCGGATCCGCGACAATGCAGTCGGGCCGGGGGCATGCCAGGTACTGGCCCTGGCTCGACCGCACGCGCCTTGAAAGACCGAAGTCGCTGATTCCAGCCGGCACAGCGACAACCTTGAGGTGAGCGCCGCTTCGCCGCGCCCTTTCGGCGCATAGCCTGGCCAGACCAATGGCCTCAGGTCCGCCGACTGCAATCAGTGTGTTTGACTGAATGTCGGTCAAGGCTTCCAGAAGCCGGGCTATCATCACCGCCGGTGCAACTCTGGAACGGGCCCTGACGACGCTGAGCGAGATTCCGGTCAGGGCGTCCTGGACCCGTGAAGCCGCAAGATTTGCCGCGTCATCATCGTCGACGAGCAGCAGGGCGCGTGACACCTGACCGAGTTCCTCCGGAAGGGCATCCTCGATCGCGGCTTCGGCGAAGTGCGTTCTGGAAAGATAGCTGATCAGGGTCACGGGCGAGCCCCCGAAGGCCAGAAGTGATCCGACTTGTCGGCTGTTCGGCGCGGGCGAATGACCGTGTTCGGCCAATCGCCCGCCCCGTTTCGAAAGTCGGAATTCCGACTAGCCGCCTGAGCGCAGCTTGGCGCAATCGACCACGGTGCGCGAAGGCAGTCCGAGCGCGCGGAACTGGGCCACCGTCATGCCCAAAGTCTGGGTGACGTTCTCGAACTTCGCCACATTCTTGGTGGTGAGGTTGCCGTCGGGCCCATCCACGACCTCATTGATGAAGACCGTGCCGCTGGCCTGACGGTTCTCGTTGAGGCTGATCTTGCCCACCGGGCTGTCAAGCTGGAGCTTATTCAGGGCCTCCTTGAACTTGGCCTGTCCGTTGGACAGATCGCCGCCGGCAGCCTCAAGGCCTTTGATCGCCGCGAGAGTCGCTGTGTAGTAGCCAAGGCCGAAGAGCGAGGGGGAGGGCAGGCGCTGATTGGCCGGCCAGGCGTCCTGGTACAGCTTCATGTAGGCCTGCCATGCCGGGCTGGAATCATCCGTCGCGAACGGACCGGAGACGGGGGTGCCCTTGAGGATTTCCTTGGCGCGGCCGCGCGCCGTGAGGACGGTCTGATCGGCCAGGATCGTGCCGCCGATCAGCTTGGTCTTTTCGCCGGCCTGCTGGTACTGGTTTAGGAAGTTGATCGCATCGGTACCGCCCAGGCCGAGATAGATCGCATCGACGTTGTCCGGCAACTGCGCGATGATGCCGGCAAAGTCAGCCTGACCGAGGGGCTGCCAGAAGCGATGAACGATGTCGCCCCCTGCCTTGCAGTAGTCGACCGCGAAACCCATGAAATTCGTGTAGCCGAAGGAATAGTCCGCAGTGATCGCTGCAACCTTCTTGTAGCCCTTGGTCTTGAACGCATAGCTGCCGAGACCGTAACCCCATTGTCCGCCATCGAGATTGAACCGGTAGAAGTTCGGCGCCGGATCCACCCAGGTTGTCTCCAGAGCACCGGAAACGCCATTGATCACGACATTGCCGGGAATGGTCTTGGCATAATCGCGCATGGCGATGCCTTCGGAGCCGGAGAGCGGGCCGATGATCAGATCGACCTTGTCCTGCTCAATCAGCTTGCGGGCCATGCGGACGGCCGTGTCCGGCTTCGTGTCGGTCGGGGCGACGACCGTCTCGACCTTCTTGCCCGCAATGGTGTTGTTCACCTGCTTAAGGGCGAGTTCGACATTGCGGACGCCATCCTGGCCGCCGACGGCAAAGGCGCCCTCGAGCGCCACAAGAATTCCGATCTTGATTGTTCCGGACTGGGCATAGGCGGCTCCCGGCAGCATGAGAGCAGCCAGAGCAACCGCACCGAGCAAAGACTTGCGCATTGTTTCCTCCCTATGACGCCGAGAGTGCTCCAGGCAACCACGCCGGACTTCCCTCTGCGCGCCTCCACACGCGCCCCAGGGACGCGCCTGACGAAAGCTGTCGCTGGAACTGCGGAAGGCCAATATCCAAGCGTCTCATTTTCGCTGAGCCGCTGCCCGGCTCAGCCGAGCCGATCCGCCAGCTCCAGCAGGGCAAGGTCGCTGCCGCGCGCGCCGATCAGCGAGATTCCGACCGGTGCATCGTCCACCGTTCCAGCCGGCAGCACGAGTTGCGGCAGGCCGGCAAGGCCCGCAGGCTGGAGGAACACCATGGCCTCGTGGCGATAGCGGTCGAGGGTGTCCTCGCTGTCGTCGAGCCTTGGCGCTGGTCCCGGCACTGTCGGGGCGACAAGCACGCCTCCGTTGGCAAGCAGCGCCTGCATGTGCGCCGCGAATTCTATGCGCATCGCCCGGGCGGTGCTTACCTGTCGGTCCGTGACGGCGCGCGCGAAGTCGAAGCGACCTGCGATGGCCGGGCCCAATGGGGGATGATGCTTCTCCACCCAGCCGCCATGAATGGCATAGACTTCACGGCTCTGGAGGTGGCGGAAGGCCGTGTAGAGCGGGTCGATCGGCTGCGTGTAGACCCTGGTCGTCTCGCCCTTTCCCAGAAGGGCGTGAATGGCGGCGAGCCTGGGCGCCAGCGCGTCGGTGACGGCGGGCGCGAGCCTGTCGAACAGATCGGCGGCGATCAGCAGGCGCGTCGCCGGGACGTGGGCGTCACGGATCAGCACGCGCCCCGTCGCCAGCATGGTGGCGGCGTCCCGCGCGAAGAATCCGCAGGTGTCGAAGCTCGGCGCAAGCGGCATGCAGCCACTGAGAGAAACGCTTCCATGGCTTGGCCGGAGCCCATAGATGCCGCAAAAACTGGCGGGAGCACGCACCGAGCCACCCGTATCGGAGCCAAGGGCGATGTCGCAGAGGCCGGCCGCGACTGCGCTGGCCGATCCGGAAGAAGAGCCCCCGGGAACACGCGATGGCGCTGCCGGGTTGACCGGTGTTCCGAAATGCACATTGGTGCCGTAGAGCGACCAGGCAAGCTCTTCCGTATGGGTCTTGCCCAGAAAGCTCGCGCCAGCGTCAAGCAGGGCCTGAACCGCCGGTGCGTGTGTGGCGCGCAGGCCGGATTCGGCCAGCTTCACCGGGTTGCCGCAGCCGGTCGGATAACCGGCGACGTCGAAAATGTCCTTGACGCCGAAGCTGAGGCTCGCGAGCGGGCCGGAGGCCGTGCCGGCGACCGCCGTCGCGGGATAGGGCACGAAGGCGCGGACAGGATCATGGGCGATCAGCATGGTTCAAGGCTCCCGAGGCGAAGGTTCGCCGGCACGCGACAGCAAGGGGGGTAGAGTATGGTTCCGGCCTGATCGAACAAGGCTGAAATGGCGCGATCCCGTCGCTTCGGTCGGGCGCGGACCGACTCTGACCGAGTCAGGGCGGGATCCGAAAGGCAGGCTCACGACGCCGCGGGACGCGCGCTGGTGGCCGGGCCATCGCTGATGGCGCC
>DAOMXN010000025.1:0-18458 GCA_035437025.1 Beijerinckiaceae bacterium | reverse complement strand
GGCGCCCTATCTCGTCACCAGCGCGCTGTTCCTCGCCGCGCTGGCGCCCTTGGCTTTGGCGCCAAAATCCCCGCCGGACCTGGCCGCCCATGGTCGCATGCGCCTTGGACCGCTGGTGGCCGCCGCACCGGTGGCGACCATCGCCGCACTGGTGTTCGGCGCGGTGGAAACCGGCGCGTTCAGCCAGTTGCCGCTTTACGGCTTGCGCATCGGCCTTTCCGAACCGGACGCAGCCTTGCTGATCACATGGACCGTCCTGGGAAATCTTGCGTTCCAGATCCCCCTCGGCGCCCTCTCCGATCGCATTGACCGCCGCATTGTCCTGTTCGCCTGTTCGCTGTTCGGGGCATTGGGCTGCGCACTCATGCCTGCGGTGTCGACAATGCCCCTGCCCCAGGCTGTCCTGCTCTTCTTCTGGGGCGGCATCATCGGCGCGATCTATACGGTCGGACTGGCGCACCTCGGCGCAAGGTTCAGCGGCGCGGACATCGCCCAGGCCAACGCCGCCTTTGTCATGCTCTATTCCTTCGGCCTGATTGCCGGCCCGCCCTATGTGGGCGCGGGCATGGATGCGCTGGGAAGCGTCGGCTTCCCGCTGACAATGGGCGCCCTGATCGCAGCCTACGCTGCGCTTGTGGGCTGGAGACTTGCACGCGGACAGGCTTGACTTGGCAGCCCCCAGTCGCCATAAGCGCCGGCACGTGCCGGGCGTGCGAACGTCCGGCCCTTATCTTTTGACCCGAAAGCCGGCGACAGGCCGGGGGATTGAGACCGATGGCCAAGTCCGCGACAATCAAGATCAAGCTGGTTTCCACCGCCGACACCGGCTTCTTTTACGTGACCAAGAAAAACGCGAAGACCGCGACTGAAAAGCTCTCGCTCAAGAAGTACGACCCGGTCGCGCGCAAGCATGTTGAGTTCAAGGAAGGCAAGATCAAGTAAGATCGGCCTGAGAAAGCAGAGTGAGAGGCGCCGCAGGGCGCCTTTTTTGTTGTTGATTGTTGAAAGAGGCAAGAGGCGGCCGGCCGGAGACGGACGAGGAGGCCACTCCAATCCGTCTCCAGGCCGGCCAAGCCCCACGGACCTGGGAGTTGCGGCGGACCCAGGCATCTCCGCAGGGCTATTGCTCGGCGCGAGCTTGTACGCAGAACGCAGCGCCGTTGTAGGGAAATTACACGCCCTTGCGTGCACGGCAAGGCTTCAGGCGACGGGAATCGCCTTCATCTGCCGTTTACCTTAAGGTCTTGGCGAAATTAAGATAAATGCGGCCGTCAGGCGGCCGCTTCGATCACCCGGTTACGTCCCGAGCGCTTCGCCTCGTACAGCGCTTCATCGGCGCGCTTCACGAGCGTGTCCGCAGTCGTCGTCGGCTCCGAAGCGGTGGCGACGCCGATCGAGGCGGTGATGCTGATCTGTCGCGCACCCTTGTGGATGGTGAAGGGCTGCCCTTCGATCGATGCGCGCAGGCGTTCGGCGACACGCACACCCGCGAAGCGATCAGTGTCCGGCATCGCGACGACGAATTCTTCGCCGCCGAAGCGCGCCAGGATGTCGATGCCGCGAAGACTGCGGCGCAGCCGTGCGGCGGTCTCCACCAGGACCTCATCACCGGCGTCGTGGCCGTAGGTGTCGTTGACCTTCTTGAAAAAGTCGACGTCGATGACCGCGAGCGTCACGGCGGTTCCGCGCGCCATGCCGTCGTTCAGCATGGCCGCAAGGTGGCTCGTGAGATAGCGACGGTTGTGCAGCTTCGTCAGTGGATCGATGATCGCCATCTCCATGGACGACTGCACGTTTTGCCGGAGCCGATCCGCGTAGCGCTTGCGCCGAATCTGCGTGCGAACGCGCGCCACCAGTTCATTCCTGTCGATGGGGCGGGTCAGATAGTCGTTGACGCCGAGATCCAGCGCCTTGAGCACGCGCTGGTCGTCGTCGAGATCGGCAAGCACCAGGACAGGCAGGTTGCGCGTCCGCTCCAGCGAGCGAAGCTGGCTGCACAGACGCAGTGCATCAAACCCGGCCATGCCGAGGCTGATGATCGCCAGATCGTGGTTTTCCTCGGCGGCCCGCATCAGGGCTGCCTGCGGATCGGTCTCGACGCATACCGTATGCACCTGCTGCAGGCTCCCGACCATGCGCTCGACCGAGTTGGACCGGTCGTCGACGAGCAGCACCCGGCCGTTGAGGCCATCTTCTGCAGCCGCCGAAGCCAACGCATCCGGCTGGCCGAACTGGGCTGATGTCGCAGCGCGCGCGCGCAATTCGTCCGTCAGCGTTTTCAGTCGCGCCAACGAACGCACGCGGGTGAGGAGAGCAACGTCGTTCACCGGCTTCGTCAGGAAGTCGTCGGCGCCGGCCTCCAGGCCCTTGATCCGGTCGGACGGCTGATCCAGTGCGGTGATGATCACCACCGGCAGATGCGCCGTGGTTGGCGAGTTCTTCAGACGACGACAGACTTCGAACCCGTCCATGCCCGGCATCATCACGTCGAGCAGCACGATGTCGCAGGCTCCGCTTTCGCAGATTTCGATCGCCTGCATGCCGTTCATGGCGCTCAGCACATCGAAATACTCGGCCGTTAGGCGCGTTTCCAGCAACTTGATGTTCGGAAACAGATCGTCGACGACAAGAATACGCGCCGTCATGGCACTCCCCTACTCATTCTCGGCTGTGGCCAATGGGCCGCCTGACCAGCCAGCGTACGCAGCGTCACCCGGTTCCAAGATAGGCGCGCACCGTTTCAACAAACTTACCGACAGAGATCGGCTTTGACAGATACCCTTCGCAGCCGCTCTCGCGGATGCGTTCCTCGTCGCCCTTCATGGCGAAGGCGGTGATCGCAATTACCGGAATCGACTTCAGGTGCTCGTCGTCCTTCAGCCATTTGGTCACTTCGATCCCGGAAATCTCCGGAAGCTGGATGTCCATCAGGATCAGGTCGGGCACGTGCTTGCGCGCCAGTTCGATCGCCTCGACGCCGCTCGACGTCATCAACGTCTTGATTCCATGCGCCTGCAACAGATCGTTGAAGAGCTTCATATTCAGCTCATTGTCCTCAACGATCAGAACCGTCTTGTTCATTGCCCTGCCCCAGCGTGGCTTCCAACGCGCATCGCCCCGTCACCCGGAACCGCATCCGCACCACTCATGGCTGCTTCCTAGCAGGTAACGATTAAATATTGCGGAATCCCGCGTTCAGGCCGAAGCTCGCGGAATGATCTCGACTCTCAAGAAAACCTTGGACCCGGAAGCCGTTGCGATTCAGGCGCTTGCCCACATCGCGGCCGATGCCGAACGCCTGGCGCGCTTCCTCGCGATGACCGGAATCGAGCCGGAAACGCTTCGCGAGGCAGCTCGCGAGCCAGGATTCCTGTCGCAGGTCCTGGAGTTCGTTTGCTCAGACGATTCCGGTCTCCTGGCGTTTGCCGCCAATGCCGGCCTGGCTCCCGATGCAGTGGCGCGTGCGCGTCTGGCCTTGGCCGGACCGGTCGCCAACTGATTCCTGCAAGAGGGCGCCATGCGCTTCCTCTGCCGAGATTGTCTGACCGACACCAGCTCGAACGACCACGTCGCGCGCTGCCCCGGCTGTGGCAGCCCGAGGGTGTTGACGCATCCGGAGCGGGATCGGCTGGCGATCGCGCATGTCGACTGCGACGCCTTCTACGCGGCCGTCGAGAAGCGCGAGAACCCGACGCTGGCGGACAAGCCCGTCATTGTCGGCGGCGGCAAGCGCGGGGTTGTTTCCACCTGTTGCTACATAGCCCGCACCTTCGGTGTGCGTTCCGCAATGCCCATGTTCAAAGCGCTGAAGGCCTGTCCTGAAGCCGTCGTGATCAAGCCCCGGATGGAGCTCTATTCAGCCGTTGGCCGCGAGATCAAAGCCCGCATGCTCGAACTGACGCCTCTGGTGGAATCGGTGTCCATTGATGAAGCTTTCCTGGACCTGTCCGGAACCGAGCGCCTGCATGGTGCAAGCCCCGCCGTGACGCTGGCGCGTTTCGCGCGCCGCATCGAAAGCGACATGCGGCTGACGGTTTCGGTCGGTCTGGCGCAGAACAAGTTCCTTGCCAAGATCGCCTCGGATCAGGAAAAACCGCGCGGATTCACGATTATCGGGACGGATGAGGCGCTGGACTTCCTTGCGCCCAGGCCTGTCGGTCTGATCTGGGGTGTCGGGCACGCCATGCAGGATCGCCTCGCCCGTGACGGAATCCGGGTGATTGCGGACCTCCGCCGCGTGGGGGAGGCAGACCTGTATCGGCGCTACGGCTCCGAGGGCGGACGCCTTTTCAGACTGTCGCGCGGGATCGACAGCCGCCGGGTCACGCCCTCCCACCCCATCAAGAGCGTCTCGAACGAGACCACGTTCAACGATGATCTTTCGACGGAAGTGGACCTCGCTCCGATCCTCTGGCGCCTGTGCGAGAAAGTCGCCGCGCGTCTGAGGCATTCCGGCGTATGCGGCGCCTCGATCACTGTGAAGCTGAAGACGGCGGACTTCCGCCTCGTGACCCGCGCACGCTCGGGCCTGCCGCCGACAGCGCTCGCCGTCCGCATCCATGACGTTGCGCGAGACCTGCTTAGGCACGAACTGACGGGGGTACGCTATCGTCTGCTGGGGGTCGGCGTCAGTGATCTCAGGCCGCTGGACGAGGCGGATCAGGGCGATCTCGTGGATACCGACGTCAAGCGTGAAGTCGCCGCGGCCAGGGCGATCGAGGCTCTGCGGGCGAAATTCGGTCGCACCGCCGTTGTGCGGGGCATCGGCATGGGGGCGGACCGCCCGAAGCCTAAGGGCAAGTCCTGAGAATGCCCGCTGCCGGCCATGGCTCGAACAGGCCCAAGCCACTCAGAACCGTGATCGCGAAGGGACGGGCGCACTAAGCCTTCCTGGACCAGCGACCGGAGTCGTCCTGTTGCCAGTACTGCACCGGATGCACCAGTGTTATCGCTTCCTTCCAGGCTGCGCGGGCATGTTCGAGCGCGTCCGGATCCGCGCCATCGAACAGCATGATCACGCGTTCGCGCGGCCATTCGCCAGGCAGCGGCGCGCTATCGGCAAGAAACAAGACGTCCGCGTCATTCGGCAGTCCGTCGGCTGTCGTAAGAAGGACTGGCTGCACCTGCGCATCCGGCTCGCTGGCCGTGCCGTGCGCAAGGAAACTCTCGTCGTCGTAGGTCCACAGGAGATCATCGAGCGCTGCCATGCGTTCGGCCGTACCGACCCGGATCACCGCCTTCCAGCCGCGTGCCCGCGTGCGTTCGACCAGCGCCGGCAACGTGTCTTCCAGCGATCCGCGCGTCAGATGATAAAACCAAACCTCGACCATGTCCGTCTTATAGCCGAGCGGAGCGTCCAGCCGAAAGGGCCGGCGTCCCGGCCCCTCGACGGGCATCGCGGGAAAGCCGCCTCAGCGCACGAGGCCCGCCATCCGCGTGGCCAGCAGGCCTCCCTGCGGCGACGGGGCATGCTTGCGCTCGTAGGCGTCGGCCAGACGGGCGAACCAGCGTCGTGCCGGTTCCTCGATCAGCCGATAGGTGATGGCGGAAGCAAGCAGCGTCAGGGCGATCTGCATCGCGAAGAAGCCGGTGTCCAGCACGCCGTTGTTGAACGTCCAGAACTTGCCGGTCGGTGTCACCACCGAGGTCAGCTTGAGCGCCGCAACCTTTTCGCCCACCGAAAGGGCGATCTTCTCGACCGCGAAGATCAGCATGTGCACCATGTAGATCGAGTAGGACCACAGGCCGAGCGCTTGCGCGGGCGCCGTGCGCAAGGCTGCGGAAAGCGGGCCACGCTCGAACGCGAAGACATACACGACGCCGGCAAAAACGATCGGCGCGGCAAGACTTGTGGCGTTCCGTCCGGTCAGCAGCATGAAGGCGACAAGGACAATCACAGCCGCGACTTCCGCGGTGACCCCGGACCAGGCCGGTCGTCCCTTCTGCACCGCCTGATAGACCAGGCAGCCAGTGAAGAAGCCGAACAGGCAGCGGAAGAACCCGTAGTCGTGTGTCGTGAATATCCAGTTTGGAGCAAAGAGCCCCACGCCGGCGAGCCCGACCGTTGCCAGCGCCGCAAAGGCAGCGGTCCGCATCCCGGCGTAGAACACGACCAGTCCGAACACCATGTAGGCGTAGAACTCGACCCCGATGCTCCAGGCCGGTCCGTTCCAGCTCGTCATGCCATGCAGGTTGAACGACTGGGTCAGGAAGACATTCGACACCAGCGTCGCGACGGAACGCGGTCCGGTGAACGCCTCGCCATCCATCGGCAGCTTGAGCCCGACCTGCGCACCCAGCTTTACCAGTTCCAGCAGGACAAATCCCGCCAGGATTGCCGCGTGCAAGGGCCAGATGCGCCCGAACCGGCGGATCATGAAGCTGTTGTAGCGGACCGGCTCGTCGAGCTTGTGCCCATAGGCATGGCACATCACAAATCCCGACAGAACGAAGAAGAAATCGACGAACATCTGCATGTTCTCGAACCACTGCGCGCCGAGCCAGCGATGCGCCAGCGGGATGTGCACCACCGTGACCAGCAGCGCGCAGATGCCGCGCCAGGCATCCAGGACGGCGTAGCGATGCGGCGCAACGGCGGTCGAATCGGCAACGAATGTGCTCATTTCAGCGGCCTCCGGACATGAACATCGACTTGACGGCACGCAAGAGCGATGCCAGCCACGGTTGTGTGCGAATGAAACGGTGCAACGCGACGTAGCCGACTGGCAGAAGCCCGGCGAAGCTCAGCGCTTCGTAGCGCTCGAACAATGGCTGTTCTCTGGCCCCGAAATCGCGTTTGAAACCTTCTGAACCCACCGTGAAATCGTAGTATCGGAGCCCCTTTCGGGCCGACCATTCCATGCTCTTGCGGAAGAGTTGCAGACCCGGCGAATAGTTGCGCCAGGTCTCGGCCTGGAAGGTCGGGAAGATCATGTGGAACGCGCCGTTGCCGACCAGACCGTAGCCCGTCGCAACGATCCGGCCATCGACCAGCAGGGCCTGGACCACGGCAGGAGATGCCGGCTCGCCCGGGCGCAGCAGAGACCGGTAGAGGTCACGGATTTCCGGCTTGTCCAGTGCGTTGGGAAAATTCAGCGCCCTGAACCGTTCCGAGCGCTGCTGCACCATGGTCTCGAAGAAGGCATCCGCATCCGCTTCCGTCGATGCCGTTCGGAACTCGACCACGCCACGCTTGTTCAGCTTGCGCCAGCGGGCGTCCAGATCCGCCCGACGCTTGTCGCAGGCGATGGCATCGCGCCAGATCGTCTCAACAGGCCCCAAGTCTACACCCCAGGCGGTCAAGGAACTGCAACGGGTCCCGGAAAGCCGAACCAGCGGGTTCACGCGACCGCCGACCTCTCCCGGCATCTTCACGAAGCGGACGACATCGGCCTTCGGGAGAACAGCCCGGACTTGCGCCCAGATCCGGTGCATCGTCTGGCGATCCGGATCGAAGCCGCGCGCAAACATCGGCGCCACGTAGTCCGCGAGCCCGAAATCCGGGACTTCCAGGAGCCTGAATCCCCGACGCTCCCGCAGAAGGAAAGGCAGGAGCATGACCGGGCGGCCACTTTCCGTGGCGCGAACCTCGACCATGAAAAAGGCGCACCCGCGCTCCGCCGCAACGGTTCGGGCAAAAGCCTCGACCCACACGGCGGACTGAAAGACAGTGGCGCTGCCACCCTGCAGCAGGCGCGCCGCGACGGCCACGGCATGCCCCACGTCCCGACGCACCGCCACGGTGAACCCGGCATGCTGGCTCCCGGACATCCGTGTCAGGTCAGATCCAGCACTCTTGTTCAGTACCGTCGTCAGCATCCGTCACCCCAGTTCGTTCCGGGGGCGACCGTTCCCTGTTCCGCAAAGGCACAGCGTCTGTGCCATTTCATGGTTCATGGAGCGTTGTCGGCCCGCTTGGCGACGCAGGGATCAAAATGCATGCCAGACCTTGCCGAGACGCAAGCTTGACCTGCGCAGGCACGCTGCTTGAGGCGGAAGGCGGACCGTCTGCCGGTCAGCGCGGCGGCAGAGTGGCGTAGAACTCCGCAATCGCCTGCATCTCGGCCTCGGTGAGCGGGCGCGACATGAACCGCATCTCCTTGTGCGGCCGCTTGCCGGACTGGAACGCCTTCATCTGGTTGTAGAGATAGCCGGCGTTCTGGCCAGCCAGATGCGGCACGTCCCGCTCCTTGGCGATGCCGTCGACGCCATGACACGGGGCGCAATCAGCGGCGATATCGACGCCGCGGTGCGGGCGCGGCTGCTGGGCATGGACCGCGCCGATGCACGCGGCCAGCATGAAAAGCGCCCAGACTGGGCGTCTAGCCTTCATAATGATCCGCCACCAGCCGGTCGAGCAGGCGCACGCCCCAGCCATTGCCCCAGGAGCGGTTGATGTCGGTCGAGGCCGCATCCATGCCGGTGCCGGCGATGTCGAGATGCGCCCAGGGTACAGAATTGACGAAGCGCTGGAGGAACTGCGCCGCCGTGATCGATCCGCCGAAACGTCCGCCCGAATTCTTCATGTCGGCGAACTTTGAATCGATGATCTTGTCGTATTCGGGGCCGAGCGGCATGCGCCAGACCTTTTCCCCGGTCTTGCCGCCCGCCTCGAACAGCCGGCCGGCGAGGTCGTCGTTGTTGGAAAAGAGGCCGGCATATTCCTTGCCGAGGGCGACCATGATCGCCCCGGTCAGCGTCGCAAGGTTCACCATGAACTTCGGCTTGAACCGGTCCTGCACGTACCAGAGCACATCGGCCAGCACGAGGCGACCTTCCGCGTCCGTGTTGATGATCTCGATGGTCTGGCCCGACATGGACGTGACGATGTCCCCCGGGCGCTGCGCCGCGCCGTCCGGCATGTTTTCCACGAGGCCAATGGCACCCAGGGCATTGACCTTCGCCTTGCGGGCCGCGAGCGCATGCATCAGCCCGACGACACAGGCCGCGCCCGCCATGTCGCCCTTCATGTCCTCCATGCCGGCGGCCGGCTTGATCGAGATGCCGCCTGTGTCAAACACCACGCCCTTGCCGATGAAAGCCACCGGCGCGGCCTTGGAATCCTTGGTGCCGTTCCAGCGCATGATCGCAAGCTGGCTTTCCTGAACCGAGCCCTGACCGACCCCGAGAAGGGCGCCCATGCCGAGCTTCCTCATCTCCTTTTCGCCAAGGATTTCAACGTCGACGCCGACCTTCTTCAACTGCGCGGCGCGCGCGGCGAATTCCTTCGGCGTCAGCACGTTCGGCGGCTCGTTGACGAGATCGCGTGCGATGTTGACGCCGTCCAGCACCGCGTCCCGGCTCTTCACCGCCTTCTTGGCCCCGGCGAAGTCGGTCAGGTGCACGGAGACGTCGCCCGCCGCTCCATTCTCTTCATCAGGCTTCTTTTTCGTCTTGTATCGATCGAACCTGTAGGCGCGCAGCCCGATGCCAAGCGCGAAGTCCGCCGCCGCCGGCGCATCCGCTCCGGGCGCATCGAACAGCACGCTGACGGCACGGCCGGCCGGCACCTTGCCCATAACCTTGCCGCCGATGCCGATCCAGTCGCCCTTGGCGCGGTCCCCGTCGCCCCCTGTTCCCACCACGATCACGCGGTTCGCCGGCACGCCGGCCGGAGCGACCAGATCCAGTGTCGACCCCGCCTTGCCCTTGTAGCCTTCCCCGTCACAGGCTGTCTTGAACAGGGCGGGGAAACCCGGACCGAGCCGCCCGGCGGCCTTTGGCAACGCGAGATCGTCGCCGACGAACAAGACAACCACCGGATGGAGGCCGGAATCGGGGGAGGCGAAAGACAATCTCGGGCCGCGCGACATGGACGATTCCTGTAGGTCGATGGCGCGGCGAAGCTCGGGAAATTCCGGACCCGACGCGACCGATTCGTGACATCACCAGAAAAAGGCATCTAACCCGCGAGTTCAACACGGGTTTTTTTGCCACAGCCGCCGGCTAGTTCGCCCGCGCGCGCGGAATGCGCCGGACATTGGGCCGGCTCTGCCATATCAATGCCTTCAACGCCCGCTTGGATTCGATCATGCGCCGGGCACGGGGCAGCATTGGGGGCTACGGTCTAAAGGGATGCAGATCCTCGAAAGGTACATTTTCAGGACGGCCGTCAGCGCCTTCCTGCTCTGCCTTTGCGCGCTTACGGGCGTGATCTGGATTTCGTCTGCCTTGAAGGAACTCGATCTGATCACCGGCAAGGGCCAGTCGGTGCTGCTGTTCCTGTACATCACCCTGCTCTCGATTCCGGCCCTGATCATGATCATCGCGCCACTCGCGCTGTTCATTTCGATCGTCTACACCCTGAACAAGTTCAACGGCGACAGCGAACTGATCGTGATGAGCGCGGCCGGCGTGCCGCCCATGAAGATCCTGCGCCCGTTCCTGACGTTGACGCTGGCGACGGCCATGCTGGTCGGCCTGATCACCATCAAGGTCATGCCGGAGAGCTTCCGCTCGCTGCGCGATCTGGTGGTGAAGATGCGCGCCGACCTGATCACCCAGTTCGTCCAGGAAGGAAAGTTCGTCACGCTCGATGCCGGGATAACCTTTCACTACAAGGAAAAAGGGCCAAACGGCATACTTCTGGGCATCATGTTCCAGGACAGGCGCAATGCGAACATGGTGACGACCTACCTCGCCGAACGCGGGCGGATGGTCGAGGTCGACGGCCTTCAGTATTTCCTGCTGGAGAAGGGCAGCCTTCAGCGTCAGGACAAGGCGCGCAAGGAATCCGCGCTCGTCTATTTCGAACGCTATGCGTTCGACATGGACCAGTTCGGCGGCGAGAACGAGAAGATCGTGTACAAGCCCCGGGAACGGACAACCTGGGAGTTGATGACGCTCGACAAGGAGGAATTCTACGTCAAATGGCAGATCGGCCGCTTCCGCGCCGAACTGCACGAGCGTTTCGTGCAACCGCTGTATGCGTTTGCCATGCTCGCCATCGCCTTCGCCGCACTCGGCAGCGCCCGGACCACGCGACAGGGACGCGGCGCGGCCATGGCGGCCGCCGGCATCGCGGTCTTGCTGCTGCGCATCGCCGGATTTTGGGCATCCAGTCTCGGCGCGCGCGGTTCGTTCGGCATCGCCATGATGTATGTCGTGCCCATCGCGGCTGTCGGCATGGCCGCCACCTACTCTTGGTGGACGCAGGACAGGCCGCAGGTCCTGGTCAGAGCCGTCGATGGACTCACGGCGGTTTCCAACCGCCTCGGCCTGACCCGGCAGCTCCGGGCCATCAATCCTGGCGCCATCGTGACGCAGATGGCGCAGTTGTCGATGAAGCTGCGCCGGTCATGACGTTCCTTGTCGGCACCCTCGGTCGCTATTTCGCCCTGCGGTTCGCCAAGGCGATCCTCGGCGTGTTCCTGACCGTCTTCATCCTGATATTCACGCTGGACCTGGTGGAGTTGATGCGCCGCTCCGGTGAGGCGCCGAATGCGACCACTTTGGCGCTGACCCGCCTCGCGCTGCTGCGCACGCCCGCGACCGCGGAGCAGATCCTGCCGTTTGCAGCGCTGTTCGGCGCGCTGGCGACCTTCCTGAACCTGAGCCGCCGGCTGGAACTGGTCGTGGCGCGGGCCGCCGGCGTTTCGGCCTGGCAGTTCTCCCTGCCCGGCATCATTGTCGCGGCGCTCATTGGTCTGCTTGCGACGGTCGCGTACAACCCGTTGGCAACCCATTTCAGGGCCCGCGCGGAAGCCTACGAAGCGTCCTTGTTTTCGCGAGGCGGCGTTGGCGGCAACGAAAAGGGCGTCTGGCTGCGTCAACGCTCGGTCGATGGAGAAACGATTCTGCGCGCGGCCCGGCTGGACGAGAACACCTTCTCGTTGGTGGACGTGACCGCGTTTTCCTTCGATCCCAACGGCAAGTTCATGGAGCGGATCGAAGGGCAGCGCGCCATCCATCTGGGCAACCATTGGCGGTTCGAGAACGTTCGCGTGCTCACCGTCGACAACGAACCGCAGCAGATGGAACGCTATCTGCTGGCCACTTCCGTCTCGCGCGAACAATTGCGGGGGTCGGTGGGGCAAAGCCAGGCTGTGTCCTTCTGGGCACTCCCCTCGGTCGTGCGCGGACTGGAGCTTGCCGGCCTCGATGCGACACGGTATCGCCTGAGGTTCCAATCATTGCTCGCGCGGCCAGCCCTGCTGACCGCGATGGTTTTGGTTGCTGCATCCGTTTCCTTAAGGTTTTTGCGGTCAGGTGGATTTGCGGGAATGGTGTTGAGTGGCGTGTCGGCGGGGTTCGTATTGTACGTAGCGACCCAGATCGTGGAAGACCTCGGCTCTGCCGGATTGGTCTCGACGGTGTTTGCCGCATGGGCCGCCCCCGTGATCGGCGGCATGCTTGGCTCGCTCGCGCTTCTGCACCGGGAGGACGGATGATGATCCGCCCCGGCCTGCGGCTTTGTTCCCTGACGGTTCTGGCGCTCCTTGTGGCCGGCGCGGCAAGCGTTGCGCCTGGACCTGCTTGGGCACAGAAGGCGAAGTCAGCGGCTCCAGCCCCGAAGCCGACCGACAAGCTGATGGTCGAGGCCAACGAACTTGTCTACGACAAGGAGAAGGACACGGTCTCGGCGGTCGGGAACGCCCAGCTCTACTACCAGGGGCGGACGCTCGAAGCCGACCGGGTGATCTACGACCGCAAGTCCAAGCGCGTTTTTGCTGAGGGCAATGCGCGCATCATCGAAGCGAACGGCACCAAGTACTTCGGTGATCGGTTCGAACTCACCGACGACTTCAAGAACGGCTTCATCGATTCGCTGCGCAGCCAGTCGCCGGACAAGCAACGCTTCTCCGCCGCTCGTGCCGAGCGGACCGAAGGCGAGACCTCCGTGTTTGAACGGGGAACCTATACGCCCTGCGAGCCGTGCAAGACCGACCCGAAGCGCCCGCCGCTCTGGCAGATCCGCGCCGCCCGAATCATCCACAAGACCAGCGAGCAGGCGATCTATTACGAACAGGCAACGCTTGAGTTCTGGGGCGTGCCGATTGCCTACATGCCCTTCTTCTCGGGCCCTGACCCGAGCGTGAACCGCAAGACCGGGTTCCTGATGGGCAGGATCACCAACAAGAAGAGCCTTGGAACCGGCGTTTCGGCGCCGTTCTTTTGGGCGCTCGCTCCCAACATGGATGTCTTGCTGACGCCGACCTACTATTCGCGTCAGGGCTTTCTCGGGCAGGCCGAATTCCGCCACCGGCTGCAGACCGGCACCTACACCCTGCGCATCGCCGGCATCAACCAGAATGAACGCGACGCATTCCTGCCGGGCCCCCTGGGCGCCGGTGACCGGAAATTCCGCGGCAGCGTCGAAACCACCGGCCAGTTCTACATCAACGAGAAGTGGAAGTGGGGCTGGGATCTCGCCGCAGCGACGGATCGGTTCTTTTTCCGGAACTACAGCATCAAGACCGACGCTTTCCGGAACACCTACCAGGGTGAGTTCGTTTCACAGGTCTACCTGAACGGACAGGGCGAGCGAAGCTGGTTCGATCTGCGTGCCCAGCATTTCACCCCCGCGACGAATGCGGAATGGCTGAAGAACCAGGCACACGCCCATCCCGTGCTGGACTATGACCGGCGGTTTTCCTCAAGTTTCATTGGCGGCGAAGTGCAGTTGACCGCCAACCTGACGAGCCTGTCGCGGTCCGCAGCCCATTTCCAGGCATTGCCGACGCCGAATTCCGTTGGCCATGCCGGATCGCCGAACATCTTCTCGGGCACGGCCTATCGGCAAAACGGAGCCGCTTTCGGCTACGGGCTCTACGAGGGCTGTAACTGGTATACGCGCACGAACTGCATCTTGCGTGGCATGTCTGGCAATTCGACCCGCGCGACCGTGGCGCTGAGCTGGCGTCGCTCCTTCATCGATCCGGTTGGGCAAGTCTGGACACCCTTTGCCAGCGTGCGCGGCGATGTCCTGTCCTACAACCTGGACACAACCCGCTATGTCAATGCGCCGCTGGACAACGCGATTTGGGGCAATGACAAGCTCACGAACTTCGTGCGCGACAGTTCGGACGTCGTCGGCCGCGTGATGCCGACGGTGGGCGTGACCTACCGGTTCCCGTTTATTGCCTTCGCTGGCAACATCACCCATCAGATCGAGCCGATTGCCCAGATCATCGCACGTCCCAATGAGCGTCGGGCGACCTACATGCCCAACGAGGATGCGCAGAGCCTCGTGTTCGACGACACGGTTCTGTTTTCAACGAACAAGTTCTCGGGCTATGACCGAACCGAAGGTGGCGTGCGCGCCAACTACGGCTTCCAGTACACGATGACGGCCGCGAGCGGCGCCTCGATGAACGTCCTGGTTGGTCAGTCCAACCAACTCGGCGGGCGGAACTCGTATTCGACTCCGGATGCCTCGAATACCGGTCTGAACAGCGGCCTTGAGAAGCACCGGTCGGATTTTGTTGGTCGCATCGCCGTTTCGCCCGTGGCCAACTTGAACTTTTCGGCCCGTGGGCGCTTCGATGAGGACACGTTCAAGTTGCGGCGCCTCGAGATCGGAGCGTCGGCGTCAACCGGGCCGGTCTCGCTGTCGACCTCCTATGCACGACTGGCTCCCCAACCGATGCTTGGCTACAACCTCCCGCGCGAGGGATGGTCGAGCACGCTTTCGCTTCGCCTGCCGAGCAATTGGTACGCGAGCAGCAGCATCACATTCGACATGGATCGGCGGCATCAGGATCGATCCTACCATGTCGCCTATCCCGACCTCTATCCTCGATACAATTCGTCGCCGTTCCGGGTGTCGGGCATCTCCACGACACTCGGCTACAGGGACGAGTGCATCGATTTTGGTGTGTCATGGGCGCGGCAGACGTCCGACATGGTGACGAGCGGCACGAACAAGATCGGCACGGTCTACATGTTCCGGCTTGAACTAAAACATCTCGGGCAGGTCCAGTATCGGGGCACGAGCGGCATCTCGACGCAAAACGACTCGTCGAGTGGCCAGTGAGGTCAACACCCATGCGCTATGTGATCGGTGTCCTGCTTGCCCTGGCGATCCAGGCCGCAACATATTCAGCTATCACCCCTGCCGCAGCGCAGACGGTCCTTGCTTTCGTCAATGGAGAGCCGATCACCTCCGTTGACGTCGAGCATAGGATACGGATCATGCAAGTCCTGGCACGCACGGGCTTGACTCAGAAGCAGGCCCTGGAACAGCTCATTGATGATCGGCTCAAGATCATCGAGGCGCGGCGCATCGGCTACAGGCTCAAGGATGACAATATCGAGGATCGCATGTCCTCGATCGCCATGCAGAACAATCAGACCCTCCCCGAGTTCATCGCCAATCTGTCGCGCGCCGGCGTCGATACGCAGGCCTACAAGCTGAAGCTGCGCGCCGATTATTCCTGGGAACTGGCCCTGTCGCAGAAAGGCAAGGCAGCGGCTGCGGTTGGCGCGGACAGCGAGGTTCGCGAGGTCTATCAGAAGAAGCTCAACGAGGGTGCTGCCAAGGTGACGGACTACGTCATCGTGACCGTCATCTTTGTCGTGCCCCGCACCGGCGAAGGCGTTGGCCAGCGCGAGCGTGAGGCACAGGCGGCCCGGGGAGCGTTCAGTTCCTGCGAAACCGGCATCGACGACCTGCGCAAGCTGCGTGACGTGGCGATCCGCGCTCCCGTCAAGCGTTCCTCGAACCAGATCCCGCCCCAGCTCAACAAGATCTTCGCGGACACGCCGGTCGGACGCATGTCGCCTCCGATGCGGACGACGCAGGGCATCGAACTCTATGCCGTTTGCGAGAAGATCGAGCGCATCGATCAGTCCGCCGTGCGCACCACGGCAGAACAGGAAGTCGCGAGCAAACGGAACGCGACGCTTGCCGAAGGGTATCTGAAGAACCTGCGCAAGACGGCCGTCATCCAGTACCGCTGAAGACTTCAACACGTGGCCCAGATCGACGACCTCCCGCCCCTGCGCGAGGTCATTCGCGAGCATGGTCTGGTTGCGCGCAAGGCGCTGGGCCAGAACTTTCTGCTCGATCTCAACCTGACCAGTCGCATAGCGCGCGCTGCCGGACCGCTCGAAGGCCATGTTGTTCTCGAGGTCGGCCCGGGCCCTGGGGGACTGACACGCGCCCTGCTTGCAGCGGGCGCCGACCGTGTGATCGCCATCGAGCGCGATGAGCGCTGTCTGCCGGCGCTGGCGGAGATCGCAGCGCGCTATCCGGATCGCCTGGACGTCATCAGTGGTGATGCGATGGCGATCAGTCCTGACCGGCTGATCGCCGGACGCACCACGCGGATTGTGGCAAATCTGCCCTACAATGTCGGAACGGCGCTGCTGATCGGCTGGCTGCGAGCGCCGACCTGGCCACCCTTCTGGAAAAGCCTGACACTGATGTTCCAGAAGGAAGTCGCGGAACGGATCGTGGCAACGCCGCAGACACCGGAGTCCTATGGCCGGCTCGGCGTCCTCGCAGGCTGGCGCGCGAGGTCCCGCATCCTGTTCGATGTGGCGCCGTCTGCGTTCACGCCGCCCCCGAAGGTCACCTCAAGCGTCGTCGAACTGGTGCCCAATCCGGCGCCCCTGCCCTGTCAGGTCCAGGCGCTGGAACGCGTTACCGCCGCGGCCTTCGGACAACGCCGCAAGATGCTGCGTCAGAGTCTGAAGCCGCTTGGCGATGCCGCGGCACTGCTTGAGCGCGCCGGCATCGACGGAACCCGCCGGGCCGAGACCCTGTCGGTCGCGGAATTTGTGACGATCGCCAACGCGGTTGCCTGCCCCTGAGCCGGCTCAGGCCCCGAGCAGCGCCGTCAGGTCCTTGTCCAGCGTCTTCACCAGTCCGGCCAGCGCCGGCCTGCGCGACCGCTTCAACCGCTCGGCCGCCAAAACGGACTGGAGTTCAAAGAAACAGCGATCGAGATCATCATTGACGAGCACGTAGTCGTAGTCGGTCCAGTGCCGGATTTCCGAAAGCGCGGTTTTCAGGCGGCGCAGGATCACCTGGTCGTCATCGTCGGCGCGACGCTTGAGGCGATTGTGCAGTTCGGGAATCGATGGCGGCAATATGAACACCGTCGCCATGTCCTCCCGCATCTTTTCGTACAGTTGCAGCGTGCCCTGCACATCGATGTCAAAGAGCACGTCATGCCCATCGGCGAGCGCCTTTTCCACCGGTCCACGCGGCGTGCCGTAGAAATTATCGTGAATTTGCGCCCATTCCAGCAATTCGCCACGCTCGCGCATGACCTCGAACTCCGGCACGGACCTGAAATGATAGTGCACGCCATCGATCTCGCTGGCGCGCCGCTTGCGGGTCGTAACCGACACAGAGAGGGAAATGCGTTCCTTTTCCTCCTGAAGTAGCAGGCGGCTGAGCGAGGATTTCCCCGCGCCGGAGGGCGAGGAAATCACCAGCATCACGCCGCGACGGTCGGTGATCTGGCGACTGGCGAGGATATTCGTCATGCGCTCACTCGATGTTCTGAACCTGTTCGCGGAACTGCTCGACCCATGTCTTGAGATCGAGTCCGGCACGCGTCAAGGCAATGTCGTTGGCCTTTGAACAGAGCGTATTCGCCTCGCGCACGAACTCCTGCGCAAGGAAATCCAGCTTACGCCCGACCGCCTCGCCGCTCGCCAGCAGGGCGCGCGCCGCTGCGACATGCGCCTTCAGACGGTCGATCTCTTCCTTCACGTCGATTCGCGCCGCGATGAGCATCGCTTCCTGATGCAGTCGGTCGGGATCGAACCGGTCCGCCGTGCCCAGCAGGGCAGCAATCTGCGTTTCGAGCCGGGAACGGATGGCGTCAGATCGGCGGCTATCCGCAGCCTCTGCGGTGCCGATACCGGTCTCGATGCCATCGATCTGTCCGGCGATGATCCGCTCCAGCGCCGCGCCTTCGGACCGACGCGAGAGGACCAGATCAGCAAGAACCGCATCGAAGCTCGTCAGGACTGCCGCAATCACGGACTCCGGCGGTCCCTCCTCCGCCGCATCGCCGCTCTCGATCACACCCGGCAGGCGCAGGATGTCGCCGGCCGTCATGCTCGGCAGCTTAGCGGTCCAGGCGAGGCGCTCCGCCGCTTCGGCCAGGTGCGCGAACAGCGTCTCGTTGATGCGAACGCCGGTGCTCGAGGCGTCGCGCCGGACCGTCAGGGTAACGTTGACGTTGCCTCGGGTCAGGGCCTTCTGGGTGCGTGAACGCATGTCCGGCTCGAGCATGTCGAACCCCGCAGGCAGGCGAAACCGTGCATCGAGGCCCCGACCATTGACGCTCTTCGCTTCAAACGTCCAGGAAAAGCCTGCGCCGGTGCCCTGCGCCCGCGCGAAACCCGTCATGCTGCGAATCGACATGGCCAGTCCGCGCCTTTCCGTTCACCTCCGACCCGACTAGGGCTCGCCAGCCTTCAGCGCAAGGGCGGAACGGTCTGAGGCGAGTTCAGATCGAAATTGCGATTGCTGAGCGGATCACGCCGTGTTCCCTGCG
>DAOMXN010000024.1:18205-19370 GCA_035437025.1 Beijerinckiaceae bacterium | reverse complement strand
CGGGCACCGTGCTCGACGCGCGCCTCACGGTCGCCTGCGGGGAGGGCGCGGTGCGGCTGATCGAGGTGCAGCGCTCCGGCAAGGCGCCGATGCAGGCCGCCGACTTCCTCAACGGCGCGCGTATCGGACCGGGCGCAACTTTATGATAAATGAAATGCGCGCTTCAAAATGTTGAAGAGTGCTTGACCGCCCTCTCTATCCAACTGAATTGTTTGGCTTTTCTTTCCAGGAATATCTCTGGAGTTTCTCCCATATGTGTCAATTTGCAGAAATGAGCGGCCATCGCGTTCAAAGATCGTGAATGTCGCATCGATCCCATCATGGATCGAGTTTCGATCCATGTTCTTCTCGACAAATGCTCTCACCAGGGCCATTTGCAGCCTCCCCGTTCGTGATCAGACAGTATAATGCCCCGCTACAAGCTGACCATCGAATATGACGGCACGGCCTATGTGGGCTGGCAGCTACAGGCCGTGGGGCGCTCCATACAGGGCGCTCTGGAACAGGCGGTCACGCGGTTTTCCGGCGAGGCCGCCCGCGTCAACGGCTGCGGCCGCACCGACGCCGGCGTGCATGCCATCGCGCAGGTCGCGCATGTCGATCTGGCGAAGGCCTGGCGGACGGATGTGGTGCGCGACGCCATGAACGCCCATCTCAAGCTTATGGACGATGCCGTGGCGGTGACGGCGGCGGAACTGGTGCCCGAGACGTTTGATGCCCGGTTTTCCGCGCGCCGGCGGCATTATCTCTACCGCATCGTCAACCGTCGTCCGCCCGCGCCGCTGGAAGCCTTCCGCGCCTGGCATGTGACGCGGCGGCTCGATCTCGATGCGATGAACGCCGCCGCAGCCGTCCTCATTGGCAAACACGATTTCACCACCTTCCGCGCCGCCAACTGCCAGGCGAAAAGCCCGGTGAAGACGCTGGAGGCACTGGACTGTCGCGCGAATGGCGAGACCGTCGAGGTGCGCGCGTCCGCCCGCTCGTTTCTGCACAATCAGGTGCGTTCGATGACGGGATCGCTGGTGGAGGTGGGCCTCGGCCGCTGGACGGTGGAGGACATGCGCCGCGCTCTGGATGCGCGCGACCACGCCCGCTGCGGCCCAAACGCGCCGCCCTACGGATTGTATTTCGTCAGCGTGGAGTATTGAAAAAGGCGGCCGCC
>DAOMXN010000024.1:0-18105 GCA_035437025.1 Beijerinckiaceae bacterium | reverse complement strand
TCGGCGAGCTCGATCAGGACCATGCCGCCCTTGCCCTTCTTGTCGATCGAGAAGACGCCGAGGTCGGTGATGACCATGTCGACGACATTCGCGCCGGTCAGCGGCAGGTTGCAGGCCTTGAGCAGCTTGGATTCGCCCTTGGCCTCGTGCTCCATGACCACGACGACCTTCTTCACGCCGGCGACGAGATCCATCGCGCCGCCCATGCCTTTCACCATCTTGCCCGGGATCATCCAGTTGGCGAGGTCGCCGTTCTGGGCCACCTGCATGGCGCCGAGGATGGACAGGTCGATGTGCCCGCCGCGGATCATCGCGAAGGAGTCAGCTGAGGAAAAGTAGCTGGTCGTCGGCAGTTCCGAGACCGTCTGCTTGCCGGCGTTGATCAGGTCCGGGTCCTCGTCGCCCTCGAACGGGAACGGGCCCATGCCCATCATGCCGTTCTCGGACTGGAGCTGCACGCTCATGCCGTCCGGGATGTAGTTGGATACGAGCGTCGGGATGCCGATGCCGAGGTTGACGTAGAAGCCGTCCTTCAGCTCCTTGGCGGCGCGCGCCGCCATCTGTTCGCGGGTCCAGGCCATCGTCAGATCTCCCCTCCGGTGCCGGCGGCCGGCGCGCCGGACGACCGCTTCCGGGTCGTGCGGTTCTCGATGTATTTCGCGGCGGTCGGCACGTGCACGATGCGCTGCACGAACACGCCCGGCGTGTGGATGTGGTCCGGCGGAATGTCGCCAGGCTTCACCAGATGCTCGCACTGCACGACGGTCACCTTGCCGGCGGTTGCCATCATCGGGTTGAAGTTGCGCGCCGTCTTGCGGAAAACCAGGTTGCCCTCGGTGTCCGCCATCCAGGCGTGGACGAGCGAAATGTCTGCCCGCAGCCACCGCTCCATCACGTACTTTTCGCCGTCGAATTCCTGCACCGGCTTCCCGTCGGCGATGATGGTGCCGACCCCGGTCTTGGTGAAAAACGCCGGGATGCCGGCGCCGCCGGCGCGGATGCGCTCGGCCAGGGTTCCCTGCGGGTTGAACTCCAACTCCAGCTCGCCGGCGAGGTACTGCGCGGCGAACAGCTTGTTCTCGCCGACATAGGACGAGATCATCTTCTTGATCTGGCGCGTTTCGAGCAGCAGGCTGAGGCCCTTGCCGTCGACGCCAGCGTTGTTCGAGATCGCCGTGATGCCCTTCGCGCCGGTATCACGCAGCGCGATGATGAGATCCTCCGGCATGCCGCACAGGCCGAAACCGCCGGCCATGACCGTGATGTTGTCTCTGGCGATATCCGCCAGCGCCGTCCTGGCGTCGGGATAGACCTTCTTCATGAAGCCGCTGCTCCTTGTGTGATCACGGCGCGGCTATACCGCAGCGCAACATGGTTGGCTAGGCGGGCGATGCCAAGGTTGCATGACCACAGGAGGGAAAAACCCGGGGCTGCAGGCCAAGGTGCAACCAGGTGACCAGCGACACCATGTCATAGGTCGGCAGGCCCGTTTCCCGGCGCACATCGGCGGCATACGGACCCATGTTGGCGCATTCGAGCACGAGCGCGCCGATCCTGGCCTGTTGCTCCATCAGTCGGCGCGCGGCGTCGACAACCTCACGCCGCGCCACCGCCTCGTCGAGCGTCGGGGCATTGCCGAGGAACGTTGCAGAGAATGCGCCGTTTTCCGGCACGCCGGCGATGGGCGCATCCGCTGGAGCACCCGCCGCAAGCAGGTGCGCAGGCGTCAGCGAACGCGCCGAGGCCGTTAGGATGCCGACGCGCTGGCCGGGAGCAAGCATCGACTCAACCAGCGGAACCTGCATCAGCGCGGAGGTGAGAACCGGCGCGCCGGCAGCCCGGCGCAGGTTGTCCTGCATCAGGGTAAGAAATCCACAGGTGGTGACGATGGCTTCGACACCATCCGCCACCAGGGCGCGCGCGTGTTCCGCAAAGGCATCGAACAGCCCTTCCGCACGATGGTGCACGACGCGCTCCGGCGTCGCACCACGCACGGTTTCGATCCGGACCGGGAACGGCCAGGTGGCGGGATTGCCGACATCGCCGGGGATGCGCGGAAAACGCGTGTCCAGCGCCAGGATGCCGATGCGGGCAGGCGATGAAGAAAGCCCGGACGGCTGACCGCCCTCCGGGCCTGTTGGCGTCGTCAAGGCTTCACTTCTTGAAGGCGTCGATCACGGCCTGGCCGTCTGCGCCCGCCTTCTTCAGCCAGGTCGCGGTCAAGTCCTCGCCGTATTTCTTCAGGCCGGCGGCAAGCTCTGCGCTCGGCGGGGCGACCTTCATGCCCTTGGCCGCGAGTTCCTTCAGATACCAGCCCGACAGTTCCTCGGCCTTCTTCCAGCCGCGTTCCTCGGCGGTTTTCGCGGCCTTGACCAGAGCTTCCTGCTGGTCCTTCGGCAGGGCGTCGAAGGCCGCCTTGTTGACGAAGGTGATGTTCTTCGGAAGCCAGGCCTGCGTGTCGTAGAAATGCGTCAGGCTTTCCCAGACCTTCGAATCGTAGCCGGTTGAGCCGGAGGAGATGAAGGAGGTGACGACGCCGGTGGCCAGCGCCTGTGGCAGTTCCGACGCCTGGATGGTCACCGGCTGCGCGCCAGCCAGTTCAGCAATTCGGGCGGTTCCCGCATTGTAGGAGCGGAACTTGATGCCCTTCAGATCCTCGACCTTGTTGATGTCCTGCTTGGCGTAAAGACCCTGCGGCGGCCAAGGCACCGCCATCAGAACCATGAGGCCCTGGCTGGCAAGCTTCTTTTCGGTCGCGGCTTTCGACACATCCCAGAGCTTCTTCGCGTCCTTGAAGGAGGTGGCGAGGAACGGCACGACGTCGACGCCGAATACGGCATCCTCGTTCTCATGCAGCGAAATCAGCACCTCTCCGATCTGTGCCTGGCCGGTCGCAACGGCGCGCTTGATCTCCGGCGCCTTGAACAGCGAGGCGTTGCCGTGGACCGTGATCGCGAGCTTGCCGCCGGTCGCGGCTTCCACGTCCTTGGCGAACTGCACCAGATTTTCGGTATGGAAATTGGTGTTGGCATAGGCCGCCGGCAGGTTCCACTTGGTCTGGGCCTGGGCTGCTCCCGACAGCGCGAAAGCCGCCAGCGCAGCGCCGGCCAGAAGGGTACGTCTCAGCATCGGTGTTCTCCCTGATGAAAATGCTGGTTGGTTCAAGTCAATCCGGAAACACGAGTTTGGGCAAGTAGAGCACGATCTGCGGGAACAGCGTGATGATGGCAACCGCAACGTTCAGCAGCAAGAAGAACGGCAAAGCAGCCTTCGCCACCGTGAAGCTGTCCTTGCCGCTCATGTTCTGCAACACGAACAGGTTGAACCCGACCGGCGGCGTGATCTGCGCCATCTCGACCAGGATGACGAGATAGACACCGAACCACACAAGGTCGAATCCCGCCTGCTTGATCATCGGCAACACGATGACCGCCGTAAGCACGATCATCGAAATGCCGTCGATCAGGCACCCAAGGATGATGTATAGGAGGGTCAGCGCGAGGATCAACGCGAACGGCGAGAGCTTCATCGCGTCGACCCAGGCCGCGAGCGCCGCCGGTATCCCGGTATAGGCCATGGCGGCCGTGGTGAAGGCCGCGCCCGCGAGGATCAGCATGATCATGCAGGTCAGCCGCGTTGCGCTCATCAGGCTGTCGAGGAATGTCTGCCAGGTCAGCGTCCCGCTGCCCCAGGCCAGCACCAGCGCGCCGGTCACGCCCCAGGCCGCGCACTCTGTCGCCGTCGCGAAACCGAGGATCAGCGACAGGAACACCATCAGTATGAGCGCCAGACACGGTATCAGCCGGCGCGATTCCCGCAGCTTTTCCGAAAATGACAGCGGCGGATCGCGCGGCGGCGTCTTTTCCGGGTTCAGAAGCGACCAGATGATGATGTAGCCCGAATAGAGCGCCATCACCAATGCGCCCGGGATGAATCCGGCGAGAAACACCTGCAACACGGAGACGTTGGCGGTAACCGCATAGACCACCATCGGGATCGATGGCGGAATGAGCAGGCCGAGCGTGCCGGACCCGGCAAGCGCGCCAAGGCTCATGCCGGGATCGTAGCCGCGCTTTTCGAGTTCGGGCAGGGCGATCTTGCCGATTGTGGCGCAGGTTGCGGCGGAAGAGCCGGACACGGCGGCGAAGATACCGCAGCCAACGACGTTGACATGCATCAGTCGCCCCGGAAGCCATTGCAGCCACGGGGCAAGACCGCGGAACATCTCCTCCGACAACCGGGTGCGAAACAGGATTTCACCCATCCAGATGAACAGAGGCAGAGCTGCCAGCGTCCACGAGGATGTGGCGCTCCAGACCGTGGTCGCCAGCACGGTGCCCACGGGCACGCTGGTCGTCATCAGCATCGCCACCAAGCCGACCAGCGCCAGGCCGATGGCGATCCAGACGCCGCTTCCCAGCACACAGACAAGGAGCAGCAGCAACAACAGCGACAGATCGACGAGACTCACCTCAGACGCCTCCGCCCTGGACCACGCGTTCGATCAGCTCTTCCGTGGTCTTTGGCGGCTCCTTGTGGAAAGTCGGCATGTTGCCGCGCAGCACGTGGACGAGTTCGTCGATGACCGCGATCAGCAGGATCGCAAGACCGGCGAAGAAAAATGCCTGCGGAATCCACAAGGGTACGGCCACAACGCCCTGTGACAGGTCGTTAAGCTTCCAGGAATCGTGGGCAAACCGGAACGCGTGAAACGCGAAGAAGCCAATGAACAGCACGGCGACGGTGAGGGTCGCCGCTTCCATCACGCGTCGGCGTTTGCCGTCGAGGCGGTCCAGAAGCAGGCCGACGCGGATCATTTCGCCGTTCTTGAACGTATGCGCGAGGCCGAGGAAGGCCATCGCCACCATGCTCCAGGCGGCGAAATCATCGCCCGAGGGAATGTTGACGCGAAGTCCTCGCCCAAGCGAAAGCGCCATCATCAGAAGGAAGATGATGAACAGAAAACAGGCGGCGAGATAGCCCGCAAGACTGTAGAGTCGATCCAGCGCCCTGCCGATCGGCCCCCGCGCCACTGATGCTGTCATATCGACCCCGCTCCCCTCCCGGGCTTTTCGGCAGACTAGACCGGTGCGCCACGATTTGGCCAGAGCCGAATTGCCGATGCCCATGGCTTGACTCCGACGGCTGCGCTCGCCTTCCTGCCGGCGCGGCGGCCGGGCCGTCGCGGGGGAGCCATGACGCGCTACATCCTGTACCGCCTGCTGCAGGCCGTGATCGCCACGCTTGGCGTCCTGACCATTGTTTTCGTGGTCATGCGCCTCGCCGGCGATCCGACCCTGCTTCTGGCGCCGGACAACGCCAGCCGCGAGCAGATCGAGGCCTTGCGCGTGGCGCTCGGGTTCGACCGGCCGCTTCATGTGCAGTACTTCGCCTATGTCGGCGACCTGCTGCGCCTCAACCTGGGCGAATCGGTCGTGCAGCGCGCGCCGGCCATCGACATCCTGATGCTGCGCCTTCCCTACACCGTGAGCCTGGCGCTCGCTGCCTTGACTGTCGCCATCGGCATCGGGGTGCCCGTCGGCGTGATCATGGCGGTACGGCCTGACCATTGGCTGGCCAGGCTGCTCGGCGCGCTCACTCTGGCGGGACAGAGCATGCCGACCTTCCTGTCCGGCATTTTGATGATCATGGTTTTTGCGGTGACGCTGGGCTGGCTGCCCTCGTCGGGGGCGGATTCGGCCTCGGGCATCGTCATGCCGGCCATCGCGCTCGGCGCCCTGTCCATGGCGACCTTCGCCCGCATGGCGCGCATCGCGGTCCTGGACGAACTGTCGAAGGACTATGTGCGCGCCTGCCGCGCGCGGGGGCTTTCGATCTGGACGGCGGTCTTCCGGCACGTCCTGCGCAATGCCGCCCTGCCGCTCGTTTCCGTCGCCGCGCTGGAGATCGGCAATCTCCTGGCCGGCTCGATCATTGTCGAGAACGTTTTTGCCTGGCCCGGCGTCGGGCAACTCGCGCTTCAGGCCATCCAGAGCCGCGACTTCCTGCTTGTGCAGGCGATCGTGCTGTTCATCTCCGTGACCTATGTCGCAACCAGTCTGGCGGCGGACCTCGTCTATGCCTGGATCGACCCGCGCATCGTGCTGGCGCGATCATGATTGTGGCGCTGAGAGAGGGGCGCGCCGTCCTGAACCGGCTGCCCTTGGCGGCGCGGATCGCGGCGCTCGTCCTGGCGCTGTTCCTGCTGGCTGCGCTTGCCGCGCCCTGGCTCTCGCCGCTGGATCCTGCGCGTCAGACCCTTCTGGCGCGGTTGCGGCCGCCGGGCTTCACGACCGCCGCCGGCGTGACCTACTGGCTCGGCACCGACGATCTCGGCCGAGATCTCTATGCGCGCCTTCTGCACGGCGCGCGTCTGTCGATCGCCATCGCTGTCCTCTCGGTCGTGCTGTCCTGCGTCGTCGGCACGGCGGTGGGGATGGCCGCCGCCTGGTTTCGCGGCGTGACGGAGATCGTGCTGATGCGGCTCGTCGACATCATGATGTCCATTCCCGCGATCCTGCTGGCGGTGCTCTCCGTCGCGGTCCTGGGGCCGGGATTGCTCAACCTCGTGATCGTGCTCGGGTTGACGCGGTGGCCGCGCTACGCCCGCGTCGCCTACGGGCAGACGTTGCAGAGCGCGACGCTGCCGTATGTGAAAGCCGCGGAACTGGCGGGCGTGAGGGCGCCGCGCCTGCTTCTGCGCCACATCCTGCCCAACATCGCGGGGCCGTTGCTGGTCGTGGTGACTGCGGAGTTTGGCCTGATGATCCTGTTCGAGGCCGGGCTGTCTTTCCTCGGCCTCGGCATCCAGCCGCCCGATCCGAGTTGGGGCTCGATCCTGTCGGTCGGCCGGAACTATCTGGAGCGGGCCTGGTGGATGACGGCCTTCCCCGGCGCCTGCCTGTTCATGCTGGTCCTGTCGGTGAATGTGCTCGGCGACGCGCTGCGCGACCATCTCGACCCGCGGGCGCAGGGACGCTGAGCCATGGCCGCGCCGGTTCTGTCCATCCACGACCTCACCTTGCGCATCGCCGGACATGCGGTTGTGGATCGCCTGAGCCTTGAAGTCGGCGAACGGGAAGTGGTGGCCCTTGTGGGCGAATCCGGTTGCGGCAAGTCGCTCACGGCGCTGGCGGCCATGCGCTTGCTGCCACCGGCGGTCGAGGCCGTCAGCGGCGGCATTGCCGTGGGCGGTCAGGACGTGCTGCGCCTGTCCGAGACGCGGATGCGGGACCTGCGCGGGCGGCAGCTGTCGATCATCTTCCAGGAGCCGGCGGCCTCGCTCGATCCGCTCACCACGGTCGGCGCCCAGATCGCCGAGGCGGTCATGGCGCATGAAGCTGTCGGCAAGGCGCAGGCGCTGGAACGGGCCCGTTCGATGCTGAATGCCGTCGGTATCGCCGATGCGGACAGGAGACTGCGCCAGTACCCGTTCGAACTGTCGGGCGGCATGTGCCAGCGCGTGATGATCGCCATTGCGCTGATCTGCCGCCCGCGCCTGCTGATCGCGGATGAACCGACGACTGCGCTCGACGTGACCATTCAGGCGCAGATCCTCGACCTGATGAAGACGCTGGTGGTGGACCGCGGCGCCTCCATCCTGCTGATCACCCACGACATGGGTGTGGTGGCCGACATGGCGGATCGCGTCGCGGTGATGTATGCCGGGCGCATCGTGGAGACCGGGCCGGCCGCGCGGATCTTTGCCGCCCCGGCGCATCCCTATTCGGCCTTGCTCCTCGCCAGCATTCCGCGCCTGTCGCGTCCGTCGAAGACTGACCTGCCGGCGATCGAGGGCGCTGTACCGACGGCGCAGGACATGCCGGCTGGGTGCCGCTTTTCAACGCGCTGTCCGCTGGTTCGCGACCGCTGCCGGCGCGAGGCCCCGCCGTTGACGCCCGAAGGGCAGGGGGCTGTCGCCTGCTGGCGCACAGCCGATGTCGCGGCCTTTTCCGCGACACTCGCTCCGGGAATGGCGCCATGATGGTGCCTGTCCTCGCCATTGACGCGCTCCAGGTGCATTTTGCCGCCCGGCAGCGCTGGTTCGGGCCGCGTTTGCCGCCGGTGCGCGCGGTGGACGGGGTTTCCCTGACCGTCGCCAGGGGCGAGACGCTGGGACTTGTGGGGGAATCCGGCTGCGGAAAATCCACGCTGGCGAACGCCGCCTTGGGTCTTGTCCGGGCGACAGCCGGCAGCGTCCGCATCGATGGCCAGGAGGTCGTCGGCGCGGATCGCGAGATGCTGCGCGCCATCCGCGCCAGGGCACAGATGGTTTTCCAGGATCCGGCGTTGTCCCTCAATCCGCGCCTGTCGGTGGGTGCGGCAATCGGCGAACCCCTGCTGGTGCGCGGCCTGGCGAAGGGCGAGGAACTGGCCCGGCGCATCGCGGACCTGTTGCGAGCGGTCGGGCTCAACCCGGAACATGCCGCGCGATTCCCGCATCAGTTTTCCGGTGGGCAGCGCCAGCGCATCGGCATCGCCCGTGCCCTCGCGCTTTCGCCCGACCTGCTGATCTGCGACGAGGCGGTCTCGGCCCTGGACGTGTCGGTTCGCGCGCAGGTTCTGAACCTGCTTGCCCGGTTGCAGCGCGAGCGCGGGTTGTCATACCTTTTCGTGTCACACGACCTCGCCGTGGTGCATCACGTCTGCGACCGTGTCGCCGTGATGTATCTCGGACGCATCGTCGAAGAGGCGCCGCGCGATGCCCTGTTCACAAACCCCCGCCATCCCTATACGCGGGCGCTGATGCAAGCGGTGCCCGAGCCTGATCCCGTCGTGCAGCGCGCCCGTGCGCGCCTGCCGCTTGCCGGCGAGCCGCCAAGCCCGTCCAATGTTCCGTCGGGTTGCGCGTTTCACAGCCGCTGCCCATTGGCGACCGGCATTTGTCGCGCCGAACGCCCGGACCTGTCGCCGCGCGGCGGTCCTGGACGGGTCGCCTGCCATCATGCCTGAAAGAACCCGAGGTTTGGTCATGTCCCGCGAAACCGCCATTGCCGCCGTCCACGCCGAATTCGATAGCGGCGCATTCCGGGATGAACTCGCCCGCCGCATCGCCATTCCCACCGAGAGCCAGAACCCGGAGCGGGCACAGGCGCTGACGGACTATCTGACGCAGCAGCTGGCGCCGGCCTTCTCCGCCATCGGATTTTCGACCCGGGTGCTGGCCCATCCGCGTGCCAAGGGGCCGTTTCTCTATGCCGAGCGCATCGAGGACCCGCAGGCGCTCACCGTGCTCGGCTATGGCCATGGCGATGTCATCCGCGGGCTGGACGAGGGGTGGTCGGAGGGGTTGTCGCCCTGGGTTCTGACCGAGCGCGGTGATCGCTGGTACGGGCGCGGCGTTGTCGACAACAAGGGCCAGCACGCCATCAACCTCGCGGCGCAGCGCGCGGTGATCGCCGCGCGGGGCAAGCTTGGCTTCAACGCCAAGTGGATCATCGAAATGGGCGAGGAGACCGGTTCGCCGGGCCTGCGCGAGGTTTGTTCCGAGAACCGCGACCTGCTGCGCGCGGACCTGCTGATCGCCTCCGACGGACCGCGCCTTGCCGCCGGGCGACCGACGGTTTTCATGGGCGCGCGTGGCGCCTATCAGCTCGATCTTGTCGTCGAGGCGCGCAAGGGCGGGCACCATTCCGGCAACTGGGGCGGGCTGCTCTCGAACCCCGGCATCCAGCTTGCGCACGCCATCGCTACGATTGTCGGTCCGACCGGGCAGATCCGCGTGCCGGAACTGGTTCCGGAAGGCGGCATCCCGGAGTCGGTGCGCCGCGCGCTCGCCGGTTGCACCATCGACTCCGGTCCGGATGGCCCGGCGATCGAGCCGGATTGGGGCGAGCCTGGTCTCAGCGCGGCGGAAAAGGTGTTCGGCTGGTGCAATTTCGAGGTGCTCGCCTTCGAGACCGGCACGCCCAGAACGCCGGTCAACGCCATTCCGCCCCGCGCCTGGGCGCGCTGCCAGTTGCGCCATGTCGTCGGGATCGATCCGGCGCGCATCGTGCCCGCCATCCGCCGCCATCTCGACCGTCAGGGGCTGACGATGGTGCGGGTGGAGACGACGCGCGACGATAACTTCCCGGCGACGCGGCTCGACCCGGACCATCCCGCGGTGCGCTTCGCCGCCGCCTCGCTCGAGCGGACCACCGGCAAGGCGCCGGCGGTGCTGCCCAATCTTGGCGGCGCGTTGCCGAACGATATCTTCTCCGACATGCTCGGCCTGCCGACGGTCTGGGTTCCCCACTCCTATCCCGGCTGCTCGCAGCACGCGCCGGACGAGCATGTTCCCAGGGCGCTGGTGCGCGAGGCGCTCGGCGTCATGGCCGGGCTCTACTGGGATATCGGGCAAGCCTCGAAGTCGGACCTGCTGGGGTAACGGACTACAGCCAGCCGTTCTTGCGGAAGCGCCAGAAAAGGATGGAGCAGAGCGTCAGGATGACCGCGATGACGACGTAGTATCCGTAGGGGCTTTCCAGCTCAGGCATGTGCTTGAAATTCATGCCGTAGATGCCGGCGATGGCGGTGGGCACCGCGAGGATCGCCGCGCCGGAGGAGAGTTTCCGGCTGATCGCGGTCTGCTGCGCCTGGCCGGTCATCAGCGAGGTTTCGAAGGCGAAGGCCAACACTTCGCGCAAGGATTCGATTTCCTCCTGCACGCGGCGGATGTGGTCGGTCACGTCGCGGAACAAGACGCGCATGTTCTCGCTGATATAGACCGAATCCGTCACTTCCAGCCGCCGGCAGACGTCCACCAGCGGCGTCACCGCGTTGCGCATGCGCAGCAGGTCGCGCCGCAAGTTGTAGAGCCGCTCGATCTGTTCCTGAGTCAGCGCTTCGGACAGCACGATGTCCTCGATCGCCTCGACGTCGTCGTGCATGGTTTCCAGCACGTCCATGTAGTTGTCGACGATGAAATCGAGGATCGCATAGAGGATGTAGTCCTCCCCGTGCGACAGCGAGTTGGGCGCCGCCTCGCAGCGCGCGCGCACGGTCGCATAGCTGGTCGAGGCTCCATGCCGCACCGATATGACGTAGCCTTTTCCGACGAAGATGTGCGTCTCGCCGAATGCCGCGCGCCCATCCACGATTTGCGCCGTGCGCGTGACGATGAAATGCCCGTCTCCATAGGCCTCGATTTTCGGCCGTTGGTGCGCGTGGCTTGCATCCTCGATGGCCAGGTCATGCAGGCCGAATTGCATCTGGACCCGCTTGAGCAGGTCGTCGTCCGGCTCGTAAAGGCCGATCCAGACGATATGGTCTTGCTTGCGTGCCCAGGTGCCGGCCTCGTCGATCGCCACGTCCCGCACGCGCCGCCCGCCCGAATAGACCGCGGCATTGACCACGCCCGGTCCTGAAGGCGTGAAACTGGGGGCTGGACGGGTCGCAGGCTGCAGCATGAGCGCTCCGGGAAACCGGAGCGCATAAGGCGCGCATCTCGGCACCAAGGCAATCGGAAATTGGACGAGCCCGGATTCAGTCCGGGCCCGCCGCCTCACCGTGTGATCAGCGTGCCGGCGCCGTGATCGGTCAGCAGTTCCAGAAGCACGGCATGCGGCACGGTCCCGTTCATGATCACCACGCCCTCGACGCCTTTCTCGATGGCGTAGATGCAGGTTTCGATCTTCGGGATCATGCCTCCCGTCACCGTGCCGTCGGCGATGAGCTTGCGACAGTCGTTGACGGTCAGTTCCGGGATGAGCTGCTTGTTCTTGTCGAGAACGCCCGGCACGTCCGTGAGCAGCAGCAGGCGCTTGGCGCGCATGGCTCCGGCGATGGCGCCGGCGAAGGTATCGGCATTGACGTTGTAGGTCTCTCCATCCTCGCCGATCGCGACCGGCGCGATCACCGGGATCAGTTCCGATTTGAGCACGGCGTCGAGGACGGAACGGTCGACCTTGTGCGGGTCGCCGACAAAGCCGAGATCCACCACCTTCTCGATGCTGGAATCGGGATCGACCATGGTTCGCGTCAGCTTCTTCGCCGTCACCATGGAGCCGTCCTTGCCGCACAGGCCAATGGCCTTGCCGCCTTCCGCCCCGATCCAGCCGACGATCTGCTTGTTGATCGCCCCGGCCAGCACCATCTCGACGATTTCCACCGTCGCCTTGTCGGTGACGCGCAGCCCGGCCTGGAACTCGGACTTGATGCCGAGCTTTTCCAGCATCCTGCCGATCTGCGGCCCGCCGCCGTGCACAACGATGGGCTTCACGCCGGCCTGTTCGAGCAGCACGATGTCCTCGGCGAAATCCTCCTGGGCCGCCTTGTCGCCCATGGCATGGCCGCCGTACTTGATGACCACGGTCTGCTGGTCGTAGCGCTGCATGTGCGGCAGGGCCTGGCTGATCACCTCGGCCTGAACATGCACATCGGGAAGGGGAAACTTGGACATGGACGATCCTGGAAGGGCAGTGACGTTTCCTTCCCTAGGCCAAGCTCCGGCAGATTTGAAGGCGGGAAATGGTGCCATCACCTTGTCTTGTCGGCTTGTCGTCCTTAGATTGGTTCAGAACTAAACAATTCGAGGGGATTGCAATGCCGACGAACCACATGGCCGTTCTGGCCAGCCGCCCGGTGGGCCGCATCCGGAAGTCTGACTTCGAGGTGAAGGAAGTGCCGGTTCCGAGCATCGGCGAGGGCGAAATCCTCGTGCGTGTGAAGGTGATCTCGCTCGATCCGGCCATGCGTGGCTGGGTTCAGGACGTAAAGTCGTATCTGCCGCCGGTGCAGATCGGCGAGGTGATGCGCGCCGGCGGCGCCGGCATCGTCGAAGCGTCCAACAACCCGCGGTTCAAGGTCGGCGATGCCGTGACGGGGGTGTTCGGCGTTCAGGAATACGCCGTGTCCGATGGCAAGGCCGTAGCCAAGGTGGATACGCGGCTTGCGCCTCTCGAAACGTGGATCGGCGGCCTCGGCATGCCCGGCATGACGGCCTATTTCGGCCTGCTCGACGTCGGCCAGCCCAAGGCCGGCGAGACCGTGGTCGTTTCCGCCGCGTCGGGTGCGGTCGGCTCCATCGTGGGCCAGATCGCCAAGATCAAGGGCTGCCGCGTCGTCGGTATCGCCGGTGGGCCGGAGAAGTGCCGCTATGTCGTGGAGGAACTCGGCTTCGACGCCTGCGTCGACTACAAGGCCGGGAACCTGCGCCAGCAGCTCAAGGCAGCCTGTCCCAACGGCATCGACGTCAACTTCGAGAACGTCGGCGGCGAGATTCTCGATACCATCCTGCCGATGATGAACCTGTTCGGACGCGTCGCGGTCTGCGGCCTCATCTCGGAGTACAACGCCACCGAGATGCCGGAAGGCGTCAAGAACTTCCGCGTGATCCTGGTCAAGCGCCTGCGCGTGCAGGGCCTGATCGTGTTCGACTGGGCCAAGCGTTACCCGGAAGGCGTCGCCGATCTCGTGCGCTGGCGCGACGAGGGCAAGCTGAAGCTCAAGGAAGACGTGCGCGAAGGCGGGGTCGCGAAATTCGCCGAGACTGTCGACCTGCTGTTCTCCGGTGGGAATTTTGGCAAGCTCGTACTAAAGGTCTAGGCTTTTCGCTTGATCAAAGTCCTGAAACGCCGGATTTTGACGCCCTGATCGGAAAGTTGATTCGGCGTTCATGCAAACTGCAATCGGCGTGATCTCGGGCACATCGATGGATGCCATCGACGTTGCCCTTGTGCGTACGGACGGCGAGCAGGCCGTGCGCACGGGACCGGCACGAAGTTACCCCTATCACAGGCTGCTGCGCGAAGAGTTGCTCGCGGTTATCGACAATCCTTACCGCGCCGAGCATCTGCCGATGCCGGAGCTGGATGACGCAGTCGCTGATGCCCATTCCAATGCGGTCATGCGGTTCATGGCCGAGAACGCCATCGCGCGCGAGCAGGTCGACCTTGTCGGGTTCCATGGGCAGACGGTCTTCCACGCTCCGCAGCACAAGCTGACGCGCCAGCTCGGCGACGGTCCGCGGCTGGCGCGGCGGCTCGGCATTCCGGTGGTCTGGAAATTCCGCCATGCCGACGTGGCGGCCGGTGGCGAGGGTGCGCCCTTCGTGCCGTTGTACCACCGCGCGCTGGCCGCCGGGCTGCAAAAGCCGCTGATCATCCTCAATCTCGGCGGCGTTGCCAACATCACCTGGCTCGATGGCGAGGGTATCGTCGCCATGGACACCGGTCCCGCGAGCGCGCTGCTTGATGATTTCGTGCAGAAGCGGCTTGGCAAGCCGTTCGACGAGAATGGTGCGCTGGCAGCGTCCGGTTCCGTGAATGTCGCGGTGTTGATGAAGCTGCTCGACAATCCCTTCTTCGACCGGCCGCCGCCCAAGTCGCTGGACCGCAACGAGTTCCACCAGGGCGCGGCCCTGGTCGAGGGACTCTCGGACGCCGATGGCGCGGCGACGCTCGCCGCCTTCACCGTCGAGGCGACGCTGAAATGCCTGCCCCTTCTTGCCTCCAGGCCAGGGCGCTTGCTGGTCACGGGCGGTGGCCGGCGCAACTCAACCTTCATGAAGCTTTTCGCCGCGCGCCTCGGCATCCCGGTTGAACCGGTCGAAGCTGTCGGCTGGGATGGCGACGCACTGGAGGCGCAGTGCTTCGCCTACCTTGCTGTGCGGTCGCGGCGTGATCTGCCGCTCTCGCTGCCCACGACCACCGGCGTGCCGCAGCCGATGCCTGGCGGCGAATGGCTGGATGCGAAGGGTAATGCAATCGCCAGGCCCGAGCCACCGCCGGTCATTGAGGAACCGGCCGAGGAGCCGCCGGCGCAGGATTGACGGACGCAGACCAGATCATGCAGAACCTGCATCAGGGCTCATGTTCAGGAATGCGACGAACCCTCATGCTGCGCCTTGTCCTGCTTGTCCTCGCGGTTATCGCCGGATCGGCCCTTCCGGATGCCGGCGCCGCGGCTGCCCACGGTCATGGTCACCACCATCATCGTGCTGTGGTTCCCGGACCCGATGCGGCGAAGGCGCCTGTCTTGCAGCCGCTCGCAATGGTGTCGCCCGCGCCGTGTGGTGAACGGGTGCGGACCTGTCCCGCCGGTGCGCAGCGGTGCGATTGCGGCTGTGCCATCTCCTCACCCGTCGCCATCACGTCTTCGGCGATGCTTGCGCTGGCTTTCGTTTCCGCAACGCCGATGATCCCGGCTTCGGACATTGGCCTGCCACAGGCCGGCGGCGGACCGCCGGAACGTCCTCCGCGTCGCTAGCTCACCGGATTCCCACACGCAAGTCGACGCAATCCCGGCGATGCGCAAGCTCGCCCATCGGAGGTCATTTCAATGAACATGACGCATTACATGGAGCTCCTCGCGGTCAACCAACCGTGGAACCTTCTCATCTTCATGGCCGTGCCGGTCATCCTGGCCGAAACGGTCGCCATCACAGAGCTCTACATCCTGTACGCGCGGGCCTATGACGGCGTTGCGCGCCAGCTCAACCGGTTGGCCAGCATCGTCGGCGGCATCTATTTCGCCGGCGTGTTCGTCTATCTCATGGCGACGGCGGTCCTGCCCATCACGCAGGCCGGTGCCTGGCGCGGTCCGGCGGACTACATCGCGGTTTTCGCCTATCTCGCCGGAGTCGTGCCGCTGGGCATGATCGCGCTGATTGATCTGAAGCTCGTCGCGAAGGACAAGGATGAGCATGCGCGGATGGGGCTGCATGCCCTGTGGGTGGCGGTTTTCCTCGTCGTGGCGCACATCGCCATGGTGTTCGGCATGCTTGATCCAACGGTGCTGGGCGGGAAGGCGGGCGGCCACGCCCATTGATTCCCGGCGGCGCGTCGGACCTGACGTCCGGCGCGCCGCTTCCTCAGGGCCAGAAGCGCTGCCAGGCTGCGAACAACCAGATCAGCCCGCAACCCGCCTGCGCGCAGAAGCAGGCTGCCGATCCCATGTCCTTGATGGCCTTGATGGTATCATGGCGCTCCGGCGTGACGTGGTCGCACAGCTTCTCGATCGCCGTGTTGAGGAACTCGACGCACAGCACCGCGACCAGCGCCAGCACCAGCGCGAGCCGTTCCCAACCGGTCGCACCGATCCAGAATGCCAGGGGCAGGCCGATGGCGAGCAGGAACGCTTCCTGTTGGATCGCCCGTTCCGTGCGCAGGCCATGCGCGAACCCGGCGCAGGTGTTGAGGAAGGCATTGTAAAGCTTGAGCACGGTGACCTCGGCAGATTCGAGGCCATCTTGGTGCGGCAGCCGGCTGTCATCAAGCTGGAATGCACGCGCGCGGGGTTTCCCCCGCGCGCCGGAAGCTCGAAAAGACTCGTCGACGCGCTTCCTACCACTGGTAGCCGTAGCGCGGCGGGCCATAGGCCCACGGCGGCGGCGGGCGGTGATGATGACGCCAGGCCCAGCGCTTCCAGGGCCGGTGGTGCGGATGCACCCCGTAGTGCGGTCCGTGATAGACCGTCGGCGGCGGGGCCGCCACGCGCGGGCCATGATAGCCGTAATACTGCGCCGAGGCCGGCGCTGCGGCGAAAAGGGCCGCGCCCAGAACCGCGGCGGCGGTCAGGATTTTCGGCGCGAACCGGATGGTCATAGGATCGTCTCCCTGTCGCCTTCCGGCTCCCTCGGAGCCTCCTTCAGGCGACGGTTCAAAAGTACGATGCCGCCGTTGAACCGGGTTTGAAGCCATCGTTCATGCCGGGTTTAGCGCTTGTTCACCATGACCCCGGCGCTCGGCGTGCACATCGGCGCCCGGCGCATGGCGTGCGCCGGCGGCGCGGCCTATAACACGCCGATGTCCGCGATTCCGGCAGCCCCGTCCGTTGAAGATCTTGCCGTGCGTGTGCGGTCGGGGGATCGCGCGGCTTTGGCGCGCGCGATCACGCTGATCGAATCGAAGCGGCTCGACCATCAGGCGCTGGCGCGCAACCTGGTGCAACAGCTTCTGCCGCTGACCGGCCGGGCGATCCGCCTCGGACTCACCGGAGTGCCCGGCGTCGGCAAGTCCACCACCATCGACGCGCTGGGCATGATGCTGATCGGGCAGGGGCTAAAGGTGGCCGTTCTGGCGGTCGATCCGACGTCGTCGCGCACGGGCGGTGCGATCCTTGGCGACAAGACACGGATGTCCCGGCTGTCGGTCGAGCCGAATGCCTTCATTCGGCCCTCGCCGGCGGGGGCGACGCTGGGCGGTGTCGCCGCCAGGACGCGCGAGGCCATGCTGCTGTGTGAGGCCGCGGGCTTCGATGTGGTGATCGTCGAGACGGTAGGTATCGGGCAGTCCGAAACAGCGGTCTGTGACATGACCGATTTCTTTCTGGTGCTGCTGCTTCCCGGCGGCGGCGACGAGCTGCAAGGCATCAAGAAGGGCGTGATCGAACTCGCCGACATGATTGCCATCAACAAGGCGGATGGCGATGCGCTGCCCCGCGCCCGCATCACCGCGACGGAATACTCCGCCGCCTTGAACCTGCTGACCCCGGACGGTGCACCCTGGAAGCCGCCGGTTGTCCTGACCTCCGGCCTCAACGGTGAAGGTCTCGACGCCCTTTGGGGTAATGTGCGCCGGCATCGTGCGTTGCTCCACGACAGTGGCGACCTCCAGGCGCGCCGCGCGCGGCAGCAGGTGAAATGGATGTGGTCCATGCTGGACGACCGGCTGCGCCTGCGCCTGCGGACCGATGCCAAGGTCCGTGCCCGTCTGCCCGAGATTGAACGCTCGGTCTTTGACGGTGCGCTTTCCGCCACTCTGGCGGCGGATGAAGTGGCTGTCATGCTGGGGTTGTAGATGCGCCTGCTCATCACCGCTTTCGGCCCGTTCCCGGGCGTCCCGAAAAACCCATCGGAAGCGCTGGCGCGGCGCATCGCGGCGGATCGGCGGTTGAAGGCAGCCGGCATTGAAACGGCCGTGCGCATCTTTCCTACGGAATATGCCGCCGTGACGCGGGACATCCCTGAAATCCTGGCAGAGGTGCGGCCGGCGTGCGTGCTGATGCTGGGGGTCGCCTCCCGGCGGCGTCATCTCAGCGTCGAGAAACGCGGCGCCAACCGTGTCTCGCGGCTGCATCCGGACGCATCCGGCGCCCGTCCCCCGCACCTGCTGCTGAAGCCGGGCGCGCCGGCTTTCCGCCTGGCGCGGGCGCCGCTCGGTTCCATCGTGGTCGCGGCCCTGC
>DAOMXN010000023.1:0-19789 GCA_035437025.1 Beijerinckiaceae bacterium | reverse complement strand
GAGCCGGCGCTGCCGACCTCCTGCATCGCGGACGAAGACAGGCCCGGCAGTCCGAAGGCGGGCATGGTGTGGGTGGCGCGCGGGACCTTCCGCATGGGGTCGGATGCTGCCTGGCCCGAGGAGCGCCCGCCGCGTCCGGTGACGGTCGACGGGTTCTGGATCGATCGCCACCACGTCACCAACGCGCAGTTTGCGCGCTTCGTCGCTGCCACCGGCTACGTCACCTTCGCGGAACGCCGCGATCCCCGCTCGGGCGTCGCCAACGGCTCGCTGGTCTTCAGCCAGCCGAGAGACATCCGCGATCTTCAGGACATCGGGCAATGGTGGCGCCTCGTTCCCGGCGCCAACTGGCGCCACCCGGAAGGGCCGGGGAGCGGCATCGCCGAGCGCCAGCATCATCCCGTGGTGCATGTCGCCTACGAGGACGCCGCCGCCTATGCGGCCTGGGCCGGTCGGGAACTGCCGACAGAGGAGCAATGGGAATTCGCCGCGCGCGGCGGCAGGGAGGGCGCGCTCTACACCTGGGGCGATGAACGCGACACCGGGGAGGCGCCGCTGGCCAATCGCTGGCACGGCACGTTTCCCCTGGTCAACACCGGCAGCAGGGGATTTCGCGGCACCTCGCCGGTCGGCTGTTTCCCGGCCAACGGATACGGGCTTTACGACATGGCCGGCAACGTCTGGCAGTGGACCCGTTCGGTCTGGACCGACGACCATGCCGCGCCCCAGGACTCATCCGGATCGACCGGGGAGCGCGTCATCAAGGGCGGCTCCTTCCTCTGCGCGCCGAACTATTGCATGCGCTTCCGCCCGGCCGCGCGCCAGCCCGGCGAGCCGGGCAGCAGCACGTCCCACATCGGGTTCCGAACCGTGCACGCCGGGGCGCCGCCCCCGGGCGGGTAGATCGGCGGGTTCTTCGCCCGGCCGCTTATTCCGCGGCGCTCCTGAGCGGCATCTGGGGGGTGCCGACGACCTTGTGTTCAAGCACCGGGATCTGCTGGCGGCACTTCTTGATGAACGCCTTGTCGATCCGCCCGGCGGTGTATCCGACGCCGTCGGACGCCTTGCAGATGATGTGCCCCCACGGGTCGGCGATCAGCGAGTGGCCGTAGGTGAAGCGGGTCGAGCCGTCGTCCGAGGTGTGGGGGCCGGTCATTCCCGCCGCGCACATGTAGGTCTCGGTCTCGATGGCGCGGGCGCGGATCAGCACGTCCCAGTGATCCTTGCCGGTCTGCAGCGTGAAGGCCGCCGGCAGCACGATGACCTCGGCGCCGCGCATCGCCAGCGCCTGGAACAGTTCGGGAAAGCGCAGATCGTAGCAGATGGCGCAGCCGAACGTCAGCCCCTCGGCCTGGTAGGTGACGATCTCGCGCCCCGGCTGGGCCGTCGCGCTCTCGGCGTAGCGCGAGCCGTCCGGCGCGGTGATGTCGAACATGTGAATCTTGCAGTAGCGCGCCACCTCCCGGCCCTCGCGGTCGAAGACATAGGTGACGTTGTTGACCTTGCCGTTCGGGTTCCTCTCGCTCAGCGAGCCGGCGTGGACCCAGATCTTGTGTTTCCTGGCCAGCGCCTGCGCCGCCTTGTAGGAGCGCCCCCCGCGCGTCTCGTCGGCGTTGGCGAATTTCTCCTTCGCGCCGCCTCCAAACCAGTTCCACGCCTCCGGCGGAACGATCATGTCGGGCCGCTCCTGCGCCACAGCCCGCTCCGTAAGCTCGGTCAGCTGGGTGATGTTGGCCTCGACGCTGGCCACCGAATTCATCTGAAGCAGGGCGATCTTCATGGCAGGTCCTTGTCTTGAAAGTCCGCATACTGCCCGCGAACCGTCGGTTCCTCAATGGGGCACGCCGCGCTTCCCACCCGCCGGGGCAGGCGGCCTGTGCTCCGCGACGGAGTGGCCAGGTCGAAACCTGCCCTAGAAATTCACCCGGTCCTTGCCCTTCAGTTCGAGAATCTGGCGGGCCTCATCAGGGGTCGCGATCTCCAGGCCGAGGCCTTCGATGATCTGGCGCGCCGCCCTGACCTGCTCGGCGTTGGAGGTCGCGAGCTTGCCCGCGCCAATCCACAACGAATCCTCCAGCCCCACGCGCACGTTGCCGCCCATGGCCGCCGCCATCGCGGCGATGGGCAACTGGTTGCGCCCGGCGCCGAGCACGCTCCAGCGGTAATCCGTTCCGAACAGCCGGTCGGCGGTGCGCTTCATATGCGCGACATCCTCCGGATGCGGACCGATGCCGCCGAGCAGGCCGAACACGGACTGCACGAAGAACGGCGCCTTCACCAATCCCCGGTCGACGAAATGCGCCAGCGTGTAGAGATGGCCGATGTCGTAGCACTCGATCTCGAACCGCGTGCCGTTGTCGGCGCAGGTCCGCAGGATGAATTCGATGTCGGCGAAGGTGTTGCGGAAGATGCGGTCGGTGGACCCTTCCAGGTAGGGCTTTTCCCAGTCGTGCTTGAAGTCCTTGAAGCGGTTCAGCATCGGATAGAGGCCGAAATTCATCGTGCCCATGTTCAGGCTCGCGACCTCGGGCGCGAAGTGGGCCGCCGGGCCGACGCGCTCCTGCACGAGCATGGTCGGCGCGCCGCCCGTGGTGATGTTCACGACGCAGTCGGAGCGCTGCTTGATGACGCGCAGGAACGGTTCGAATGCTTCCGGGCGCTGGTCCGGCTTGCCGTTCACCGGATCGCGCGCGTGAAGGTGCACGATCGCTGCGCCGGCCTCCGCTGCCCCGATGGCCGCGTCGGCGATCTCCTGCGGCGTCACCGGCAGGTAAGGCGACATCGACGGCGTGTGAATCGCGCCGGTCACGGCACAGGTGATGATGACCTTGTTTGGCTTGGCCATTTGCGGCCCCCTTTCACAGTGATGGTTTCCTGACGGCGGTACGCTTGTGCGCCTTGAGCGCGGTGAGACGTCTGTCGCGCCAGCGCGAGAGGGTCGCAATACGCTCCTTCTCTTGCGCCCCCGGCCATTGCCCCATGATCGTGTCGACCGTGCGCGGGCCGAAAGGATCGTCCATCAGCGTGTCGCTCGCCATCCGTTCGAGCGAGGCACCGTAGCGGGCGGCGTAGTCCGGAATGCCGCCTGGCGCGTTGAGCTCGATCGTCTCGAACGGTCCCATGAAGGACCAGCGATGGCCAAGACCGTCGCGGATGGTCTTGTCGAGATCCTGCGGCGAGCAGACGCCGGAGCCCACGATGCGGAAGGCTTCCGCCAGCAGCACCGCCTGCAGGCGGTTGAGCACGAAGCCCGGCACCTCGCGCCGCAGCACGATCGGCACCTGACCAGCCCGCTCGTAGATGCGCTTGGCGCGCTGCACGACGGCGGCGTCCGTCCAGGGCGCGGGCGCCAGTTCGACGATGGGCACCAGATGGGGCGGGTTGACCGGATGGGCGACCAGGCAGCGCCGCCGTCCGGCAAGCGCCTCCGAAAAGCGCGAGCAGGGGATGAACGAGGTGGACGAGGCGAGGATGGCGTTTCGCGGCGCGATTCGGTCCATTTCGGCGAAGAGCTTTGTCTTTTCTTCGAGCGTTTCGGGACCGTTTTCCTGGACCAGCGCCACCCCCTTCAGCGCCTCCGCGAGGCTCATGGCGACATGCACGCGGCCGGCGCCCGCCCGGGCGTCGTCGACGAGTCCGAGCGCTTCTTGTTCGCGCAAGCTCCGGGCCACGAAGGTCTTGGCCGCGCGCGTCGCCTCGGGATGCGCATCGAACAGCGCCACCTCGTACCCCGCAGCGGCAAAAACCGTGGCCCAGGCCCGGCCGATCAGCCCGGTTCCAACAACAGCGATCTTCGTCATGGCCACCGTTTCCGCGAAACTGGAGTTACAGCCAAAGCACTTTTCTCCTCAAGTCGAGGTCATCGCGCAGGTCCCTTGACGGTCCGCTGTGCATGACAGCGCCGCGTTCCAGCGCCACGGTACGGTCCGAAATGGCCAGCGCGAGATCCAGGTTATGGTCCACGATAATGATCGAAAGCTCCTGCCGAAGCTTGTGAAACGCCTCGAACAGCTCTTCCGTCACCGCCGGCGACAGGCCTTCGAACGGCTCGTCCAGGAGCAGCACGCGCGTGTCGCCCGACAGTGCCCGCGCCACCGCCACCATCTGCTGCTCGCCTCCGGAGAGGTAGTCGGCGGGGGTGTCCATGCGCTCCTTGAGGCGCGGGAAAAATTCGAGAATCTTGTCCTCGTCCCAGTGCCGGCCCTCGCCGGTCAGGCGTGAATGGCGGCCGAGCGCCAGATTGTCGCGCACGCTCATGCCCGCGAACATCGCCCGTCCCTGCGGCACGAACCCGACGCCGGCCCGCGCGATCCTGGCGGAAGGCAGGCGCGCGATGGAGGCGCTGGACAGACGAATCTCGCCGGTGCGCGGCGGCGCGATGCCGATGATGGTCTTCAGGAGCGTGGATTTGCCCGCGCCGTTGCGCCCAAGGAGCGCGATCACCTCGTTCTGGCGGACATCGAACGTCACGTCGTTGAGGATGTGGCTTTTGCCGTAGAACGTGTTGACGGACTCCAGCGACAGCAGAACATCGGGCAGGGCGGCGGTTTCGCGCGGTTTTGCCGCGACGGCATGATTGCCGGAGCCAAGGTAGACATCCTGCACCCGCTGCGAGGAGCGCGCATCCTCCACCGTCCCGTCGACCAGCACCTCGCCCTCGTTCATCACCGTCACCCGGTCGGCAAGCCGGAAAACCCGGTCGATGTCATGCTCGACCAGCAGCACCGGAATGTCCGCCGACAGGGCCTTGATGAGATCGCCAACACGGGTGCGTTCGGCGGCGGCTAGCCCGGCCAGCGGCTCGTCCAGCAGCAGGATGCGCGGGCGTGTGGCAAGCGCCAGGCCCATGTCCAGCAAGCGCTGTCCGCCATAGGAGAGCGAACCGGCCTCCGCCTGCTCCGCGCCCGCCAGCCCGGTCCACCGCATCAGCTCGGCGGTATCGGCAGCGACCTGATCCAGCGCATGGGCATTGCGCCAGACATTCATCCGGTTCGGATGACGGGCCTGCACGGCCAGGCGGATGTTTTCTTCCACTGTGAGGGTCGGGAACAGGTTGGTGATCTGAAACGAGCGGCCGATCCCCGCTTCGGTGATCCTTTCCGGATTGAACCCGCTGATGTCGCGCCCGTCCAGAACGACGCGTCCCTGATCGGGGGTGAACATGCCCGATACCAGATTGAAAGCTGTGGTCTTGCCTGCCCCGTTCGGACCGATCAGCGCGTGAAGGGTCCGGTCCCCAACCGCGAAGCTGACGTCCTTGACCGCCCGAATGCCGCCGAAGGATTTGGCGATGCCGGTCACATCCAGGGCGCCGCCGGTGCCGTTGCCCTGGCGGATCAGATGGCTGGGGATGCGGCCCGAGGCGCCGGCTTTGCGACCGGACATGGCGGCCGCTTCCGTCACGATCTTGCGGAACGGGCGCGTCGCCCGTTCATAGACCCCGACGAGACCGTCGGGCGAGAACAGGATGAACCCCACGAACAGGAGTCCGAAGAACAGCAGCCAGTGCTCGGTGATGGTCGAGAGATACTCGCGGAACAGGATGAAAAACAGCGCGCCGAGCGCCGGACCGAGAAAGGACCGCATGCCGCCGATCACCACCATGATCAGCAGCTCTCCGGAGAAGGCGACCGAGATCGGCTCCGCCGATGTCATGCGGTTCTGGTACAACAGCAGCGTGCCGGCGAGCGCCGTGATGGTCGCCGAAAGCGTGAAGGCGATCAGCTTGTAGGTGTTGGTCGGGTAGCCGACGAAGCGCGCGCGCTGCTCGTTCTCGCGGATCGCCACCAGCGTTTTCCCGACGGGCGAAGCATGGAAGCGCCACAGGACATAGGTGACGGCAAAGGCGATGAGCGCCACGAAGATGTAGTAGGTCTGCGAATTCTCCAGGTTGATCCCGAACCAGCTTGGACGCTTGATCCCGCCAAGGCCGTTTTCGCCGCCCGTCACGGCGGTCCAGCGAAAGGCGATGGTGTAGAGCATCGCCGAAAGTGCCAGGGTCAGCAGCGAGAAGTAGACACCGCGCCGCCTCAGGATAAGGGCGCCGAATCCGGCGGACAGCACCGCCACCGTGGCGAGCGCCACCAGGATGGGCCCCACGAACGATCCGGGGAACCAATGGAGTTGGGCCAGCCCGGCGATGTAGGCGCCAAGGCCAAACCAGGCGCCATGGCCGAACGAGACGAGGCCGGTGTGGCCGACCAGGATGTTCAGCGCCATGGTGGCGAGGGCGAAGACGACGACCTCTGTGGCCGAGGTCCAGGTCAGGCCGATGGCATTGAGCGCGATGGGCAGGATCACCAGACCGATGGCGGCGATCAGCAGGGGACGATAGCTGCGCATCGGGCTACTCGAACCTCAGGATGCGTTCGCCGAACAGCCCGCGCGGGCGCACGAGCAACACCACCAGCATCATGAAATAGATCGCGGCGATCGAGGCGGCGGGATAGTTGATGGCGACCATGAAGCCTTTGACAAGGCCGACCAGCAGCGCCGCCACCACGACACCCCAGAACGACCCGAGACCGCCGATCACGCAGACGACGAAAGCCGGCGTGATGATCTCCTGCCCCATCGCCGGATGCACGGCGTAGATCGGCGCGAGCAGGACGCCGGCAAGGCCGGCCAGCCCGATGCCCAGCGCGGCCACCGCCGTCATGTAGGGTTGCAGCGAGATGCCGAGAGCGCCCACCATGTCCGGATTCTGCACGCCTGCCCGCACCACGCGGCCGAAGGACGTCTTGTGGAGCAGCAGCCAGATGCCCGCCACGCAGACGATCGCGATGCCCAGCAGGATCGTCCGGTAATAGGAATAGACGAAGTCGCCGATGAAAATCTGCCCGCGCAGCTCGCGGGGCATCGAGTAGGACAACGGCGGCGCACCGAAGATCCAGCGCAGCGCCTGTTCCGCCACCATCGCCAGCCCGAAGGTCAGCAATAGCGACAGGATGGGGTCCGACCGGTAGAAGCGACGGAACAGGAACCGTTCCATCAGCATGCCGATCATCGCGACCGCCACCGGCGAGGCCACCAGCGAGCCTGAAAAGCCGATGTAGGGGGAAAAGACGATCGTCAGATAGGCGCCGATGGCGAAGAACGCGCCGTGCGCGAGGTTCACGATCCCACCAAGCGAGAAGATCAGCGACAGGCCGAGCGCGATCAGGAGGTAATAGACCCCGTCGAGCAGGCCATTCAGCAATTGTTGGACGAAAAGCATGTCGCGATCTTGGCCGTGACGTACCCGTTATCGCTCTCGCCAGGCAACGGGAGCGATGAACGGAACGCCCTGTGAGAGACGGTTTCCCTTTGTTCGGAAATGCACCGCCCTCTCCCGCGAGCGGGGGAGGGCGGGGGCAGGAGCGTCAGCTGAACTTGCACACCGCTTCGTCACCCTGCGTCGCGATGACTTCGAGGCTCTCGTTGGCGCCCGGGACCGCGGGTGAGGACTTGAAGAGGTCCCACTGGTTCTTGACATCCGAGGGCTTGAGGGCCTCGACCGTGTACATCTCGTGCATCATCTGGTGGTCGGACGCTCGGAAATAGCCCTCGCGCGTTTTCAGCACATCGAACTTGGCACCCTTTTCCCAGTGCTCCATGAGCTTCGCGCTGTCGGTCGACTTGGTTTCGGTGATCGACTGGGCGAGGATTTTCATCATCATGTAGTCGCCCCACGCCTGGTTTTCCGGGGGCTTGTTGTACTTCTTGGTGAAGGCGGCGACGAACGCCTTGGACTTCGGCGTATCGATGAGGTGATGCCACACCACCGGCCAGGTGCCGGCGAAGTTGTCCTTGCCGGCGGCCCAGGCCAGCGCCGTATCGAAGCCGAAGCCCGCGACCGGGTGCGCCAGGCCGAACTCGGCATACTGCTTCAGGAAATTGGTGATCTGATTGCCGGCCAGGTTCGAGATCACGAGGTCCGGCTTGGCATTGCGAATCTTCAGCAGATAGGCCGAGAAGTCGGTGGCGTCGGTGGGCACCAGATCGTCGGCGACGAGATTGCCCTTGTTCTGGGCGAAGAAGCGCTTGGCGACGCTGGTCAGGTCGTGACCGAAGGCATAGTCGGCGGTCAGAGAATAGATCTTCTTGTCGGTGATCAGCCCCTGCTGCATCAGCGAACGACCAGCGGTCTTCACGTACATCGAGTTCTGGCTTTCGATGTGGAACATGTACCGCTTGCAGTCCTTCCCGCGCAGCGCATCCGAATTGCCGCCGGTGTTGATGAACAGCGTCTTCGTGCGGTCCGCGACCTGCGCGATGGTGAGGCAGGACGCCGAGGAAATCTCACCGACGATCGCCGCGACCTTGTCGCGCTCGATCATGCGTTCCGCCTTGGTCGAAGCCGTCTGCGGGTTGACCGAGTCTTCCTTGAGGACTTCCAGCTTGCGCCCGAGAATGCCGCCGGCGGCGTTGATCTCTTCCGTCGCCAGATCGACCGCCATCACGGCGTACTCGCCGAGCGGTCCGAGAAAGCCGGTGCGCGGGGTCAGGTGCCCGATGCGGATGGCGTCGGCCTGCGCGTGGCTGATCGCCGGCATCGCCACTCCGGCGAGCAGCGCGGTTGCGCCCGCACCCTTGATGAGACCGCGGCGCGACGGACGAATGAGGTCACTCATGTCTTTCTCCCTGGCTGTTTCCTCGCAGAAGGTCTCTCTCGGACCTTGCTGCCATCTGTGATCACAGTTATCGTGACGCAAGGGAAGGCACTTGTCCAGCCATGAATTACGAAACGCGCATCAAGCAGGCCTTCGACCTGACGGACACCGGCGGCCTTGAATCCGGGACGCTGTCGCACCGCGTCTATGCGCATCTCTCGCAACTGCTGGTATCGGGGAAGCTGGCGCCCAACGACAAGCTGTCGTTCCGTGCGGTGGCCGAATCCCTCGGCACATCGATGATGCCGGTCAGGGAGGCGATATCCCGCCTGGTCGCGGAAAAGGCGCTGGTCGTTGAGCCGAAGAAGGCCGCCTTCGTTCCCGTGATGAGTGCGACCGGGTTCCGCGACATCACCCGCGTGCGCATCATTATCGAAGGGGCGGCGTCCGCGATGGCTGCGTCTTCCGCAACGCAGTCGGATTTGCAGGACATTGCGCGCTGTGAAATCGCTTTCCGGAACCTGGAAGGCGATCCCAGAGCTGTCCGTCAGGCGGCGGTGGCGGCCAATCAGGCGTTTCATTTTGCGGTTTATCGGGCAGCCCATTCCGGCGAGTTGCTGGCCATCATCGAAAGGCTGTGGCTCCGGGTCGGGCCGGTCATCAACCTCGATCTGCGCGAAAACCCCGAACGCATGAAGTTCGGCGGCGCTATCCGGTATCACGCCGCGCTTCTGGACGGCATCCGCCAGCGCGATCCGCAGGCGGCGCGTGCGGCGCTGGCCGCCGACATTCAGGGAGCGGCGGATTTCATTCTTTCGCAGGGCAAGCTGCCCGAGTAGCGGCAGTGGCGGCATGTATCGAGACATCGGAGAAGCCTAATGGATATGCAGATCGACGGACTTCGCGTTCTCATCACTGCCGGGGCCGGCGGTATCGGCCTTGAGGTGGCGCGCGCCTTCAGCCGGGAGGGCGCGAAGGTATTCGTCTGCGATGTCGATGCGGCGGCGCTTCAGGCGCTGGCGACTCAGGATCCGACAATCCGGGGCGTTCATTGCGACGTGGCGGACCGCGCGGCCGTGGCGCGGATGTTCGAAGAGGCCGTCGGCTGGCTTGGCGGCCTGGACGTGCTGGTCAACAATGCCGGTATCGCCGGGCCGACCGCGCGCGTGGAGGAGGTCAGGCCGGAAGACTGGGACCGCTGCCTCGAAGTATGCCTGACGAGTCAGTTCACCTGCGCGCGACTGGCCGTTCCGCATCTGAAGAAGAGCGCCAATGCCTCGATCATCAACCTGTCGTCGGCCGCGGGCAAGCATGGCTTCGCGCTGCGCTCACCCTATGCCGCGGCAAAGTGGGGCGTGATTGGCTTCACCAAGTCGCTGGCGATCGAGCTTGGAGACCATGGCATCCGCGTCAACGCGATACTGCCGGGCCTGGTCAAAGGCGACCGCATCCGCCGCGTTTTCGAAGCCAAGGCGCAGCAGTATGGCGAGAGCTTCGCAACCATCGAGCGCGGGGCCTTCGCCGCCACCTCGATCAAGGAATACATCCTGCCGCAGCAGCTGGCGGACCAGATGGTCTTCATTGCCTCGCCGCGCGGGCGGACGATCTCCGGCCAGGCCATTGCCGTGGATGGCGACACCAAGATGCTGATGTAGCGGCTGGGCTGCGGTGCCGGAGCACGGACACGGCGTTCTAGCGCAAGGCCAGGCCGCCGCTCCTCTGGATGAAGGCGATGATGTCCGCGACCCCTTGCCCGGTGCGCAGGTTGCTGAATACCACCGGGCGCTGCCCCCTTTGGCGGGCTGCGTCCTGCGCCATCACCTCCAGGTCAGCACCCACATGCGGCGCCAGGTCCGTCTTGTTGATGACAAGCAGGTCCGACCGGGTGATGCCGGGACCGCCCTTGCGCGGGATCTTCTCGCCTTGCGCAACGTCGATGACGTAGATCGTCAGGTCCGCGAGATCGGGGGAAAAGGTTGCCGCGAGGTTGTCTCCGCCCGATTCGATGAAGATCAGGTCGAGGCCCGGAAAGCGCCGACGCATCTCGGCGATGGCGTGCAGGTTGATCGAGCAGTCCTCCCGGATGGCCGTGTGGGGGCAGCCGCCGGTCTCCACACCCAGGATACGGTCCTGCGGCAGGGCCTGGAGCCGGTTTAGGATCTCGGCGTCCTCGCGTGTGTAGATGTCGTTGGTGATCACTGCCAGATCGGTTGCGGTGCGCAGGCGCTGGCACAGGGCCGCGACGAGCGTCGTCTTGCCAGAGCCGACCGGCCCTCCGATGCCAACGCGAAGCGGGCCATTGTACATGGGTCAGGTCTCCATTGAGGGGTCAGGACCGGAACAGGCGTCCGTCCAGTGCCTCATGGCGCAGGGCCATCAGATCGGAACGGAACGCCATGCTGCCGAGAGAGTCGAGGGTGCCATGGGCTGCATCGTTGGCGAGCGCGACGATTTCCGCCGCATAGGACGCCAGCACGGCCTGCGCCCGCTCCTGGCCGATCACGGCGAGGCGAATGCCCGCCGCCAGGAGATTGCCGGCGAAAGCCTGCCCGTAGCCAACCAGCAACGGCACAAGCGGCTGCTCATGGACCTTGCCGGCAATGGCGACCGCGACCGGATAGGGCAGCGGTTCGGCATCAGGCCAGACCGGGAGGCCGGGATGCGGCCAGGCGCTGTGCATGTGCGCGAGGAAAGCCGCGCCCTGCTGGGCGCTCTCGAGCCGTCGGCCGGAACTCGCGGCCAGGGCATGGGCGAGCTCGGCCAGCGCGCGCCATTGCTCAAGGCCGTCCGCGTTGTAGCTCACCGCCAGCAGGATCATGTCGTTCCGCGTCGAGCCCAGCCGCATCACGCCTGCAATCCAGGCGGCGAGGCTCTCCGGCCCATCGACCGCGCCGGCTGCGACCGCCATCTCGATGCCATGGGAATAGGCATAGCCGCCCACCGGAAAGGCGGGCGAGAACCAGTGCTGGCGCTGGAACTCCTTCGTGTCAGTCATGCCGGTGCGCGGCATGGCCGTGGTGGTCGTGAGCCCCGTGAATGGCGCGCGTCTCCGGATCGAAGGGGGCTTTCACGGCGCGCATGCGCCCGCCAAGACCCGCCACCATCTCCTCGATCACGCGGTCGCGCCGAATCCGCAGGGAGCCATCGCCGACCTGCACCGGGAGGTGGCGGTTTCCCAGGTGCCAGGCGAGCCTGAGGAAGTGCGCCGCATCCGTGGCTGCGATCTCGCACAGATCCTCCGCCGCGCCGACGACCTCGACCAGGCGGCCGTCTTCAAGCACAAGGCCATCGCCCGAGCGCAACGCCACGGCACTCGCCAGATCGAGGAGGAAGGACAGCCCGCCCTCGCCGCTCATGTGAATCCGGCGGCGGTGGCGGTCGTCGAACTCCAGGACGACCCGGTCGGCCGGTTCGCCGTCCCAGGCGCCGGCAGCGATGACACGCGTTGCGCGCAGCACGATGACGTTCCTTTTCTCCGTGCGTTCAGAACAGGAAGTAGCGCTGCGCCATAGGCAGCACCGATGCCGGCTCGCAGACCAGCAACTCGCCATCGGCCCGAACGTGGTAGGTTTCCGGATCGATGTCGATGCGCGGAGTAGCCCCGTTGTGAATCATCGATGCCTTCCCGATGGCGCGGCAGTTTTCCACCGGCACCAGCCGCTTGGCCACGGCGAGGCGACCGGCAAGGCCGTCATCCAGCGCCGCCTTGCTGACGAACGTCAGGCTGCTGCCTGTCCGCGCCTTGCCGTAGGCGCCGAACATCGGACGATAATGCATGGGCTGAGGCGTCGGAATCGAGGCGTTCGGGTCTCCCATGGTCGCCATGGCGATCACGCCGCCCTTGAGGACCATGTCCGGCTTCACGCCGAAGAAGGCCGGGGACCAGAGCACGAGGTCGGCGAGTTTGCCGGCCTCCACAGAGCCGATGTGCCGGGAAACGCCGTGCGCGATCGCCGGATTGATCGTGTATTTCGCGACATAGCGCTTGGCGCGCGCATTGTCGCTGGCGCCGTCGCCGGCCAGCGGCCCCCGCTGCTTCTTCATCTTGTCGGCGGTCTGCCAGGTCCGGATGATTACCTCGCCGATCCTGCCCATCGCCTGGCTGTCGGAGCTCATCATCGAGAGGGCGCCGATGTCGTGCAGGATATCCTCCGCCGCGATGGTTTCCTTGCGAATGCGGCTTTCGGCGAACGCCAGGTCTTCCGCGATCGATGGATCGAGGTGATGACAGACCATGAGCATGTCGAGATGCTCGTCGATGGTGTTCACCGTGAAGGGCCGCGTGGGGTTGGTGGAACTCGGCAGGACATTGGGTAGCCCTGCAACCTTCATGATGTCCGGCGCATGTCCGCCGCCCGCGCCTTCGGTGTGAAAGGCATGGATGGTGCGCCCCTTGAAAGCGGCGATCGTATCCTCGACGAAGCCGCTCTCGTTCAGCGTGTCGGTATGGATCATCACCTGAATGTCGAGCGCGTCGGCGACCGAAAGGCAGCAATCGATCGCGGCTGGCGTCGTGCCCCAGTCCTCGTGCAGCTTGAGCGCGCAGGCCCCTCCCAGGACCTGTTCCTCAAGCGCCGCAGGAAGCGAGGCATTGCCCTTGCCCGCGAAGCCGAGGTTCATCGGAAAGGCATCAGCGGCCTCGATCATGCGCGCGATGTGCCAGGGGCCGGGCGTGCACGTCGTTGCAAGAGTGCCGTGCGCGGGACCGGTCCCCCCGCCGAGCATCGACGTGATGCCGGCGGCCAGCGCCTCCTCGATCTGCTGCGGGCAGATGAAATGGATGTGGGAATCGAACGCGCCCGCCGTGACGATCTTGCCTTCGCCCGCGATGATCTCGGTGCCTGGACCGATGATGATGTCGACATCGGGCTGGATGTCCGGGTTGCCGGCCTTGCCTATGCGGTGGATCAGCCCGTCGCGGATCGCGATATCCGCCTTCACGATGCCCCAGTGGTCGAGGATCACCACGTTGGTGATGACGGTGTCGACCGCGCCGCCGGCCCGGGTCACCTGCGACTGGCCCATTCCATCGCGGATGACCTTGCCGCCGCCGAACTTCACTTCCTCGCCATAGGTGGTGAAATCCTTTTCGACCTCGATGAAGAGGTCGGTATCGGCCAGGCGGATGCGATCGCCGGTGGTGGGGCCGAACATGTCCGCGTAAATCGCGCGCGAAAGCTTCGCCATCACAATGCCCCCATAACAGCCTGCCGGAAGCCATAGACCTCCCGCTTCCCTGCCATCCGCACGAGGCGGACGTCGCGGGTCTGCCCCGGCTCGAACCGCACGGCCGTGCCGGCCGGGATGTCGAGCCGGAAGCCGTGCGCCTTGTCCCGCTCGAAGCGCAGCGCCGGGTTCGCCTCGAAGAAGTGGTAGTGCGAGCCGACCTGAACCGGCCGGTCGCCGGTGTTGGCGACGGTCAGCAGGCAGGTCTCGCGGCCGGCGTTGAGTTCGATGTCGCCGGGTCGGGTCAGGATTTCGCCGGGAATCATGGATCACCTCGCCGCGGCAAGTGCCAGGCCAGCGACCGCGAAGCCTGCGCCCGCGAGGCGGAAAAGCACTGGATGTCTGAACGCTTGCATGGCCATGCCAATGAGCAGGCCGGCACAATGCAGCAGCGCGGTGGCCGCGACGAACCCCGCGCCATAGCCGAGTTGAAGCGTGCCCTCGACGCCATGGGCAAACCCATGCGCGAGGCCGAACAGCGCGGCGGCTGCGCCGGCAGCCGCGGCTGGCAGCGGATGGGCGAGGGCCAGCGCCAATCCAAGGCCAATGACCGATGCCAGGATCATCGCTTCATGGGCCGGCACGACGGCGATCCGCGTGGCGCCGAGAACAAAACCTACGGTCATTGCCGCCAGAAAGGCGCCCGGAATCCCGTAGCGGCCCCGGCCACCGGCGCGCGCGGCCACGAGGCCAACGGCAACCATGGCGAGGCTGTGGTCCGCGCCGCCCAGCGGATGCCAGAACCCAGCCGCCAGGGCAGCGTGATCGGCATCTGCCCCGACATGCGCAAGGGCAGGACCCGAGGCAAGGGCGAACAGGATCGCATAGAAACGCTTCATCACACTTCTCCGTGGATCACCGGATTGGATTGTGAACGGTGACGAGCTTCGTCCCGTCCGGAAAGGTTGCCTCGACCTGCACGTCGTGGATCATCTCGGCTATCCCGTCCATCACGTCGGCGCGGGTCAGAATGGTTGCGGCCGCGGCCATGAGATCGGCGACAGAACGCCCGTCCCGCGCACCTTCGACGACAAAGTCCGAAATCAGCGCGATCGCTTCGGGATGATTGAGCTTCACGCCGCGTTCCAGGCGGCGGCGGGCCACGATCGCCGCCATGGCGACCAGCAGCTTGTCTTTCTCACGGGGGGTCAGGTTCATCCGTCGTACTCAGCTCAGGGCACGTGGCAGGGGCAGGGGCAACCGCGCGGCCATCACGGCCGCGAGGCCCAGTACGGTCTGGCGCAGGCCGGCCGCGTCCCGGGCGGCCAGCCGGATCACGACCGCGCCCCCGAGATTCGACGCGCCACCCTCGATCCCATGCCGCGATGCCAGCGTCGCGCGGATCGGGTCCAGCGCTTCGTCCGCATCCTGCGCGCACAGGATCAGCGTGGCGACCGCCACATGCTCGAAAAGGGCGACGGGATGCAGGATGTCCGCAGCGAACTCCCCCGTGATCCGCAGTTCGTCCGCATAGGTCAGGGTTGGTCCGAGCCTGAGGCGCCAGCTTTCCCGAAGATGTCCCGCAGTGAAGGTTTCTCCGGAAGCGCGCCTGCCGAAGTACAGCATTTCCCCGAACAGCAGCCTGGCCGATGGTGCAACGTCAATCGCGAATCGACGGTCCAGCCGCGCCCCGCCGTGCAGGATCGTTTCCTGCGGCAACCAGAGAACGCGGGCGCGATCGTCGAGCGTCAGCCGCGTTTCGATCCGCGTCACATCGCCGGCCGAGCGGTAGATGCGCTCGGCGGCGGCGCTGCTCACCTGCGCGCCGGCATCCGGCCCGGCATCGAAGCGGAAAGACACACGATCCCCGCCCGCCAGTCCGCCGGCGATGTTGACCAGGCAGACTTCCGGCGTGGTGCAGTGCGACTTCGGAAAGCGGAGGCGGAAGGCGCCCTGTTCATGACGTCGGGCGATCCGGGTCGTCCCGGCCGGCGCATCAAGCGCCAGATCCAGCCGGGCATCCACGCGCACCGACGGCGGCAGGTCGTGATCGGCGGGGGCTGCGTCAAAGCGCAAGGCGCTGCCGGACATCTGCCTGCCCCATGCGGTTCCTGTCTCCGCGCTCGATGACTTCGCCACGGTCGAGTAGCACGAAGCGATCAGCAAACTCGAGGGCGAAGTCGAAGTACTGCTCGACAAGGACGATGGCCATCGTTTTCTGCAAGGCCAGATGGCGGATCGCGCGGCCGATGTCCTTGATGATGGAGGGCTGGATGCCTTCCGTGGGCTCATCCAGGATGAGCAGCCTCGGCCTCATCACCAGCGCGCGGGCAATGGCCAGCTGCTGCTGCTGCCCGCCGGAAAGGTCGCCGCCGCGCCGGCCCAGCATCGAGCTGAGCACCGGAAAGAGGTCGAACACCTCCGGCGGAATGTGCCGCTCGCCGCGACGCAGTGGAGCAAAGCCGGTGCGCAGGTTCTCTTCGACCGTGAGCAGCGGAAAAATCTCGCGACCCTGCGGAACCAGTCCGATGCCGGCCCGGGCACGCTCCACGGGACCCAGCGCGCCGGCGTCACGGCCATCCAGCCAGATCTTGCCCCGGGTGATCGGCTGCTGGCCGGAGATAGCGCGACAGAGCGATGTCTTGCCCACGCCGTTGCGACCGATCACGCAGGTGATCTGGCCGATCTCCGCTTCAAGCGAAATGCCGCGCAGGGCTTGCGCCGCGCCATAGTACAGGTCGATGGCTTCGAGCTTGAGCATCATCGCTTCGTATTCCTACCGTCCAAGATAGACCTCGATGACGCGCTTGTTGGCGCTCACGGTGTCGAGCCGGCCTTCGGCGAGGACGGAACCTTCGTGCAGCACGCTGACGCGGCAGTCGAGCGCGCGCACGAAGGCCATGTCGTGCTCGACCACCACAACCGCGTGGTCACGCGCGATCAGCCTGAGCAGCTCGGCGGTGGCTTCGGTCTCGGCATCGGTCATTCCGGCGACGGGCTCGTCGACGAGCAACAGCTTTGGGTCCTGCGCCAGAAGCATGCCGATTTCGAGCCACTGCTTCTGGCCGTGGCTCAGACTTCCGGCCATGAACGCGCGGTGATCCGACAGGCGTATGATCTCGCTGATGGCATCGAGACGCGCGTCCTCGCTCGCCGTGGCTGACCAGAACAGCGTGCTTCGCACCCGCCGGTCTGCCTTGAGCGCTAGCCGCAGGTTGTCTTCGACCGTATGCATGTCGAAGACGGTCGGCTTCTGGAACTTCCGCCCGATGCCCAGATTGGCGATCGCCGCCTCGTCGAGGCGCGTCAGGTCGACGGTGCCATCGAAAAGCACGGTGCCGGTATCGGGGCGGGTCTTGCCGGTGATGATGTCCATCATGGTCGTCTTGCCGGCGCCATTGGGACCGATGATGGCACGGAGCTCGTTTGGACCAACCGCGAGCGAAAGCTCGTTTATCGCCCGAAAGCCATCGAAGGCGACCGAGACGCCGTCCAGATACAGGATGTCATCCGTGAGACGCAGCGCCATGGAGGGCCTCCTTTCCTTCGGCTCCACGCGCAGCGCGGCGCGCGGCCCTCCGTTCCTGCCAGGCTTCGAAGGCACCGATGACGCCCTTCGGGAGGAACAGCGTCGTGAACAGGAACAACGCGCCGAGCGCCAGCAGCCAGTATGGCGCCAGCATGCCGGTCGTGAACAGCGTCTTGGCCAGATTTACGAGGATTGCCCCGATCGCCGCGCCAACGAGGGTGCCCCGCCCGCCGACCGCGACCCAGATGACGACCTCGATCGAATTGGCCGGCTGAAACTCGCTCGGATTGATGATGCCGACCTGCGGCACGTATAGCGCGCCCGCGACCCCGGCCATCACGGCTGACAGCGTGAAGACGAAGAGCTTGTAGTGTTCGACACGGAACCCGAGGAAGCGTGTGCGGCTTTCGGCATCGCGTATGGCGACCAGAACCTTGCCCGCCTTGGACGTGACGACGCCGCGAGCCAGGACGTAGCAGGCCGCAAGGGTCATCAGCGTCAGGCAGAACAGGACAACCCGCATGCCGGCGCTCTGCACGGGATAGCCGAGCAGGTCCTTGAAATCCGTCAGGCCGTTGTTGCCGCCGAAGCCCATGTCATTGCGGAAGAACGCGAGCATCAGCGCATAGGTGAGCGCCTGCGTGATGATCGAGAGATAGACACCGGTCACCCGGCTTCGGAAGGCGAACCAGCCGAACACGAAGGCCAGCAGGCCGGGGACCAGGCCGACCATGAGCATGGCGAAGGGGAATTGGTCGAACCCGTGCCAGAACCATGGCAATTCCTTCCAGTTCAGGAACACCATGAAGTCCGGCAGTACGGGATGGCCATAGACGCCGCGCGGACCGATCTGCCGCATCAGGTGCATGCCCATCGCATAGCCGCCCAGGGCAAAGAACGCGCCATGACCGAGGCTCAGGATGCCGCAGTAGCCCCACACCAGGTCCAGCGCCAGGGCTAGGATGGCGAAGCAGAGATACTTGCCCATTAGGCTGACCGCCCAGGTCGGCACATGCAGGGCGGACTGCGCCGGAACGGCGAGATTGAGGATCGGCACGAGCACGAGGGCAATGGCGATCGCCGCGAGAAACATGCGCCCGCGCGTGTCGATCCGGCTCATCAGGGGAGGGGCGATCATGCGGGCGGCCTCAGCTCTCGACGGCACGGCCCTTGAGCGCGAAAAGTCCGCGCGGCCGTTTCTGGATGAACAGGATGATGAAGACGAGCAGGGCGATCTTGCCGAGGACAGCACCCGCCAAGGGCTCCAGGAATTTGTTGGCGATGCCGAGCGAGAGGGCGGCAACCAGCGTACCCCAGAGGTTGCCGACGCCGCCGAACACCACGACGAGGAAGCTGTCGATGATGTAGCTCTGGCCGAGATTGGGGCTGACATTGTCGATCTGCGACAGGGCGACGCCCGCAAGCCCGGCAATGCCGGAGCCAAGCCCGAAGGTGAGCGCATCCACGCGCCCTGTGCGGATGCCCATCGATGCGGCCATCCTGCGGTTCTGCGTCACCGCGCGCATGTCCAGCCCGATGGAGGTGAAGCGCAGCAAGGCGAGCACGGCGCCAAACACCAGCAGCGCAAACAGCACGATCCAGAGCCGTCCCCAGGTGATCTCAAGCAGGCCGAGCTGAAATGAGCCGGACATGAAACCCGGAGCGCCGACTTCGCGATTGGTCGGCCCGAAAACCGTCCGGACTGTCTGTTGCAGGATCAGCGAGATGCCCCAGGTGGCCAGCAGCGTCTCAAGCGGCCTGCCATAAAGGTGCCGGATCACCAGGCGCTCGATCGCCACGCCGACCAGGCCGGCGACCAGGAATGCTGCCGGGATCGCTATCGCCAGCGAGGAGTTGAACCATGCCGGCGCCACCGACCGGATGAGGTCCTGGACGACGAATGTGACATAGGCGCCGAGCATGACCATCTCGCCGTGCGCCATGTTGATGACGCCCATGACGCCGAAGGTAATGGCGAGGCCGATCGCGGCCAGCAGCAGAACCGAACCAAGCGACAAGCCGTACCAGACGTTCTGGGCGCTCGCCCACAGGGCAAGGCGACGCTCAATCCCGGCCGCGGCGCTCGCCGCCGCCTCGCGAACCTGCGGTCCGGCATCGGAAGCCACGAGACTAAGGGGAGCCAGCGCTTCCCGGTCTCCGTGGTCGCGCAACACGGCGATCGCCGCAAGCCGGTCTGAATCGGTCCGGCCGGGCGCGGTTGCTGCGATCGCAGCCAGTGCCAGCCGCTGGACGATGCGGATGTCCTCGTCCTTTTCGCGCTCCAGAGCGGCACCCAGTGCTGCTTCGCCCTCTGCGGTGCGCGACTTGTAGATGGCGAGCGCCGCCATGCGGCGCGTCTTGGGGTCCGGCGACTGCAAGGTGAGTTGCCCAAGCGCGATCTCGATCGCTCCGCGCAAGCGGTTGTTGATGCGCACGGGGGTCATTCCACCCGGCGCGACCTTCAGGGCGGCGCCGTCGAGGGCACTCGACAGATCGCCGGTCC
>DAOMXN010000022.1:0-19890 GCA_035437025.1 Beijerinckiaceae bacterium | reverse complement strand
AATCGGCGGCTGACTCCGTCAGGAAGTGGTTAACAAAGAAAAAACGCGCGTCCCCGTCGGGAACGCGCGCTGGTTGAGTCGATTGGTCGCAGGCTGCGCCCGCGCCGTCTTCAGTAGCGGTAGTGATCCGGCTTGAACGGGCCGTTTTCCGGCACGCCGATATACGAGGCCTGGTCCGGCCGCAGCTTCGTCAGCTTCGCGCCGACCTTGGCCAGATGCAGCATCGCGACCTTTTCGTCGAGGTGCTTGGGCAGGGTGTAGACCTTCTTCTCGTACTTGCCGGGGTTGGTCCACAGCTCGATCTGGGCGATCGTCTGGTTGGTGAAGGAGGCCGACATGACGAAGGAGGGGTGGCCCATGGCGTTGCCGAGGTTCACCAGCCGGCCTTCCGACAACAGGATGATGCGGTTGCCCTTGGGGAAGGTGATCTCGTCAACCTGCGGCTTGATGTTGGTCCACTTGAAGTTGCGCAGCGCGGCCACCTGAATTTCGTTGTCGAAATGGCCGATGTTGCAGACGATGGCGCGATCCTTCATCGCCCGCATGTGGTCGACGGTGATGATGTCCTTGTTGCCGGTGGCGGTGACGAAGATGTCGGCGCGCGGCAGGGCGTCCTCGGTGGTGACGACCTCGTAGCCTTCCATCGCCGCCTGCAGGGCACAGATCGGGTCGACTTCCGAAACCATGACGCGGCAGCCGGCCTGGCGCAGCGACGCGGCGGAACCCTTGCCGACGTCGCCGAAGCCTGCGACGAAGGCGACCTTGCCCGACAGCATCACGTCGGTGCCGCGGCGGATGGCGTCCACCAGCGACTCGCGGCAGCCGTAGAGGTTGTCGAACTTCGACTTGGTGACGCTGTCGTTGACGTTGATCGCCGGGAACAGCAGCTTGCCCTCCCTGGCGAACTGGTAGAGACGGTTCACGCCCGTGGTCGTCTCCTCGGAGACGCCGCGGATGGACTTGGCCAGTTCCGCGAACCAGCCCTTCGGCTTCTCCGCCAGCTTCTTCTTCAGCAGGGCGAAGAAGATCTCTTCTTCCTCGGATCCCGGCTTGTCCAGGAACGCCGCATCGCCCTGCTCGGCGCGCAGGCCAAGATGCACGAACATGGTGGCGTCGCCGCCATCATCGAGGATCATGTTCGGCATGCCGCCGCCGTGCCAGTCGAACAGCTTCGCCGTGTAGTCCCAGTATTCGGTCAGCGTCTCGCCCTTGTAGGCGAAGACGGGGATGCCGGCCGCAGCGATGGCGGCGGCGGCGTGATCCTGCGTCGAGTAGATGTTGCAGGACACCCAGCGGATGTCGGCGCCGAGCGCCTTCAGTGTCTCGATCAGCACTGCGGTCTGGATGGTCATGTGCAGCGAGCCCGCGATGCGCGCGCCCTTCAGCGGCTGCGCGGCGCCATACTCGGCGCGGGTCGCCATCAGGCCCGGCATTTCGGATTCAGCCAGCTCGATTTCCTTGCGGCCGAAGGCGGCGAGCGACATGTCCTTGACGATGGATTCCATAGGAGTGCGTCCTGCTGTTGGGATTGGACGCGCCTATAACAGCCCCGGACCGGCAGGGCAATAAAGATATAAAGAAATCTTTATGTCGCCATTCCGCCGGGGTTGTGCCGGCTCACTCGTCTTCGCCGAAGCGATTCGCCAGCAGTTCCGCCAGCGCATCCAGGGCTGCTTCCGCGTCCGAGCCTCGCGCCGTCACCGTGATGGTCGTGCCTTTCGCCGCGGCGAGCGTGAGCAGGCCCATGATGGAAGTGCCGCCGACGGTCTCGCCGCAGCGATGCACCTGGATGTCGCACTCGAACCGTTCTGCGCATTGCACGAATTTCGCGGAGGCGCGTGCGTGCAGCCCCTTGCGGTTGACGATCGGCATTGCGCGGGCCAGCGCGCCTTCAGGGATGATTGTATCGGGGCAGGGCTCGTCGTTCATTTGCCCGCGAGCACCCGGCTGGCCACGTTGATGTATTTCTTGCCGGCCTCCTGCGCCTGCACGACGGCGTCGGCCAGACAACATGCATCGCGCACGCTCGCGAGTTTCACCAGCATCGGCAGGTTGATGCCGGCCACCACCTCGACGCCCGTACCGTTCATAGCCGAAATCGCGAGGTTTGATGGCGTCCCGCCAAACATGTCGGTCAACACAACGACGCCGGAGCCGGAATTGACCGCATGGATCGCCTCAACGATTTCCAGGCGCCGGGCTTCCATATCGTCTTCGGGCCCGATGCAGACGGTCTCCACCTGCTTCTGGGGGCCGACAACGTGTTCCATGGCCGCCTTGAACTCGTTGGCAAGGCGGCCGTGGCTCACGAGAACCATTCCGATCATGTTCCGACCATTGGAGTCCGGCGATCCTTCTGGATCGAGGCCCGGCTCCCGAAAGGGGCGCATTTTGTGCGGCGCGAAGAAAAGTTCAAGGGGCAAACCGAGAAAAGTCGTGCCCCTATGTCAAAAGACCGTTGCAGTTCGCAGGCGAATTCGGGTGATCGCGGCATTTTCGGCCACCGGGCGATTGCCGTAGAGCCGCAGGGAGGGCACGCTCATGCCGAGCAGATGTGCCGTTTCCCCTGTCGCCTCCGGCATGCGCGGTTGTCGCCCTGCGGACAGTTCCAGGACCAAGGCAATGACCGCCGCCGGCTCGAACGGTCCCCGGACGATGCCGAAACCGCGGATTTCCTGAAGCCCGGCGATGCGCGGATGTGGGCGGGCCACCAGCCGGTCGCCGTGCCGGCTTATGAGGACCCGATCATCGGCGACCATCGCGGCAAACCGCCCCTCCGCGACGGCCGTGTCGACCAGCGCGCGCGCCAGGGAGGACTTGCCGGCGCCTGACTTGCCGGTCAGCAGAACAGCCTTTTCGCCGATCACCACGCAGCCGGCGTGGAGCGTGATGCCGGCAATGCTCACGCGGCCTCCCGCAGCAAAGTCACTGTGAACCGGGCACCCAGCGTGCGGCCGTCGCCATCGAGGCGGTTCTCGGCGCGGATCGTACCGTGATGCGCCTCGACGATCTGCTGGGAGATGGACAGGCCGAGACCGGAGTTCTGTCCGAAGCCCTGGTTGGGGCGATCCGTGTAGAACCGCTCGAAGATCCGGGTCAGGGCATGGGGCGGAATGCCAGGTCCGGTGTCATCGATGGTTATCTGAACGGCGTCCGCGCTTGCATCGCAGCGGACGTCCACCGTCCCGCCGGGCGGCGAAAAGGATCGCGCGTTGTCGATGACGTTGTTGAACACCTGAACCAGTCGCGAATCGTGCCCGTTGACCACGAGGGCCCCCGGAATGCGCCGCGACTCCGGCATGACCTGCAGCCTGACCGTGACCCCGTCGTCCCGGCGCACGTCATTCGCCATGGCCACGACGGTCTCGAGCAGGAGAGCGATGTCGACCGGGCTGGCCTCGGCGCGCGCCAGTTCGGCATCGAGGCGCGACGCTGAAGATATGTCGGTGATCAGCCGATCGAGGCGGCGCACGTCGTGCTGGATCACCGACAACAGGCGGGACCGCGCCTCGTCGGTTCGTGCCAGGGGCAGCGTTTCGACTGCGGACCGCAGCGAGGTCAGGGGGTTCTTCAGTTCGTGGGCCACATCCGCCGCGAACCTCTCGGTGCCTTCGATGCGGTTGTAGAGGGCCCGGGTCATGTCACGCAGCGCGCCGGCGAGATGGCCGATCTCATCGGCCCGGCCGGAAAAATCCGGAATTTCCTGCCGCGCCCTGGTGCCGCGCCGCACCCGGTCCGCCGCCTCGGCCAACTTGCGCAGCGGCTCGGCGATGGTCCCGGCGAGGAGGAACGACAGCACCAGCATGACGCCGGCGGCAATGATGAACACCATGAGGATGGAGAACCGCTCTTCCGCTATGATGCGGTCGATGTCGCCTTCCTGGGTGGTCAGCATCAGCGCGCCCTGCACGGAGCGGAACCGCCGCACGGGGACAGCCACGGAGACGATGGTCTGGCCGTTGGCGCTGACGCGCACGACGCTTCCCGCCGCGCCGAGCAAGGCCCTGCCGACCTCCTGGTAGGCCCTGGCATTGCCGGTTTCCTCGTAGGCCGGCAGGTCCATGCGCCCGAAACGGCGCTTGATCGCGCTCCAGCTGCGCTCGAACAGCGTGAATTCCTCCGGTTCGGGCGGCAGATCGAGCCGGGCGATCTCGCCGGCGGAGTAAAATGCCCTGGTGTCGAGCAGCATGATGCCGTCGCGGTCGAAGATTCGCGCCCGGTTGCGCGTGGGCGAAACCAGCCGGCGCAGCACAGGCGCGACGCGCTCGGGGTTGATCGAGAACTCGATGGCCGAGCGCATGTCGTCCGCGGCACCAGACGTGCCTTCGCCAACCTGGAGCTGCAACAGCTTGTCCGGATCGAGGGTGATTGCATCTGTCTCGACCGAGGCGGAGGCCGCGACGGCGGAGGCAATGATCTCGGCCTGCGTGAAAAGGCTCTGCACGCGAGCGTCGATCACGCTGTCTCGCGTCTGGATCAGCCACAGGAAGCCTACGAGCAGGGCCAGCAGGCCGGCGAGATTGAGCAGGGCGATGCGTCGGGCCACGCTCGAGGAGAGGCGCAGGGCCAACGCGCGAGACAGGCGATGCACCGGCCCGGGCGCAGCCTGCGCGCTGTCCGCACCGGTGGTCCCGGACCGGGGGTTCGCGACATCCCTGTCGCTGGCTTCTGGCAGCGGATTGCGATCGAGCACCCGGTCCTCGCGTTCTGGGCGTCACGCTTCCTTGAAGCGGTAGCCGACGCCGTAAAGCGTTTCGATCATATCAAAGTCGTCGTCCACCACCTTGAACTTCTTTCTGAGCCGCTTGATGTGGCTGTCGATGGTGCGATCGTCGACATAGACCTGATCGTCGTAGGCCGCATCCATCAGTGCATTCCGGCTCTTCACGACGCCCGGGCGCTGCGCCAGGGCCTGCAGGATCAGGAATTCGGTCACCGTCAGCGTGACGGGCTGGCCCTTCCAGGTGCAGGCATGGCGCTCGGGGTCCATGTGCAACTGGCCGCGTTCGAGCGCGCGGGCATCGGCCTCCTTGGGCGCGGCAACGTCTTTCGCGCCGGCGCGGCGCAGCACCGCCTTGACGCGCTCGACCAGCAGGCGCTGCGAGAACGGCTTCTTGATGAAGTCATCAGCGCCCATCTTGAGCCCGAACAGCTCATCGATCTCCTCATCCTTCGAGGTGAGGAAGATGACCGGCAGGTCCGATTTCTGGCGCAGCCGCCGCAGCAGTTCCATGCCGTCCATGCGCGGCATCTTGATGTCGAAGATCGCCATGTCGGGCGGGTTCTGCCGCAACCCGTCCAGTGCGCTGGCTCCGTCGGTGTAGGTCTGCACCCGGTACCCTTCCGCCTCCAGGGCGATGGAAACCGAGGTCAGGATGTTGCGATCGTCGTCGACGAGAGCGATGGTTGGCATGAGTTCCTCAGGGGACTGACGCGGTGAACGCACGGGTGCCGATGGCAACCGCGACCTCAATATAGGCAGTGTTTTCTAGTGAACAAACGCAGGCCGAATTGTGGCGGACGGAAAAATGGCATTGCGCAAGGCGGATGCGCGGGCCAGATCATGGCACAAGCGGGAGGTTGCGATGGCTGTAGATCCGGAGGTAGCTGCGAAAATGGCGCCGGGTTTTGACCCGTTGCCGCAGGCCAAGGCGATTCTGCGGACGGCGCGGTCCGGTACGCTTGCGACGCTGCAGGGTGATGGTGCACCTTTCGCTTCGCTGGTGTCGATGGCGACGGATATGGATGGGGCGCCCCTGATCCTGATCTCTCGACTGGCATCCCATACACGTCAGATAGAAGCAGACGGACGCTGCTCGTTGCTCTTGAGCCAGCCCGGCAAGGGCGATCCGCTCGCGCACCCGCGCCTGACCGTGGTCGCCACCGCCGGCCGCATCGATCGCGACAGTGCCGAAGGCGCGCGGGTGCGGCGCCGGTTCCTGGCGCGTCAGCCCAAGGCCGAACTTTATGTCGACTTCCCGGATTTCTCATTCTGGAGGCTGGCGCCTCGCCACGTCTACCTGAACGGCGGGTTCGCCCGGGCCTGGGATGGACCTGCATCGGACGTCATGACGGACCTATCCGGGGCAGACGCGCTGGTGGACCTCGAAGCGGACGCCCTCGCCCATATGAACGCCGACCATGCGGATGCGGTGCGGCTTTATGCCAGCCGTCTGTGCGGAGGCGGTGCCGGCCCCTGGCGCGCCACCGGAATCGATCCTGAGGGAATGGACCTGGCCTTCGGGGACCAGACATTGCGCCTGGTCTTTCCGCAGCGGGTCGTCGACGGGGCGACCTTGCGGAGCGTTCTCGCTGATCTGGCGAAGCAGGCGCGCGCTGACACCTGACATCAGACAACCAGAGGACTGACCTAAAATTTGAGGGTTTTGCACGACTAATGCGAAGGGAGAATACGATTCTCCCGCCAATTTCCGGTCCTGCGCATTGGCAAATCCGGATTTTCTGTTAGGGGCATGCCACCTGATTAACGGTCTTTTCGGCCGGATCGCCTAGGGACGGTGCGCATTGGGCGGCAAATGGCTTCGAGGGCTTCGACCCTGGCCTCTCCAGCAGCTTCCGTCCGTCAGAAAAAAGGACTGACTTATGGTCACAAGCGGCAAACACAACACCACGGTCGGTGCGAATACGTTTGGCTTCGACAGCCCGCGCACGATCCTCTGCAATTTCATGCCGCCGGCCCTCTACGAAGAGTCCATCCGCCGCGGCGAGGCGCAGATCCTGAAAGGTGGTGCGATTGTTGCCGAGACCGGTATCCACACTGGCCGCAGCCCGAAGGACAAGTTCACCGTGCGCGATGCCACGACCGCGGACACGGTCTGGTGGGATCAGAATCAGGCCATGACGCCAGAGGCGTTCGACACGCTGCTGGCCGATTTCAAGGCCCACGCCAAGGGCAAGGACCTGTTCCTTCAGGACCTGATTGGCGGCGCCGACCCCAGGAACCGCGTCCGTGTCCGCGTCTACACCGAGCTCGCCTGGCATTCCCTCTTCATCCGCAACCTTTTGATTCGCCCCGACGTCGCGGACCTGAAGGATTTCGTGCCGGAGATGACGATCGTCGACCTGCCAAGCTTCAGGGCCGACCCCAAGCGCCACGGCTGCAAGAGCGAGACCGTGATCGCCATCGACCTGTCCCGCAAGCTCGTGCTGATCGGCGGCACGGCCTATGCCGGCGAAATGAAGAAGAGCGTCTTCACCTACCTGAATTTCGTGCTGCCGACCAACAACGTCATGCCGATGCATTGCTCCGCCAACGTTGGCAAGGACGGGGATGTCGCTCTGTTCTTCGGACTTTCCGGCACCGGCAAGACCACGCTCTCGCAAGATCCGAACCGCGTCCTCATCGGCGATGACGAGCACGGCTGGGGCCAGGACGGCGTTTTCAATTTCGAGGGCGGCTGCTACGCCAAGACGATCCGCCTCTCGCCCGAAGCCGAACCGGAGATCTATGCGACCACCCAGCGCTTCGGCACGGTGCTTGAGAACGTCGTTTTCGATCCGGACACCCGCATCGCCGACTTCGACGACGAGACGAAGACCGAGAACACCCGCTGCGCCTATCCGCTGCACTTCATCTCGAATTCGTCCAAGACCGGCCGCGCCGGTCACCCCCGCAACATCATCATGCTGACCTGCGATGCCTTCGGCGTGATGCCGCCGATCGCCAAGCTGACAGGCGCGGAAGCGATGTATCACTTCCTGTCGGGCTACACCGCCGTCGTCGCCGGTACTGAACGCGGCGTTACGGAGCCGCAGGCCACCTTCTCGACCTGCTTCGGCCATCCCTTCATGCCGCGCCATCCGTCCGTCTACGGGAACCTGCTGCGCGATCTCATCGCCAAGCACGGGGCCGATTGCTGGCTCGTCAACACCGGCTGGACCGGCGGCAAGGCCGGCGTTGGCCGTCGCATGCCGATCCGCGTGACCCGTCGCCTGCTGACGGCGGCGCTCGATGGATCGCTCAATCGCGCCAACTTCCGCCGCGATCCTTATTTCGGCTTCTCGGTTCCCGAATCGGTGCCCGGCGTCGAGCCGCATATCCTCCAGCCGGTAAAGACCTGGCAGGACAAGGCCGCCTTCAACGAGACGGCGAAGAAGCTGATCGCCATGTTCGAGAAGAACTTCAAGACGTTCGAGAGCCACGTCGGTCGCGATGTGGTGGCCGCCGCACCGCAGCGCCTGATCGCCGCGTGAGTGTCCGTACCAGGGTCACGCTGACATGAGGGGCGCCGCACAGGCGCCCTTTTCATGTCAGCGATCCAGCATCCGGCTCACCACCCGCGCGGTATAGTCGACCAGCGGCACGATGCGGGCGTAGTTGAGCCGGGTCGGACCGATGACCCCCAGCACGCCCACGATGCGCTGCTGGCCATTCCGGAAGGGCGCCGCGATCATCGCCGAGCCGGACAGGGAAAACAGCTTGTTCTCCGAACCGATGAAGATGCGCACGCCATCAGCGTTCTCGGCGCGCGACAGCAGGTCGATGACGTCCTTCTTGGCCTCGAGGTCGGAAAAGAGCCGGCGGATGCGCTCCAGATCATCGGCGGCGGTGACGTTCTCCAGCAGGTTCGCCTGACCGCGCACGATCAGTTGCGGCACTCCGTCGATGCTCTCGGCGGCACTGGCCAGGCCGCTGTCCACCAGCCGGGCCGTGAGCGCGTCGAGTTCCCGTTCCATCTCGGCCCGCTGCGCCTCGATCTCGGCACGCACCTCGCCGAGCGCGCGGCCTCTCAGGCGGGCATTGAGGTAGTTCGAAGCCTCGAACAGGGCGGATGCCGGCAGGCCGGGCGGCAATGGCAGAAGCCGGTTCTCAAGGCTCCCATCCTCGCCGACGAGCACGATCAGGGCCTGCGCCGGATCGAGCCGGACGAATTCGATATGTTTCCAGCGTTTGCTGCCCTTTGTCGCCGCGACAAGCCCCGCGCCTCCCGAAAGGCCGGACAGGAGACGCGAGGCTTCCGCGAGCGTATCCTCGAAACTGCGGCCCTTCGCGCCCGGTGAGGCCTGCACTTCGGCCTCGATGCGCGCCTTCTCATCCGTCGAGACGTCCCCGATCTCCAGCATGGCGTCAACGAACAGGCGCAGGCCGATTTCCGTCGGCAGGCGTCCGGCGCTGGTATGCGGCGCGTAGATCAGGCCGAGGTCCTCCAGATCCTGCATGGTGTTGCGCACCGACGCCGGCGACAGCTGCACCGCAAGCTGGCGCGAGATCTGGCGCGATCCAACCGGCTCGCCCGTGGCAAGATAGCCATCGACGATCCGGCGGAAGATTTCGCGGGAGCGCTCGTCAATGTCGCCGGGGCGACCGGAACTTGGCTTGGACAGATCGGCAGTCATGGCCTGCACGTGGGGGTTTTGGCGACCATACCCGGAGCCGGCATTCGTCAGCAAGCGGGCGGTCGACGCTTGTGGGCGGGCCCGCAACGGCGTATGAGCGCCGGTCCCATTTGACGAGAGACGACAATGCGGCCATCCAAACGTGCCCCGGACGAACTGCGCAAGGTAACGCTCGAGCGCGGCGTTGCCCGCTATGCCGAGGGCTCCTGCCTGGTCAAGTTCGGCGAGACCCATGTCCTGTGCACGGCCTCGCTGGAAGAGCGCGGACCACCCTGGCTGCGCGGTTCGGGCAAGGGGTGGGTCACGGCGGAATACGCGATGCTGCCGCGCGCCACTCTGGAGCGCACGCGCCGGGAAGTGACGTCCGGCAAGCCTTCGGGCCGTACGCAGGAAATCCAGCGACTGATCGGCCGGGCACTGCGGGCGGTCGTCGATCTGAGCGCGCTCGGCGAGCGTCAGATCGTCATCGATTGCGACGTTCTGCAGGCGGACGGCGGAACGCGGACCGCCGCCATCACCGGCGGCTGGGTGGCGCTGCATGATTGCCTGGCCTGGATGAAGGCGCGCGAGATGGTGAAGAACCTGCCGCTCCGCGATCATGTCGCCGCCGTTTCCTGCGGCATCTACAACGGTACGCCGGTGCTGGACCTGGACTATCCGGAAGATTCGTCTGCGCAGACCGACGCGAACTTCGTGATGACCGGTTCGGGCGGCATTGTCGAAGTGCAGGGAACGGCGGAAGGCGCACCGTTTTCGCAGGAAGAGCTGCTGAAGCTCCTCGAACTTGCCGGCAAGGGCATCGGCCGTCTGGTCGATCTGCAGAAGATGGCGGTCGCCTGATGACGGGTCGCCGACTGGCCGGGCGCGTGGTTCTGGCGACTCACAACGCCGGCAAGCTGGCAGAAATGGTGGATCTGCTAGCCCCCTTCGGTGTCGAAGTGGTGTCTTCCGGCGCGCTCGGCCTGCCGGAACCGGCGGAGACCGGTACGCTGTTCTCCGAGAACGCGGCCATCAAGGCGCGGGCCGCGGCTGTGGCAACCGGACTGCCGGCCATCGCCGATGATTCCGGCCTGTGCGTCGATCTTCTGGATGGCGCGCCGGGGCTGTTCACGGCGGACTGGGCCGGCAGCCCGCGAAATTTCACCCGGGCCATGGAGCGCCTCCGTTTCGAACTGGAGCGACGCGGGCATGACGCCAGTGGCGCAAGGGCGCATTTCGTCTCGGCCATCGTGGTGGCCTGGCCGGACGGCGGCGAGCAGGTTTTCGAAGGGCGGGTGCACGGAACCCTCGCCTTCCCGCCGCGCGGTCCGGAAGGCTTCGGCTATGATCCGTGTTTCGTGCCGCTGGGCGAGATCCGCACCTTCGGTGAGATGCCGATGGCGGAGAAGAAGAAGCATTCCCACCGCGCGCGCGCGATCGCGGCCATGACGGCGGCCTGCTTTCGATGAGCGCACTTCCGCCCTTCGACGCCGGATTCGGCGTTTATGTGCACTGGCCATTCTGCGCCTCGAAATGCCCCTATTGCGATTTCAACAGTCATGTGCGGCGCGGCGGCATTGATGAGGAGCGCTTTCTTGCCGCTTTCCGCCGCGAAGTCGCCGGCTGGGCCGCGCAGGCCCCCGGGCGGGTTGTATCGTCCATCTTCTTCGGTGGCGGCACGCCGTCCCTCATGCGGCCGGAAACTGTCGGGGGCATCCTTGACGCCATCGCACAGCATTGGGCGATCGATTCCAGCGTTGAAGTGACGCTCGAAGCCAACCCGACCAGCGTCGAGGCGGGCCGGTTTCGCGGCTATCGGGCCGCCGGGGTCAACCGGGTATCGCTCGGCGTCCAGGCGCTGATCGATACCGACCTGAAGTTCCTTGGACGCCTCCATTCCGTGGCCGAGGCGCTGGCGGCGATCGCCGTCGCATCCAGCGTGTTCGAGCGATTCTCCTTCGATCTGATCTACGCGCGTCCCGGGCAGACGCCGCAGGCCTGGCGGAGCGAATTGGTGGAGGCGCTCGCCTTCGCGCCGCATCACCTTTCGCTCTACCAGCTCACCATAGAGCCCGATACTGCCTTCGACGCCCTGGCGCAGGCTGGAAAGCTGCATGTTCCCGGGGCCGAGGAAGCCCGCATCCTCTATGACGTGACGCAGGACGTGTGTGACCGGCAGGGCCTTCCGGCCTACGAGATCTCCAACCACGCGCGCCCGGGCGAGGAATGCCGGCACAATTTGCTGTACTGGCGCTACGGCGAGTATGCGGGCATCGGCCCGGGGGCGCACGGCCGCCTCTGGACGGTGGACGGGCGGCTGGCCATGGCCAACGAAAAGGCGCCCGAGGCATGGTGCAGCCTGGTGGAGCGCGATGGCGGCGGCTGCATCACCACCGAACGGTTGTCACAGGAGAACGAGGCGGATGAATTCCTGCTGATGGGCCTCAGGCTAGCGGAAGGGATCGATCCAAAGCGATTCGAACGGCTGCGCGGTCGTCCGCTGGACGAAAGGCGCATCGCCGTTCTCGAAGTGGAAGGACTGGTAGCAAGGGATACGACCGGCCGGCTGCGCGTGACGCCGGCCGGGTTCCCGGTTCTGGACGCGGTCGTGGCGGATCTGGCCGCGTGAGCGGACGTCAGGCCGATCCTGCGGCGAAGGTGCGCGGCGCCGGCTGGATGACCTGCGCCGAGCCATTGCCCAGCTGATAGATCGCCAGCCCGCGGTCGTTCGTGCCGTCCTGCCGGAAGCGGAAGACGCCGTCCTGTCCCGCAAACCCGGAGGCATTCGTCAGCACGCCTTCCGAGAAGCGCTGGGCGCCCTGCGTGCGCACCAGAGCGCTGAGCAGGGCGGTGGCGTCATAGGCCAGCGTGGCGATACGTGTTGGATCAGAATTGAAGCGGCTGCGGTAGCGCTGGGCGAAATTCTGGAAGCCGGCGTTCTCCGGAGCGGCGAACCATGCTCCTGACAGGGCAGCGGTCCTGAACACGCGCGCCTCGTTCCAGACGCCAGTGCCGAGCAGCTGCATGGACCGGCTTGAAATGCCCGCGCCCTGCAGCGCCGCCCCGACGCCCGGCAGCCCGTTGCCATCGTCGGGAATGAAAAGGGAGTCGACCTGCTGTGCCCCCGCCTTGATCTTGGCTATCGCGGCATCGATCGAGGCCTTGTTGGGCTGATAGCGCTCGACCATCGCCAGCCGCGCACCGCTTGAGGTGACGGCCTGCGCGAACTCGGCTTCGGCGACGCTTCCATAGGCGGACTGCGGGATCAGCGCGGCGAAGGACTTCTTGCCGCGTTGCGTGGCGAAGGAAACGATGCGCCGTACGTCCGACTGCGGCATGAAGCTCAAGAGGTAGACGCCGCGCGCGGCAACCGATGCATCGGTCGAAAAAGCAATCACGGGCCGCGAAGCGCCGCGTGCCACACTGGCCGCCGCCGATACCGCCGGAGCGAACAGCGGACCAAGGATTGCCTCCGCCCCCTCGCTGAGGGCTTCCTGCGCGGCCGCTTGCGCGCCCTCGGGCGTGCCCTTGTCATCTTTCACCAGAATGGTCAGTTCCTGGCTGTTGAATTCGGCGATGGCCATTTCGGCCGCGTTTCGCAGGGCCTGCGCGGGCACGGCTCCGTTCGGCGCGGACAGCGGCAGGATCAGCGCGATGCGAACCGGGCCGTTGCCGATGGTGTTGCCGGTCGGCTGGTTCGTTGGTCCGCTTGGCGTGGCAACGCTTGGAAACGTCGTGTTGACATCGGCGCACCCTGCCACCAGCGCAGCGACCGAAACCGCCAGGCCTCCCGCAACATGGCGACGGCTGGGGCCGACAAGTTTGAATGGAGAGCGGTCAGTTACGGACATCGCCGTGGCCTCATCAGTCCTGGTCACGCATGAACACGCAACCCTTTCAAATCACATCATAGCTAAAATGCGGCACATTAACGATAGGGTAACGCTGGAACGGTGCCCTGCAGCCCCGGCCGGATATTTTGACCAGGGTTAATTGTTTCCGAGCAGCGGCCTTCTTCAGCCGAAGGGAATCCGGCAAAACTCGTCTTTTTGCGATCCACTCGCTTGCATGAGGTGCGGTGGACCTGCACCATCGTGGGATGACTGCCTCCTACACCCTTTTTGGCCTGAAGGCCGAAGCGCTTCCTCTCGCGCCGGGCCTGCATCTGGTCGCAACACCCATCGGCAACCTCAAGGACATCACCCTGCGGGCGCTGGAGGCGCTGGCGGCGGCGGATGTGATCCTGGCCGAGGACAAGCGTGTCACCAAGACTCTGCTCGCGCACTACGGCATCACCACGCCCATCATGAGCTACCATGAGCACAACGCGGAGGTGGTGCGGCCGCACGTGATGGCGCGGCTGCACGAGGGCGCGGCGCTGGCGCTGGTGTCCGACGCCGGCACGCCGCTGGTATCCGACCCGGGGTTTCGCCTCGTGGAATCGGCGATCGCCCAGGGCATCGCCGTCTCGGCGCTGCCGGGCGCCTCTGCGGTTCTGGCGGGACTGGTTCTGGCCGGACTGCCGACGGATCGGTTCTTCTTCGAGGGCTTCCTGCCTTCGCGGCAGACGGAGCGGCGGCGGCGGATTCGTGCGCTGGAAGCAGTGCCGGGAACGCTGGTCTTGTTCGAGGCGCCGCATCGGCTGGCCGAATCGCTGTCGGACCTGTCGGAAGTCCTGGGCGATCGTCCGGCGGCAGTCGCGCGCGAACTGACCAAGAAATTCGAGACGGTGCGGCGTGGCACTCTTCCGGAACTGACCCGCCACTATGCCGACGTTGAAAAGCCGCGCGGCGAGATCGTCATTCTGGTCGCGCCGGTCGATGGCGCTGGCGAAACCGTTACGGACGACCAGATCGATGCGCGGCTCATTGCCGAGATGGAAACCCGTTCTGCGCGCGATGCGTCAGCGCTTATTGCGGCCGACCTCGGCCTCCCCAAACGCAAAGTCTATGCCCGGGCGCTGGCGCTGACCGATGCCAGACGGAAGGAATAAGTCGTGCCTGGTGGCGCGAAGCGATCCCATGCGACGGGTTTCGAGGCGGAATGGTTGGCCGCAGCGGTGCTGCGCCTCAAAGGCTACAGCATCCTGGCGAAGCGGTATACTGCGGCGGGCGGCGAGATCGACCTTGTCGCGCGACGTGGCGGCACCCTGGTCTTCGTCGAGGTCAAGGCCCGGCAGACGATGGACGAGGCGCTGGGGGCCATCTCGGCGGACAAGCGGCGGCGCGTCTCCCGCGCCGCCAGGGCCTACCTCGCGCGACTGCCGTCCTTGCCCGCGACAATCCGCTTCGATGCGATCTATCTCGCGCCCGGACGCCTGCCACGCCATCACATCGCCGTTGCCGAACTTGACTTGGACTGACCTCGCACGCAACTGGCTTGCTGTATCCTCCTGCTGTTCCCAAGGTTCGCCATGGCCTCCCGAAAGCTCACCGTCGCCGTTCAGATGGACCCGATCGACAAGATCGCCATCAAGGGCGATTCCACCTTCGCGCTCATGCTCGAAGCCGAGGCGCGCGGACACAGCCTGCTCTACTACACCACAGACAGGCTCACGATGCGCGACGGGCGCATCTTCGCCGCCGTCCGGCCCCTGTCGGTGCGCGACATCGAGGGCGACCATTTCACCTTGGGGGACGAGGAGCGCATCGACCTGTCGAAGACGGATGTGGTGCTGATGCGGCAGGATCCACCGTTCGACATGCAGTACATCACCGCCACGCATCTGCTGGAGCGCATTCACCCGGAAACCTTGGTCGTCAACAATCCGCAACATGTCCGCAATGCGCCCGAGAAGATCTTCGTGACCGAGTTCCCGGACCTGATGCCGCCGACGCTGATCACGCGGGACCGCAGGGAAATCGAGGCTTTTCGCGCCGAGCACGGCGACATTGTCATGAAGCCCCTCTATGGCAACGGCGGGGCCGCCGTCTTCAAGGTCGGCGCGCGCGATCCCAATTTCGGCTCGCTGTATGATCTGTTCTCCGTCACCTTCCGCGAGCCCTGGGTGTGTCAGCGGTTCCTGCCGCAGGTCACCGAAGGCGACAAGCGCATCATCCTGGTCGATGGCGAGGCGGCCGGCGCCGTCAATCGCGTGCCGGCCGCGGACGACATCCGCTCGAACATGGTGCGGGGCGGCGCGGCGAAACCGACCGAACTGTCGAAGCGGGAGCAGGAAATCTGCGCCCGCATCGGTCCTGCGCTGCGGGAAAGGGGTCTCATCTTCGTCGGCATCGACGTCATCGATGGCAATCTCACCGAAATCAATGTGACGTCGCCCACCGGCATCCGGGCGATCCGGCGTCTTGGCGGACCCGACCTTGCCGTCGCCATCTGGGATGCGATTGAAAACAAGGCCGGAAGGTCGAGGTCGTGAGTTCGGCGCGACCGGCGGGGCGTGGCCGGATTCCGGCGTTTCTGCCGCCGGAGGGGGAATCGCTGTGGCCGGCCGATGCCGCCCGGCTGTTCGAGCAGGCGCTTGCCTCCATCGGCGGGGAGCCGACGCCGGACATGGTCCGCGCGGAGATCGTGCGCTGGGGCAAGACCGTGCTGGCGACGGCACGCGATCAGGCCAAGTCGATCCTGTACGCCCAAGGCGGAACGGCTTGCGCCCAGGCCCTGTGCGCGGCGCAGGATTCGATCATCCGGTCGCTGTTTCGATACGTCACGACCCGGCTCTATCCGGTCGCCAATCCCACCTCGGGCGAACGCATCGCGGTCTGCGCCGTCGGCGGCTACGGCCGCGGCACCCTGGCGCCGGGCTCGGATGTCGACATCCTGTTCCTGCTCGCCCATTCGACGCCCTGGGGCGAGAGCGTCGCGGAGGCGATGCTCTATCCGCTCTGGGACCTTGGCCTGAAGGTCGGCCATGCGACGCGAACCGTCGAGGAATGCCTGAAAGCCTCGCAGGGCGATCTCACGGTGCGCACAGCAGTGCTGGAGGCGCGCCTGATCGATGGCGACCCGGCGCTGTTCGCTGAATTCCAGAAGCGGTTCGACAAAGAGGTGGTCGCTGGCTCGGTCGCCGAATTCGTGCAGGCCAAGGTGCAGGAGCGGGAGGCGCGCATAACCCGCGCCGGCAACTCGCGCTATCTCGTCGAGCCCAATGTCAAGGAAGGCAAGGGCGGCTTCCGCGACCTGCAGACCCTGTTCTGGATTGCGCAATACGTCTACCGTGTGAAGAATCGGGACGATCTGGTCGCCGTCGGTCTGTTCACGCCGCGCGAGCTTGCCTTGTTCAAGCGCTGCGAGGAGTTTCTCTGGCGCGTGCGCTGCCACATGCATTTCGCCACCGGCCGGGCGGAGGAGCGCCTCAACTTCGAACTGCAACGGGTCCTGGCCGAACAACTCGGCTATCGGACCCGCGGCGCGCTCTCACCCGTAGAACGCTTCATGAAGCACTACTTCCTGGTGGCCAAGGAGGTCGGCGATCTGTCGGCGATCGTGATTTCCGCGCTCGAAGCGCAGGAATCGCGGCCGACCGCGCTGTTCTCGCGCTTCATCGGCAAGTTTCGCCGGCGGCGTCCCGTGGATGGCGGCAAGGACTTCATCATCGACGCCGGGCGCATCACGGTCGCCGACGACGATGTCTTTGACCGTGATCCGGTCAATTTCATCCGCCTGTTCTGGCACGCCGATCGGCATCAGATAGCCATTCACCCCGACGCTGCCCGCCTGATCACGCTCTCGCTCGGCCGGATCGACGCCGCTCTCAGGGAGAACAGGCAGGCCAACGCCCTGTTCCTGGACATTTTGGTCTCGCGCAACGATCCGGAGGAAACCCTGCGGCGCATGCACGAGACCGGAGTACTCGGCAGGTTCATTCCGGATTTCGCGCGCATCAACGCCATGATGCAGTTCTCGATGTACCATCATTATACGGTGGACGAGCACACGCTGCGCGCCATCGGCATCCTGGCTTCGCTTGATGCCGGCAAGCTCAAGGAACAGCATCCTGTCGCCAACGAAGTCCTGCCGACTTTGCCCTCGCGCCAGGTGCTGTATGTCGCCCTGTTCCTGCACGACATCGGCAAGGGCCGCGCCGAACCGCACGAGATCGTCGGCGAGCGCATCGCCCGCGAACTCGGTCCCCGGCTCGGCTTGTCCTCCGCCGATACGGAGACCGCGGCCTGGCTGGTCCGGCACCACCTGGACATGTCGCAGACGGCGCAGACCCGGGACATCTCCGATCCGCGCACGATCGCCACCTTCGCCGAGACGGTGCAGACCATCGAGCGGCTCAAGTTGCTGCTGGTGCTCACGATTTGCGACATCAAGGCTGTGGGACCCGGCGTTTGGAACGGTTGGAAAGGTCAGCTTCTTCGCGCCCTCTACTGGGAGACGGAAATTCTGCTTGCCGGCGGTCACACCGCGACCGAGCGTGACGCGCGCGTTCAGGGGGCGCGCCAGAAGCTGCGCGAGGCCCTTCCCGACTGGAGCGACGAGCGCTTTTCCGCCTATGCGCAGCGGCACAATACCGGCTACTGGCTGAAGGTGGATCTCGATCGCCAGGTGCGCCATGCCGGATTGCTCGCCCGCGTCGATGCGACGGGCGAGCGGTTCCAGACCGAAATCTCGACCAGCGCGTTCAATGGCGTGACGGAAGTGACTGTCCTGGCCAATGATCATCCCCGGCTGCTGTCGATCGTCACCGGCGCCTGTGCAGCGGCGGGCGCCAATATCGCGGAGGCGCAGATCTTCACCACCACCGACGGGCTCGCGCTCGATTCCATCTTCATTTCCCGCGCCTTTGACAGCGATGAGGATGAACTGCGCCGCGCCGGGCGCGTCGCCGGCCACATCATCAAGGCCCTGAAGGGCGAAATCCGGCTGCCCGATATCGTGGCTTCCCGCCGCAAGCAGGCCAAGGCCAGCTCCGCCTTTGTCGTCACGCCCAACGTGACGCTCGACAATGGTCTGTCGGCACGGTTCACGGTGATCGAAATCACCGGGCTCGACCGGCCCGGCCTGCTCTATGAATTGACCACCGAGATCGGCAAGCTCAACCTGAACATCGCGTCCGCGCGCATCGTCACCTATGGAGAAAAGGCGGTTGACGTTTTCTATGTCACTGATCTGACCAGCGGGAAGATCGAGCAACCGGCGCGACAGGCCGCCATCCGCCGCCAGCTGCTTGACGTGCTCGAGCCACCGGCGCTGGCGCCAACCGGCGCGACCTGAACCCTTGATTTTCGGTGGCGGTGCCTCGATATCGGGGGCACTCCCAACAACCCTGTTGCATTCGAGGTAACGACGTGACGGACGGCGACAAGTTGCAGCCAGAGACGACGCCGGAAGATTTGGTGCCATTGCCAGAGGCGCCGATCGATCCGGTCGCGGCCCTGGAGGCCGACAAGGCGGACCTGAAAGACAAGCTGCTGCGCACGCTGGCGGACATGGAGAACCTTCGCCGGCGCACCGAGCGGGAAGTCGCCGACTCGCGACTCTACGCGGTCACGGCATTTGCGCGCGACATGCTCACCGTGGCGGACAACCTGCGCCGGGCGCTCGACAGCCTGTCGCCTGAGGCGCGCGCCGGCATGGATGCCGCGATCCAGGCAATGGTCGAGGGCGTCGAGTTGACGGAACGCGACTTTCTCAAGACCCTGGAGCGTCACGGCGTGAAAAAGCGTGAACCGCTGGGCGAGAAGTTTAACCCCAACTTCGACCAGGCGATGTTCGAGGTTCCAGACGAGAGCAAGCCAAGCGGCACGGTCGTTCAGGTCATGCAGCCGGGGTATGTCATCGGCGAGCGTGTCCTGCGTCCCGCGACGGTCGGGGTTTCGAAAGGTGGTCCCAAGCCGGAAAAGCCGGCGCAGTAGCACCTGCATCGGCTGGACCGGGGCCACGGACACCAGGACCTGCGTCGGAACGCGGCGATAGCACGCTTTTGGCCGATGCTTGCCAGGTGCGCGCCACCGGTCCACAATCGGCCGTTGCCATGGGTTAAGGTGCCATGACGCAGGTCGATCTCGACACCGCGACTTTGACGGCGCAGGAACGGCTGGGTGCCTGGTCGCAGGCAATCACCGCCGCTTTCGGTCCGTTCGCCATCGCCAATGGCGATGCCGAGCGGTTCCACGGGCGCGTCAAGGTGGAGCGTCGCCACGACATCCGCTTCATCGGCCTGAGTTACAGCGGCCATGGCTTTGTCCGCCGGCCCAGCGACGTGTCACGTCTGGATGATGCCTACTACAGCCTGATGCGCCCCATTCGCGGACGCTTGCGACTGGTGCAGGACGGCGTCACGCACCTGCTCGAACCGGGGCATTTCTACGTCGTCAACCATTCGCTGCCCTACCAGACCACGCCGGAGGACGACTACGCGACGGAAGCCATCGCCTTTCCGCCGTCCGCGCTCGAGGCGCGGGTTGCTCGAGTGCAGCCGTTCTACGCGCTCAGGGACGATCCGAACTGTCCGCGCAGCGCGTTGCTCGGCACGTTTCTGAACCACTTCGCCGGAGCCCGCGCGACCTGGAGCGACCGCGAGTTCGAGCGCCTGGCGGCGCAGCTGGTCGATCTCGTGGCGCTGGCGATCGTCGAGCCGGGAACGGC
>DAOMXN010000021.1:389-21243 GCA_035437025.1 Beijerinckiaceae bacterium | reverse complement strand
CGCATGCCCCAGCGCCTGCGCGAGCCGCGTGAAGGTGGCGGGCTGCAATCCTGCGGCGCTGGCGATGTCGCGCATCGACCGGGTGGCGGCGTCAAACTCGTTGTCGACGATATAGCGGCCGGCGTCCTGCAGCCGGCCGGGCAGGTCCGGCAGCCGCAGACGGATCTGTTCCAATGGCGTCTCGCGCAACGGTGCTACAGGCATGAAACATGTGTTTCATGCTTTCACTTGTTCTGCAACAACTGAATCTCGGTCTGGCCTGGGAGGTTGGCGAGTTTGTGACTCTTGCGCCGAAACGCTTGGGCGCGGGTGTCGTCCCGTCGCTGTCTAGTCCGACGCGGGGGCCAGCCGGCCAATGGCCCGGATCGGCTCGGCCAGGCGCTCGTAGGTTTCGCGGCCGGTCAGCGCGATGATGCGGCGTTCGTGCTGCTCCGCGAGATCGTGCAGCCGTGGCATCAGGCTGCGGCCGGCTTCAGTGAGGAACAGGGCATAGGAGCGCCGATCCTGTGGCACGGTCTGCCGTTTGACGAAGCCGCGCCGCTCAAGCGCATCAATCATGGCCACGAAGTTCGTCTTCTTGATGCCGAGCGACTGCGCGACCTGGCTTTGCGTCAGGCCGGGGTTGTTCTCGATGATTGTGAGAATCGAGTATTGAGCCGGCTTGATGTCCTCACCGGAAAAGGTGTGGAAGAAATCCTGGAAAATCGCGATCTGCGCGCGCCGGATGGCATAGCCCATGCGGGCGTCCAACTGGCCGTAGTTGATCGCCGGCATGCTGGACGCGATGGTCTGTTTCGGCGGATGCTTCACGGTACGGCTCTTTCCGCAGGACCCCGGGATTCCAGGGCCGGCCCGGCGATATTGACGGTATTGGATAGTTATGCAAGATAACTATCTAAACTCTGCGGCGGTTGCGCCTTCATTGCGCGGCCGGCGCCAGCAAGAACACTGGTCGCATGCATGTGACCGGGGGAGGATGCGATGGCGCGGATCGACCTGCCGCCGACACTGAAGTTCCATCAGGAAGGCCCGGTGGGCGTGATCGCGCTGGCGCGACCGGAAAAGCGCAACGCGCTCGACGACGAGACGATCCTTGGCTTGCAGCGCCTGTTTTCGGAACTGCCGGATGCGGTCCGCTCGGTCGTCCTGCACGGAGAGGGAACGCACTTCTCCGCAGGGCTCGATCTCAGCGAAGTCGCGGACGCCATGGACCTCTACAAGGGCGTGCGCCATTCGCAGATGTGGCATCGCGCCTTCAATGAAATCCAGTTCGGCCGCGTCCCGGTGTTCACCGTGCTGCATGGCGCGGTCGTTGGCGGCGGGCTCGAACTCGCCGCTTCGACGCATGTGCGCATCGCCGAGCCCTCAGCCTACTACGCCCTGCCGGAAGGTCAGCGCGGCATCTTCCTCGGCGGGGGCGGATCGGTGCGGATCACCCGGCTCATCGGTGTGCCGGCGGTGCAGGATCTGATGCTGACCGGCCGCACGCTTTCGGCGGAAGAAGGGCATGTGCGCGGTGTGAGCCAGTACCTCGTCAAGGAAGGCGAGGGCATGGCCAGGGCCATGGAACTGGCCCAGCGCGCGGCCACGAACGCTCCGGTCAGCAACTTCGCCATTCTCAACGCCTTGCCGCATATCGCCGAGAGCAATCCCGGGTCCGGCTTCTTCACGGAATCGCTCATGGCTTCGATCGCCGAGCACACGCCGGAGGCACGCCAGCGGCTTAAGGATTTTCTCGAAAAGCGGGCGGCGAAGGTGCTGCACACCAAAGACCCGTGACCGCGCGCGGGACCTGAGACGGGGAGGGGAGACGATGGCCGCCAGCATGCGCGATGTGCGACTGGGAACGCTCGGGGTCGCGATGGAGCGCCGCCCCGACGGCGTCATGATCATTCGCTCGACCGAGCCGCTGCGCCCCTGGGAAACCCGTCTCACCGACTATCTCGTCCGCTGGGCGCGCGAGGCGCCGGACCGGGTCTATCTCGCCGAGCGCGTGCCCGATGGCGGCTGGCGGACGATGACCTATGCGCAAGTGCATGATGCCGTGCGCCGCATCGCCGCTGCCCTGCTGAAGCGCCCGCTGTCCGTGGAGCGGCCTGTTGCCATCCTGTCCGGCAATGGCATCGACCATGCGCTTGTCGGCCTTGCGGCCATGACCATCGGCGTGCCCTATGCGGCGATTTCCGTGGCCTATTCGCTGATTTCCTCGGATTTCGGCAAGCTTAAGGCGATCATGGCGCAACTGACGCCTGGCCTGCTCTTCACCACCCATGCCGGGCCCTATGCCCGAGCCATCGCCGCGGCCTGTCCGGCGGATGCGGAAGTTGTCGCGACATCCGGAACCCTTCCTGACAGGGCCGTGACGCCGCTGGCCGATCTCCTGGCGGTGAGGCATGACGCTGCCGTGGATGCGGCGGAGGCCAAGGTCGACGGCGACACCATCGCCAAGTTTCTGTTCACGTCCGGATCGACCGGCAATCCGAAGGGCGTGATCAATACGCAACGCATGCTGTGTGCCAATCAGGCGATGATGCGCCAGTCGCTGGCCTTCGTGGCCGATGAACCCCCGGTCCTGCTGGACTGGCTGCCCTGGAGCCATACGTTCGGCGGCAACCACAACTTCAACATGGTGCTGGCCACCGGTGGCTCGTTCTACATCGACGAGGGAAAGCCGACGCCTGAAGGCATCGCCGCCACGGTGCGCAACATGCGCGATGTCTCGCCGACGCTCTATTTCAACGTGCCGAAGGGCTTCGAGGCGCTGGCCGTGCATTTCGCGCGCGAACCCGACGTGCTGAAATCCTTCGTGCGGCGGCTGAAGCTCAATTTCTATGCCGGCGCGGCGCTGGCGCCCCATGTCGCCGCGGAACTCTCTCGCCTGATCGAGGAAGCGACCGGCGAGCAGATCCTGATGACGACGAGCCTGGGCTCGACCGAGACCGCGCCATCGGCGCTTGCCTGCACGCGGGAGATGTCGCTGCGGCCGGGCGTGGTCGGGGTGCCGCTGCCCGGCGTCGAACTAAAGCTGGTCCCGTCCAACGGCAAGCTGGAAGCGCGTCTGCGCGGCCCCAACATCACGCCGGGTTACTGGCGCGATCCCGAGCAGACGGCCAAGGCCTATGACGAGGAAGGGTTCTACAAACTCGGCGACGCGCTGAAGTTCGCGGTGGACGGCGATCCCTCCGGCGGCTTCGTCTTCGATGGCCGCGTGACCGAGGACTTCAAGCTGGCGACCGGAACCTGGGTCAGCGTCGGGCCCCTGCGCGGGCGGTTCATCGCGGCCATGGCGCCGCTCGTGCGTGACCTTGTCGTTGCCGGGCATGACCGCGACGACATCGCCGGCCTGGTCATCCCGGACATGGATGGCGTTCGGCAGGTCGCGGGCGCGGCGGGGCAGGGGCTGTCTGATGCCGACGTGCTGGCCCTGCCGGAGATCCGCGCGGCGTTCCGGAGTCGACTCGATGCGCTGGCCAGGACCGCAACCGGCTCGTCGAGCCGGGTCGACCGCATCCTCGTCATGGCGGAGCCGCCGTCGATCGACGCCAATGAGGTGACCGACAAGGGCTCGATCAACCAGCGCTCGGTACTGGCGCGCCGCGCGGCGCTCGTGGAGGAGCTCTATGCCGAACCCCGTTCGCCGCGCGTCATCCATGCGGGCTGACGTCCAAGAGCGCCCCTGTTGTCCCGCCCAGCATTCCACCCGGACCGGAACCAAGCATGAAACTCGATGACCTGATCGCAATTGACGTCCATACCCACGCCGAGGTTTCCTGCCGGCAGGAGCAGGATGTGGTCTGGCAGGCCTACGAGGAGGCGGCGAACACCTACTTCAAGGCCGGCAAGCGCCCCACCATCGCCGAGACGGTTGCGTATTACCGCGAGCAGAAGATCGGCCTGGTGATGTTCACGGTCGATTCCGAGTTCCAGATCGGTAACCGGCGCATCCCGAACGAAGAGATAGCCGATGCGGCGCGCGACAACGCCGACATGATGATAGCCTTCGCCTCCATCGACCCGCACAAGGGGCGTCTGGGCGTGCGCGAGGCGCGCGACCTGATCGAAAGCGGCGCGGTGAAGGGATTCAAGTTCCACCCGACCTGTCAGGGGTTCTTCCCGAATGACCGCCTCGCCTATGGGCTCTACGAGTTGATCGCCCACTACAAGCTGCCGGCGATCTTCCATTCCGGACATTCCGGGATTGGAACCGGCATGCGCGGCGGCGGCGGGCTGAGGCTGAAATACTCCGAGCCGATGCATCTCGATGACGTCGCGGTCGATTTCCCCGACATGACCATCATCATCGCGCACCCCTCCTGGCCGTGGACCGATCAGGCACTCTCCATCGCGCTGCACAAGCCGAACGTCTACATCGACCTGTCAGGCTGGAGCCCGAAGTACTTTCCGCCGCAGATCGTGCAATACGCCAACGGGCAGTTGCGCTCGAAAATGCTGTTCGGCTCGGATTTTCCGCTGATCAAGCCGGATCGCTGGATCGCAGAATTCAAGGGCGCCGGGTTCAAGCCGGAAATCCACGATCTGATCCTGAAGAAGAACGCGATCCGCGCGCTGAAGCTGGATGCGGCCTAGGCCGCACCGGCGGTGCTGATCAGGCCGCGCGCTGCAGCACCACGGCGGCGATGCGTTCGAGTTCGATGACGCAGGCTTCCGGCGTCTTGCCTGAGGTGTCGAGCCGGGCCTCGGCGCGCGCGTATTCCGGCTCGCGTTGCGCGAGCAGCGCCATCAGGTGCTCCAGTGCACGCGGATTGCCCAGCATCGGGCGTGTATCCCCCTGATGGGCGACACGGGCGAGGTGCTCTTCGGGACTGGCCCGGAGCCAGACCGTCTTGAACGCGCCGAGGATCGTGTTCAGCGCCTCGGTGTTGCCGACGATGCCGCCGGCGGTCTCCAGCACGATGCGATCTCTGCGGCGGGCCAGGTCCAGCGCCACGTCGTTCTCCAGAGCGCGATAGGCATCGACCCCGCCGAGATTGAAGAGATCGGCAAGGCCCATCCCGGCACGCTTTTCCACTTCGCGGGTGATCGAGACAAAGGACAGCCCATGCTTTTCGGCCAGCAGCCGGCCAAGGGTCGACTTGCCGGCACCGCGCAATCCAAGCAGGGCGACGCCTTTCAGGTTGCGCTGTCGTTCATCCAGATAGCGGGTGATGGCACCGGCGACGCCGGCTTCCTCTCCCGGCGCGACGCGCGCGAGCACCTGAGCGAGCTGCGCACTAAACTCGCGGGACGGCCGGCTGGATGGAATCAGAACGCCCATGTCGATGTCCAGGGCCTGGGCGATCCGCGCCAGCACCGACACGGAGGCGTTGGCGACGCCCTTCTCCAGTTCGTTGAGATAGCGCTCCGACACGCCCGCAGCTTCCGCCAACTTCTTGCGCGAGACGCCGGCTCGCAAGCGCGCCGAACGCGCCGAAGCGCCGACATGGGCGAAGATGGCTTCCTGCAGCGACTGGTGAGCGGCGGCGTTCATGGAATCTCCTTTGATGGATGAATTATAGTGCATTAAGTCGCGCGTCAAGTGGCGCAATTGGCGGAAAATCGCGTAAAGGGTGTCAGAAGAATCTCGGTGATAGGCACTTTACTTCTTAAATGGATCAGGCTACGAGGATGTCACGATGCCATCCGGACCAAGATGCGGAATTAAAATGCATCGTCCGGTTTGAAACGAGAGGGAAGCCCATGATCACGTTCGAGCGCTCGCCCGAGACCTATCGCCACTGGAAGCTGAAATTCGAAGGCGATGTTGCCGAGTTGATCATGGACGTCGACGAGAACGCCGGATTGTTCGAGGGCTACCAGCTCAAGCTCAATTCCTATGATCTCGGGGTCGACATCGAGCTTGCGGATGCGCTTCAGCGCCTGCGGTTCGAACATCCGGAAGTGAAGGTCGTGGTGCTGAAGTCCGGCAAGGACAAGGTGTTCTGCGCCGGCGCGAACATCCGCATGCTCGGCGGCGCGGCGCATTCCCACAAGGTGAACTTCTGCAAGTTCACGAACGAGACACGCAACGGCATGGAGGATTCGTCCGAATTCTCCGGCCAGAAGTTCATCTGCGCGGTGAAGGGCACGGCGGCTGGCGGCGGCTACGAACTGGCGCTCGCCTGCGACAAGATCGTGCTTGCCGATGATGGCAACTCGACGGTGTCGCTGCCCGAAATTCCACTGCTTGCGGTTCTGCCAGGCACCGGCGGGCTGACCCGCGTCACCGACAAGCGGAAAGTGCGGCGCGATCGCGCCGACGCCTTTTGCACGGTGGAAGAGGGCTTCAAGGGAAAACGGGCGGTCGAGTGGCGGCTGGTCGATCAGTCCGTGCCGAATTCGAAGTTCGAGCAGGCGATCGCAGACATGGCGAAGACTCTCGCCGCAACATCCGATCGGCCCTCTGGCGTGCCGGGCATCAAGCTGACCCCGCTGGGGCGCCGCCTCGACGGCGACACGCTGACCTATTCGGCGGTCACCGTTGAGATTGATCGCGCCGGGCGCAAGGCCACCCTTACCCTTCTCGGTCCGACCGATGCGCCCCCCGCCGACGCCGCCGGCATCGTGGCCCAGGGCGACCAGTTCTATCCGCTGCGCCTGTCGCGCGAACTGGACGATGCCATCCTGCATCTTCGCGTCAACGAACTGGAGATCGGTACCTTCGTCTTCAAGTCAAAGGGCGATCCGGCTGCCGTGATGGCCTATGACGCGCTGCTGGATGCCAACCGCTCGAACTGGTTGGTCCGCGAGATTCTCAACACCTGGAAGAGGGTGCTCAAGCGCATCGACATGACGTCGCGTTCGCTGGTGACGCTGGTCGAGCCGGGGTCCTGTTTCGCGGGCACGCTGGCGGAGATCGCCTTCGCCTGCGACCGCTCCTACATGTTCGACGGCGCGATGAAGGGCGACAACCGCCATGCGACGCTGACGCTGTCGCCGCTGAATTTCGGCGCCTATCCGATGTCGAACGGCATCACGCGCCTGCAGACGCGCTTTCTCGGTGAGCCGGACAGCATCGATGCGGCGCAGGCCGAGATCGGAAAGACCCTGGATGCCACCGACGCGGCCAGCCTCGGCCTCGTCACGGAAGCCTTCGATGAGGTGGACTGGGACGACGAGATCCGCATTTTCCTGGAAGAGCGTGCCTCGTTTTCGCCGGACGGCCTGACCGGCATGGAGGCGAACCTGCGCTTCGGCGGTCCGGAGACCATGGAAACGAAGATCTTCGGTCGGCTGACGGCCTGGCAGAACTGGATCTTCCAGCGGCCCAACGCGGTCGGCCCGGACGGCGCGCTGAAGCGCTACGGCACCGGCGTCAAAGGCGATTTCAATCTGGAGCGCGTGTGAGGTGCGCAGACGGTTGGTCGCGAACCGGGTGTCATTCCGGGGCGTTCCGCAGGAGCGCAACCGGAATCCATCCAATCGTTTGACGTCCCACAGGAAGATGGATTCCGGGCTCCGCTCGCGGCCCCGGAATGACACCAATTTGCCACTTGCCTAAACATGTGAGGAAACGATGAGCACTACAGCATCCTATGTCGAGGGAGCGGTCGATTATTCGACAAAAATCCCGAACAATATCAATCTTGTGGATGATCGGCGCGTGCTGAAGGCGCTTGAGCAGTGGCATCCCGGCTACATCGACTGGTGGATGACGATGGGGCCGGAAGGCTTCCAGACGTCGGAGGTCTATCTGCGCACGGCGGTCTCGATCGACCCGAAGGGCTGGGCCAAGTTCGACTACGTGAAAATGCCGGAATATCGCTGGGGTATCCTGCTCGCCCCGCAGGATGAGCAGCGCCTGGTGAATTTCGGCGCCTCCAAGGGTGAAAAGGCCTGGCAGGAGGTGCCGGGCGAGCATCGCGCCGCGCTGCGTCGCCTGATCGTCATCCAGGGCGACACGGAACCGGCATCGGTCGAGCAGCAGCGTCACCTCGGCAAGACCGCGCCCTCGCTCTACGACATGCGCAACCTGTTTCAGGTCAACGTGGAGGAGGGGCGCCACCTCTGGGCGATGGTCTATCTGCTGCACAAGTATTTCGGAAAGGACGGACGGGACGAGGCGGAGGGACTGCTGGAGCGTCGCTCGGGCGATGTGGACAAGCCGCGCATGCTCGGCGCCTTCAACGAGGCGACACCAGACTGGCTGTCGTTCTTCATGTTCACCTACTTCACCGACCGCGACGGCAAGATGCAGCTGGAATCGCTGGCCCAGTCCGGCTTCGATCCCTTGTCGCGCACCTGCCGTTTCATGCTGACCGAGGAAGCGCACCACATGTTCGTCGGCGAGACGGGCGTGGGCCGCACCATCGAGCGGACCTGCGAGGCGATGAAGGCCGCCGGCATCGAGGACCCCTACGACATCACCCGCATCCGCGCGCTGGGCGTCATCGACCTGCCGACCATCCAGAAGAAAGCGAACATGCATTATTCGCTGTCGCTGGACCTGTTCGGATCGGAGATTTCCACGAACGCCGCGAACTTCTACAATGGCGGCCTGAAGGGCCGTTTCATGGAGACGAAGATCGAGGACGATCACATCCTCACCAACGCCACCTACCCGGTGCTCAAGCTGGTCAATGGCGAGGCGAAGCTGGTGGAAGAACCGGCGCTGACGGCGATCAACATGCGCCTGCGTGACGACTATTCAAAGGATTGCCAGGGCGGCGTGAACCGCTGGAACAAGATCATCGAGAAATACGGCATCAAGTTCCAGATCACCCTGCCATCGGTCGCGTTCCACCGCCATATCGGCGAATTCAAGGATGTCCACGCGGCTCCCGATGGCCGTGTCCTCGGCGATGCGGAATGGATCAAGAACCGTGACAAGTGGCTGCCCTCGAAGGAGGATGGCGACTTCATCACGATGCTGATGCAACCCTGCTGGGAGCGCGGCAAGTATGCGCCGTGGATCGCGCCGCCGAAAGTCGGCATCGACAACAAGGGTGGCGACTTCGAGTATGTGAAAATCCATCAGGCCTGATGGCCGGCCGGTGCGCCCCAAGGAGAATGCTCCAGGGGCGCACCTTCCAAGACGTGAGGGGAAACGCATGGCGGCCGCCGCGCTCACAGGCGATCAGGGGCTCAGGAAGCAGCACCTGATCGATCCTGAAATCTGCATCCGCTGCAACACCTGCGAGGCGACCTGCCCGGTGGGTGCTGTGACCCATGACGACGTCAACTACGTGGTCGATGCGGAGAAGTGCAATTTCTGCATGGACTGCATCAGCCCTTGCCCGACCGGCTCCATCGACAACTGGCGCATCGTGCGCGCGGCCTGGAGCATCGAGGATCAACTCGGCTGGAACGAACTGCCGCCACAGGAGGAGTTCACCGCGACCGCTGACGGCGAGGCGATCGACGACGATGTCGAACGCCTGCTGGCCAGCGCGCATGCTGGCGCCGGTGGCAAGGCCATGGCGCCGGCCTCCGCCTCCAAGCCTGCCGTGAACCTGTTTCGGCGCGCCAATCCCGTCGTGGCGACGGTTCAGGGCAATTTCCGCATCACCGCCGCCGAAACCGAGAGCGACATCCGGCACATCGTGCTGGCTTTCGGCGATACGGTGGTGCCCGTGCTGGAAGGGCAGTCGATCGGCATCGTTCCGCCCGGCAAGCGCGAGGATGGCAAGCCGCACGACATCCGCCTCTACTCCATCGCCTCGGCGCGCGACGGCGAGAAGCGCAACGCCAACAACGTCGGCCTGACCATCAAGCGTGTGTCCGGAGGTGTCGCCTCGAACTACATGTGCGACCTCAAGGTCGGCGACAAGGTCGAGGTGACCGGTCCCTTCGGCACGACTTTCCTGATGCCGCAGGACCCGAAGGCGAATATCATCATGATCTGCACCGGCACGGGTTCCGCGCCGTTTCGGGCCTTCACCGAACGGCGCAGGCGGGCGATGCAGAATGTGCCGGGACGTCTCGTGATGTTCTTTGGGGCGCGCACGCCTCAGGAACTGCCCTATTTCGGGCCGCTCCAGAAAGTGCCACACAACCTTCTGGAAAAGCATCTCGTCTTCTCCCGCGTGCCCGGCACGGAAAAGGAATATGTGCAAGATCGCATTCGCACGGAGGGCAGGGAGATGGCCGGGATGCTCGGATCGGATGCGACCCATATCTTCATCTGCGGCCTGAAAGGCATGGAGGCCGGCGTCGAGGAAGCGCTTGCCGATGTGTGTCGCAAGCACGGGCTTGACTGGAGCCAGCTCAAGCCACGAATGCGCGCTGAAGGGCGCTACCATGTCGAGACCTACTGAAGGCGAGCAGTGTGAGGCGCCCATGTCTTCAGTCTTAAAGAGTTGAAATTCAAAACAAATTCCACGAGCGGGTGAGCCGCGAGGAAACAAGGAGGGAGGATACCCATGACGAAGCTGATCACGGGCGCCGGCATCGACCGGCGGCGACTTCTGACCGGAGCGGCGGCGCTTGTCGGAGCATCGACCGTACCAACCGGCTGGGCGATCGCCCAGACAAAGGCCCTGAAAGTGGGCCTCATGCTGCCGTATTCCGGCACGTTCGCCCAACTGGGTGAGAATATCACCCATGCGGTGGAGATGGTCATCGCGGAAAAAGGCGGCAAACTGGGCGGACGCGAGATTCAGCTGGTCAGGCTGGACGATGAATCCAAACCGGAACTCGGACCGCAGAACGCCGAGCGCCTCGTCAAGCGCGACAATGTCGACGTGCTGATTGGCACCGTTCACTCCGGCGTGCAGATGGGCATCCACAAGGTCGTCGCCGAGAGCGGCACGCTCTGCATCGTTCCGAACGCCGGGAACAACGCGGTGACGCGTGAGCTGTGCGCCAAGAATGTCTTCCGTACGTCCTTCACCAACTGGCAGCCGGCCTATGGCATGGGCCTCGCGCTGGGCAAACGCGGCGTCAAGAAGGCGGCCTTCGTGACCTGGGACTACGCTGCCGGCCAGGAATCGGCCGCCGCCTTCAAGGAAGGCCTGGAAAAGGGCGGCGGACAGCTGGCGCAGCTTCTGACCCTGAAATTCCCGGAGACGAACTTCCAGCCTCTGCTGGCACAGATCCCGGGCCTGAATGTCGAGGCGGTTGGCGCCTTCTTCGCGGGCGGTGGCGCGGTGCAGTTCGTGAAGGAATACGCGGCCGCCGGCCTCAAGGTTCCGCTCGTCGGTTCCGGATTCCTCACCGAAGGCGTCCTGGGGCCGCAGGGCGCGGCTGCGGAAGGCATCGAGACGGCGTTGCACTACGGCGATGGCCTCGAGAACGCAAAGAACGCGGCGTTCACCAAGGCCTTCCAGGCCAAGGCCGGCCGGGCGGCGGACGTCTACGCCGTACAGGGCTACGACGCGGCCCAGTTGCTCGCGATCGGTCTTGAAGTTGCAAAGGGCAACCTCGACGATGAGGCGACCCTCTACAAGGCGCTGCGCGGCGCCAAGATCGACAGTCCGCGCGGTCCGATAACGATGTCGCCTGCGCAGAACGTCGTGCAGAACATCTACCTGCGCAAGGCTCAGGGCGGGCAGAACAAGGTCGTCGGCATTGCCGCTGAAAACCTGGCCGATCCGGGGGCGGGCTGCAAGCTGAGCTGACAGCAGAAGACGTCCCCCTCCCGTTCACGGGCGAGGACGCACCGAACGCAAGCGGCAGGCGCGGGTGAGGGGCAAAGTCTCACCTGGCCTTCCGCGACCTGATCCCGTGCGAGGGAGACGGTGCGGTGGGGCGACCTCGTGCTTCTTTCGCGCGCACCTTGCGGCGCAGACTGCGGTTCCATGATCCTGGCCGGCCTTCTTTCCCAGCTTCTGAACGGCCTGCAGTACGGGCTGCTGCTGTTCCTCATTTCGAGCGGGCTGACGCTGATCTTCGGCGTGCTCGGCGTGATCAATCTCGCGCATGGCTCGATGTTCATGATCGGGGCCTACATTGCCTTCCTCGTGGCGAAGTCGCTGGGCTCGCTCTGGTTCGCCCTGCCGGTGGCCATCCTGGCCGGCGTCGCGCTCGGTGCTTTGCTGGAACGCGTGCTGTTTCGCCATTTCTACAACCGCGAGCACCTCGATCAGGTGCTGCTGACCTTTGCGCTGATCCTGATCTTCGAGGAGATGCGCTCGATCATCGTCGGCAACGATTTTCACTCCGTGCCTGTGCCGGCAGCACTGGATTTTTCCGTACCGATCACCAACGGCTTCAGCTACGCCGCTTACCGTTTCGCGGTCATCGCGGCCTGTCTGGTGCTGGCCGGCGCCCTGTTCTGGTGGATCGAACGCACGAAAACGGGCGCCATCATCCGCGCGGCGGCTGAAAAGCCGGAAGTCGTCGATATCCTCGGAATCGATGCCAGAACGGTGCACATGACCGTCTTCGCTGTCGGCACGGCGCTGGCCGTAACGGCCGGTGCGCTCGCCGCGCCGCTCACATCGGTCTATCCGAACATGGGCGACAGCATGCTGATCATCTCCTTCGTGGTGGTCGTGATCGGCGGCCTCGGATCGGTTTCCGGCGCGTTCTGGTCGGCGTTGCTGATTGGCATGATCGATACGCTCGGAAAAGCCTACGGGCAGCTGTTTGTCGGCAGTGCCTTCGGCAATACGCTGGCGGCGCTCGCCGCGATGTCCGTCTACATCCTCATGGTCGCTGTGCTGCTGTTCCGGCCGCGCGGGCTTTTCGGGGGCAGGGCATGAGCGAACCGGCCCGCATGCTCCCCCAGGGCAAGGCCGGCTGGGCGCTGCTGGCGGCGATCGCCGTCGTGCTCGCGCTGCTGCCGCCGTATGTCCCCTCCTACTATGTTGGCCTGATCACCCTGGCGATGATCGGGGCGATGCTGGCGCTGAGCCTGCACCTGCTTGTCGGCGGTGTCGGGCTCGTCAGCCTCGGGCACGGCGCGTTCTACGGCCTTGCGGCCTACGTCGTCTTCCTGATGTCGCCCGAGGGGTCGCCGAAGCCGATCTGGCTGACCTTGCCGGCTGCGATGCTCGTATCCGGTACGGTTGCCTTTGTCGTCGGCGGCCTTTCCTTGCGCACCAAGGGCTTCTTTTTCCTGATGGTGACGCTCGCCTTCGGGCAGATGATCTTTTTCGTGTTCCACGACACCAAGCTCGGCGGCGGCACGGATGGCGCCTATCTCGCCAAGCCGATCATCTCGGCCTTCGGCGCGACACTCGATCCGCGCAGTTTCCCGCGTAGCCAGCGCGGGTTCCCGGCGTACTACGTGGCGCTGGTCCAGCTGATCCTCACGTATCTCGCCCTGGCCTGGCTGCTGCGCTCGATGTTCGGCCGCGTGCTGGAGGGCATCCGCGTGAACGAGCATCGCATGGAGGCGATGGGCTTTTCGGTGATGCGTTACAAGCTGGCCGCCTTCACGCTGGCCGGCGCCTTCGCAGGGGCGGCCGGGCACATGTGGGCGCTCCATTCGGGATTCGTGAACCCGGAACTCGTGAGCTGGCACAAGTCCGCCGAAGCGCTGCTGATGATCCTGATTGGCGGCATCGGTTCACTGGCCGGAGCGGTGCTCGGCGCTTTTGCGTTCACGGCGCTGGGCGAGATCGCCCAGCAGGTCACGGAACGCAAGCTGCTGGCGGAAGGCGTCGTGATTCTTGTGGCGGTGCTGCTGCTGCGCAACGGGCTGATGGGCATCCGTCTTGGTCGCGGCAAGACCAAGGGACCAGGGGGCGGCCATGGCTGATGCCGCGCTCGCCCTCGAAACCGTCGACCTGTCGAAGTCGTTTGGCGGTTTGCGCGCCGTTCAGAATGTCTCACTGCAACTGGCGCAGGGACAACTCCATGCCGTGATCGGGCCGAACGGGGCGGGCAAGTCCACGTTCGTCAACCTGCTGACCGGCCAGTTGCGACCGACGAAAGGCACGATCCTGCTGGCTGGGCAGGACATCACCGGAACGCCGTCCCATCGCATGCCGCATCTCGGCGTCGCGCGCTCGTTCCAAAGAACCAACATATTGAAATCCCTTTCTGTTCTGGAGAACGTTCGATTGGCAGCGCAGGCGCTGCACCCGCTTGGCCTACGTGTCCTGCGCTCGCCACGGCACGGCGCGGAACTGGTGGACGTCGCCCGGCGCGCGCTGGAGCGCGTCGGCCTGACCGGTGTCGAGCAGAGTGCCGCCGGGATTCTCAGCCACGGCGCACAACGGCAGATCGAGATCGCGATGACGCTGGTGGGCGATCCGAAGGTGATCCTGCTCGACGAGCCTCTCGCCGGCATGGGGCAGGAGGAGGGCGAGCGCATGGCCGAACTTCTGAAGTCGCTGGCTCGTGAGCGCGCTCTACTTCTCATCGAACACGACATGGACTTCGTGTTCGCCGTGGCCGACCGCATGACCGTGCTGGTGGATGGGACGGTGCTGGCTACCGGAGCACCGGCGGCTGTTCGGGCCGACAAGGCCGTGCAGACCGCCTATCTCGGAGAGCATGTGTGATGGAACCGCTGCTCGCCGTTGCCAACGTCAACACCTACTACGACGAGAGCCACATCCTGCGCGACGTTTCATTGTCGCTGAACGCCGGTGGGACGCTGGGCCTGATGGGCCGCAACGGCATGGGCAAGACCACGCTCCTGCGCACCATCATGGGCCTGGTGCGGCCACGCTCCGGCACGGTGCGCTTTGCCGGCCGCGACGTGACCCGCGCGCCCCCGTTCCGCATCGCCCGAAGCGGCGTGGCTTTCGTGCCCGAGGGGCGGGGCGTCTTTGCGTCGCTTACGGTCGCGGAAAATCTCGCCATCGCCGAGCGTCCAGGCCCGGAAGGCCGGCAGGACTGGACCGTGGAGCGTGTGCTCGATCTGTTTCCCCGCCTGAAGCAGCGCTATGCGAATGGCGGCGATCAGCTCTCCGGCGGCGAACAGCAGATGCTGGCCATCGCCCGTGCCTTGCTGACGAACCCGCGTCTGCTCATTCTCGATGAAGCGACGGAGGGGCTTGCCCCGCTGATCCGCCAGGAAATCTGGAAGACGATCCGGCTTGTGCGGGAGAGCGGTATCGCCACGCTGGTGGTAGACAAGACGATTTCAGAGGTCGCGGCCGTCGCCGACCGCGTCGCGATCCTTGTGAAGGGACAGATCGTTTTCGAGGGAACGCCTGCCGATCTCTCGGCCGATCCGGACATCATGCACCGCCATCTCGGCGTATAGACTAGAACTGACAATCGACCGGATCGAGGGGATCCCGCCATGTCCAAAACCCAGCAGTGGATGCAGCCTGCCGGCGACTACAACGCAGCCGTCGACATGGTCGACCGGAATGTCGCCGCAGGCAGGGGCGGCAAGGCGGCCTTCATCGATCCCAATGAAACGCTGACCTATGGCGAGCTGGCGGAGCGCTGCAATCGCTTCGCCAACGGTTTGCGCGCGCTCGGCATCAGCCCGGAGCGGCGGGTTGTGCTGATCATGCTCGACACGGTGGACATGCCCGTGGCCTTCTGGGGAGCGATCAAGGCCGGCGTCATTCCAATTCCGGTCAATACGCTGCTGACTCCCGAGCAGTGGAAATTCATGATCGACGACAGCCGCGCCGAGGCGGTCGTCGTCTCCCCGGAGCTCTACGAGCGCGCGAAGCCGCGACTGGACGAGGTCGGAGCGCGGCGCGACCTCAAGGTTCTCGTATCGGGGGCGGGCGTTCCGGGCGTAGCCTCCATGCGCGCGCTGATGGCGGAAGCCTCGCCTGTCGCGGAAGCAGCGCCGACCCATGCCGATGAGGTGGCGTTCTGGCTCTATTCGTCGGGCTCTACCGGCGCCCCGAAAGGCACGCGCCACTTTCACGCCAGCCCGGCGCATACGGCGCATTGGTTCGGGCAGGGCGTGCTGGGCATCCGCGAGGATGACGTCATCTATTCCGCGGCCAAGATCTTCTTCGCCTATGGCCTGGGCAATGCCATGTCCTTCCCGATGTCGGTGGGCGCGACGACCATCCTTTGGCCCGAGCGCCCGACGCCTGACGCGGTGGCCGCCATCATGGCCAAGCATAACCCGACCATCTTCTGCGGCGTGCCGACGCTCTACGCCGCAATCCTGGCCAACCCGGCCCTCGGAAAGGGTGCCGGGTCATCGCGACTGAGACTGTGCACTTCGGCTGGCGAGGCGCTGCCTGAGGACATCGGCAGCCGCTGGCAGCAGACGACCGGCGTCGAAATCATCGACGGCATCGGCTCGACCGAAATGCTGCATATCTTTGTCTCGAACCGGCCGGGCGCCGTTCGCTACGGCACCTCCGGCACGCCAGTGCCCGGCTACGAGGCGCGGCTGCTCGATGACGAGGGCAATGTCGTACCGCACGGCGAGATCGGCGAACTTGTCATCCGCGGCCCCTCCGCCGCCGAGGGCTATTGGCTCCAGCGTGGCAAGTCCCGCGCGACCTTCCGCGGAGAATGGACCCATACCGGCGACAAGTACCGGGTCGATGCGGATGGATACTACCACTACTGCGGCCGAACCGACGATATGTTCAAGGTGTCGGGCATCTGGGTTTCGCCCTTCGAGGTTGAATCGGCGCTCATCACCCATCCCGCGGTCTTCGAGGCTGCCGTGGTCGGCAAGGAGGATGAGGACGGGCTCACCAAGCCGAAGGCCTTCGTCGTGCTCAAGCCGGGCATTGTGGGCGACGATGCGCTGTTCGAGAGCCTCAAGGCACATGTGAAGGACCGAGCCGGCATGTGGAAGTACCCGCGCTGGATCGATCTGAGAAGCGAGCTGCCGAAGACCGCGACCGGCAAGATCCAGCGCTTCAAACTGCGGCAGGAATAGCGATGAGCGGCCCTTCCAGGGGCGATTTCCTGGCGATCGCAGGAAGCAAGCTCGAATGGCGGCTTTTTGGCGCAGGCGACCCACCGGAAATCGTGCTGCTGCACGAGGGCCTGGGCTGTGTCGGTCTCTGGGGTGATTTCCCCGAACGTCTGGCGGCGCGCACCGGGCGCAGTGTTCTTGCCTACTCCCGCGCCGGATATGGCGCCTCCTCGCCCGTGCCGCTGCCGCGCGCGATGAGCTACATGCATGACGAGGCGCGCCACGTGCTGCCGGCGCTGCTCGACGCCATCGGCTTTGTGCGCGGCGTCCTTGTCGGCCATTCCGACGGAGCCTCCATCGCCACCATCCATGCCGGCGATGTCGTTGATCGGCGCGTCGTTGGGATGACGCTGATCGCCCCGCATTTCTTCGTCGAGGACATTTCCGTTGCCGCCATTGCCGAAGCGCGGAAAGCCTATGAAACCAGCGATCTGCGGGAAAAGCTGGCCCGCTGGCATGCCAACGTCGACAACGCTTTCCGCGGCTGGAACGAAGCCTGGCTCGATCCTGCCTTCCGCCACTGGGATATTTCGGCCTGCCTCGAAACGATCAACTGCCCCGTTCAGGTCATCCAGGGCACGGACGATCAGTACGGCACGGTGCGACAGGTTGAGGTTGCCCGCGCGCGGTGCTCCGCGCCGGTTGAAACGCATCTCCTGCCTGGCGTGAAACATGCGCCGCATCGCGAAGCCAGCGAGACGACGTTGACGCTGATATCGCAATTCATAGCGCGCCATCTCGGATAGATGCTTGGCGCAGGCGGATCACCTCACACGTATCTCGAGCCGAAGCAGAACCTTGCGGTACGCCGGCTCCGTTACCAGGCTCCAATCAGCGCGGATGAGTCCGTCACCACGGCGACATTCTGCAGCGCGTAGTTCACGGACGCGGTGTGCCACTCCGCGTTCATGGTGGAGCAGCAGTCCTCCGGAACGATCATGTAGTACCCTTTGTCCGCCCCGGTGCGCGAGGTGTGTTCAATCGACATGTTGGTCCACGCGCCTGTCACGATGACGATGTCGCGCCGAAGCGCCTTGAGCACGGTTTCGAGCCGCGTGCCTTCCCAGGCGCTCATCCGCTGCTTCTCGACGACATGATCGCCCGGCTGCGCCTCAAGCCCTGGAACCGCCGCCGCCCCCCAGCTGCCGCGCACCAGCGCCTTCGCATCGGCGAGGCCCTCGAACAAGGGCGCGTTCATCGTCACGCCGGGACAACCCGGTTCGACGATGAACCAGACATGGATCACCGGAATGCCTTTCCGGCGCGCGGCATCGGCAAGGCGCACGGCATTGGCGATGGCGTTCTGCTCGCGGCAATGGGCCGGGGAACCGGACGAGGCAAAGGCGCCCCCTTCCATCACCACATCGTTCTGCATGTCCTGGATGATCAGCGCGCAGCGCGCAGGATCGAGTGCAAAGCCGGGATCAGCCTTCTTCGTGCCGTTGCGGGCAATGCTCGCTCCGGCCGCCGTCGCGGTGCCGCCGCGCGCGGCAGTGTGCTTCATGTAGGGCTCGACGCGCGGCCCGACCTTCGTCTCGACGGCGTAGACCGAGTGCGTGGCGGTCACAAACAGCGTGCGGAAGTCAGGACCGCCCCAGGTGAGATTGCCGACCAACTCCGGAATGCGGACCTTGCCAATCAGCGTGCCGTCCGGCGCATAAACCCAGACGCCGCCGGGCGCGCAGACCCAGACGTTGCCGAGCGCGTCGCACTTCATGCCGTCCGGAACGCCGGGTTCTGAGGGCGACACGATGCCGGACGCAAACAGCCTTCCGCGCGCCAGCGTTCCATCCGCCTGGACGTCGAACACACGGATCAGCTGTTGCACCGTATCGTTGATGTAGAGCAGCCTTTCATCTGGCGAGAAGCATAGACCGTTGGGCTGTTCGAAAAGATAACGGTCAACCAGAAGTTGCGGCTTGCCCCCGCCGGGGGGCAGGCGATAGACGCCCTGGAAGCCCAGTTGACGCGGCCGCTCGATCCCGTAGACCGGCATGCGCCCATACCAGGGGTCGGAGAAGTAGATCGCGCCGTCCGTGCTGACGCAAACGTCATTCGGGCTGTTGAGTTCCATCCCCTCGAAATGCGCGGCAAGCACCTCGCGCCGTCCGTCCGGTCTCTCACGCACGAGGGTCGAGGTCGCGTGTTCGCACACGATCAGGTTGAGATCGGCATCGTAGGTCATGCCGTTGCACTTGTTCGCGGGCTTCATCACCTCGCGGATGCCGCCCTTATCATAACGGCGGCGCACGTCGCCGGGCATGTCGGAGAAGAGCAGGAAGTGCTCTCCGGGATGCCAGATCGGGCCTTCGGTGAACTGGAAGCCGGTCCCGATCTGGCGAACGGGCGCCCACAGATCGATCAGGTCGGCGAAGACGGGCCGGACGGCGACGTGCGTTGTCATGCGAAACCCCCGCAGGCAAGCGAACGGGCAGGGACTTCCCGCCCTTCAGAGCTACATGGCGAACCAGTTGCGCGCGGGCAGCGTCTGCACGACAGGTCCAGGAACCGCCATGTCCATGCGTCCGACGACCTGACCCGCCGCGATCTTCGCTGGCTTGTCATGCACCGGCAGCAGAAACTTGGAGCCGTTCAGGAGCTTCTTGATGGCCGCCTTTTCCTCGCGCTTGGAGACGCCATGGTTGCCGGTCACACGCGGCTCATTGGCGTGCAGTTCATGGAACGGATTCACGATCTGATCGTTGAAGTCGTAGATGACGTCGCCGCAGATCGTGGCGCGTCCCTCGACCGTATCGACATGGACGTTCATCGAACCTTCGGTATGCGCGCCGGCCGCCTCCATGTAACAGCCGGGGAACAGTTCGATCATGCCTGTCAGTTCGAGGTCCTCAAGCCGCAGCGCATCGCGGGTGTGCAACCTGTCGATCAGGTGCTTGATGTCGGGCGCCGGGTATTGCGGATGCATCAGCCCCGACACGGAGTATTCCAGTTCCCGCCGGTTGATGATGACCGTGGTGTTCATCGGGAACAATTCGTCCTTGCCGGCATGATCGATATGAAGATGCGTATGAAGAACGTAGCGCACATCGCCCATTCGCACGCCGTACTTGGCGAGCTGGTTCTCGATCATGTTTTCATGGAACTGGAGGCCCCGCATGCCGAGGCTCTCCATGATCTGGTTGTGGCGATAGCCGGTGTCGACGACGATCGGCCAGGGACCGCCGAGGACCAGGAATCCGTAGGTGGGCACGCGGCGCACGCGTCCACAATCGCGGCCGAGGACCAGAAAGCTCGATTCCAGTTCGATGTCGCCATAGTCCAAAACTTTGATTTCCAAAGGCATTATCGTCCTCCTCAGGTTTTTTCGCTCAGCCGGTAGACCCGGCATGCGGTTCGGGTGAAGATGTGTTCGTGCGCTTCGGCAGGCACGGCCGCGCGGTAAGCGCCGATAAGCGCTCCGTAGTCCGTCCAGAGCTTTTCGATCGGGAAGTTCGAACCGAACAGGCAGCGTTCAGCGCCGAAAAGCGCCAACGTTTCGTCCACGACGAAGGCGATATGCGCCGGGTCATTCGCCCTGAGGAAGGTGCCAAGCCCGGAGAGCTTGCTCACGACATTTGGGCAGTCCGCCAGGCGGCGCATGCCGTCCCGCCAGGCCGTGACGCCTGCCGGCGCGGTATCCTCCAGCATGCCGGCATGCTGGAGCACGAAGGTCACGTCCGGGCAATGCCGGGCAAGATCCGCCGCCCCTGCCATCTGATGCGCGAACACCTGCAGATCGAAGCTCCAGCCGAATTCGGCCAGCGCCGCGACATTGCGCAGCAAGCGCGGATCGCGTGCAAGGTCGGGAGACTTGGCGAAACGGTAGAGTGGATTTTCGTGCCAGTGCAATTGCATCCTGACGCCGCGAACGCGCCGGTTGCGCGCTAGCTGGCCAAGAGCGGGGCGCGCATCGTCCGCGAGCATATCGGCATGAGCCACGATCATGATCGGAAAACCGGATTCCGTCGAAGCGCGCGATACGTAGTCGACCTCATCCATCGCGCGCTCTGGCGCCCAGTTCGCCTGGACATAGACGGCCTGCGTGATGCCGGCCGTCCGGCAATCCGCAAGGTACTCGCCGATCAGGTAGTCGCGCCGGATCGGCTC
>DAOMXN010000021.1:0-379 GCA_035437025.1 Beijerinckiaceae bacterium | reverse complement strand
GCGGATACCCTCGTAGGGACCGAAGATGCGCGGCTGCATCGGCCCGACGAGCCATGGCAGGTCGGCTTGGTTCCAGATGTGGAAATGGGAATCGACCAGCTCCGTCATGCTGCGCGCGCCGTCCCAATGGAGAGGATCGACTTGCAGATCCGCTGGGTCGAACTGGCGTCGCCGAGGCTCGCCAGCAGCGGCCGAATGGCGCTGAGTGCTTCGGTTTCGGGGCGATACTCGGCGTCGCCGGCCAAGGGTGAGAACCAGTCGATGCGGAAGGCTCTCGCCGCGAGCCGGCGGACGCCGCGGATCATCGCGGCGGGATCGCCGCGTTCGAGTCCGTCCGACAGGACGAAGACGAGGGCGCCGCGCGCGTAGCCCGCAAATC
>DAOMXN010000020.1:0-21364 GCA_035437025.1 Beijerinckiaceae bacterium | reverse complement strand
GCGCCAGCGGAAAGCGGCGGCCGGAGTGCGGAACGCAGGGGTTGCCGTCGACCGCGATGCAATCAACCGGAATGGCTCCGGTGTCGATGAAGAATGCGGTAGCGGTCGCTGCGTTGATGATGCGAAGGCGCACCTTGCCACCGCGCTCGACCCGGACGACATCTGGATCGTCCAGTGTTCGGTCATTGGCAAGATAGGCGTCATAGCTGATGTCGTTGGCATGGACCTGCCCGCGGACGTGCCCCGTCGCGCCATGTCCCATGGCCCCGTGGTGCATCGCGCCGTGGTTCATGCCGGCGTGCGAGCCGTGTCCGCCCCCCTGCGCCGGAGCTGCCGCGCCATGCCCGGAATGCGCGGCATGCGCGTTGGTCCCTCCGAGCCCCGCCAGCAGTTCCGCCGGCGTGCGGAACGAAAAATCGTGCAGCATCACGATCACGTCCTGCACGTCCCCGGTTGATCTCTCGCGCGTCACCATCGGCGCGGCCAGAAGCTGCTGTTCGGTCAACTGGTGCGAGTGCATCCAGTGCGTGCCGGGCGTCAGCAGAAAATCATGGACGTCGTTCTGGCCCGCCGCCAGTTCTCCGCCGCCGGCGCGGGCGCGGTCCTGTTCCGCCGGCGCATGCACCTGTCCGTGCCAGTGCATGACCAGCGGATCGCTGGTCCCGTTGAATACGGCCCCGCTGAACCGGTCACCCTCATTGGCAAGAATGCCGCTGCGACCGCCGGGTCCGGTCACGCCGAAGACCGTGGCGGCGCGGCGTTTCACCTCGATCTGACGCGTGGCCACGGTCAGGAGCGGTGACTGCGCGCGGGCGGCCGGCCCGGCTGCGGCAAGGCCACCGAGGGCGGCGGTTCCTGCAAGAAACTGGCGGCGATCCATGGCAAAGCTCCTCTCTGGAGTGTTCAGAATTTCGCCTGCGCGGTGGCTCCGTCCGGGCCGGTCAGCTGCACCGCGCCTTTCGTGCCTGCGGGCACCGCCACAGGCGCCCTGCCGACGAGGCGCGATCCTTCCGCCGGCTCCAGGGCAAAGCGTTGCGGCTTGCCGCCGACGACCAGGATGGCATTGGCCCTGAACCCGGCAGCGGATACTGGCTTGTCATCCGCATCCGACAGGAAGACCACAACTTCCTCCGTGCCTTTGGCAACCAACTCGAGGTGGTGGTTCTTGCCGGCATCCACCAGCGTCCCGCCATTCGGCCCCTTGCGCGGTTCATGGGCGGAAGCGGCAAGAACGCTGGCGGCGAGTGCGGCGACGGCTATCGACAAGCGCATGGCAGGCTCCTTTGATCAGTAGGTTTCGGTCCGGGCGGCAAGGCCCCGCGGCAGGGATTCGGCTGCCTCACGGGCTTCTGCCACGATCCGCTCGAGTGCCGCGCGGCCGTAGCGCAGCACCAGCGTCGGGGTCAGGACCGCATCCAGCAGCGTCGCCGTCACGAGGCCGCCGAAGATCGTGACGGCAACCGGATGCAGGATCTCCTTGCCCGGCGCCTGGGCGTCGATCAGAAGCGGAACCAGCGCGACCCCGGCGGACAGCGCCGTCATCAGCACCGGCGTCAGCCGGTCGAGGCTGCCACGCAGGACAAGATCAGGACTGAACGGGATCTTCTCGTGGATGGCCAGATTGATGATGTGGCTGATCTTGAGAATGCCGTTGCGTGTGGCGATTCCGGCGAGCGTGATGAAGCCGATCATCGAGGCAACGGAGAGCGGCTGACCCGCAATCCAGAGTGCCGCGACCGAACCGATCAGCGCCAGCGGCACCGATGCCATGATGATGGCGACGAATACGACCGACCGGTAGCGGCTGTAGAGGATCGCGAAGATCATCGCCAAGGAAACCAGGGAGAGGAGGCCGATGGTCCGCATCGAGTCTTCCTGCGCCTGGAACGTGCCTTCGAGACTCGTGGAGAAGCCGGGCGGCAAGCTGGCCTGCGCCAGCAGCGCACGAATGTCGGCAACCACGCGCGCCATGTCCGCCGCGCCATCGGCATTGGCCAGCACCACCACGCGACGCCGGCCATTCTCGCGCAGGATCTGGTTCGGCCCGTCGGTCTCCACCACGTCGGCGAGCTGGCGCACCGGCACCCAGCCCATCGGGGTCTCGATCAGCAACTCACCCAGTCCTCGCGTGGTGCGCTGCTGATCCTGAAGCCGCAGCACCACGTCGAACCGGCGATTGCCATCAATGACGCGCGATACAACGCGCCCGTTTGAGAGACGTTCGAGTTGCTCGGTGATCGCGGCGGGCTGCACGCCGTAGAGCGCGGCGCGGCGATAGTCGACGATGATTTCCAACTGCGGAATTCGTACCTGCTTCTCGACCTGAAGATCAACGATGCCGGGCACCGCGGCGAACTTGCCGCGAAACTCTTCGGCCAGCGCCCGCAGGGTATCGAGGTCCTCACCATAGATTTTCAGCGCGATCTGCGCGCGGACGCCCGACAGCATATGGTCGAGCCGGTGCGAAATGGGCTGGCCGACATTGGTGGCAACGGGCAGGATGGCAAGCTGGCTGCGGATGTCGGCGATGATCGCGTCCTTGGCCCGCCCGCCCGGCTTCAGCGCCACCTCGATCTCGGAGGAATGCACGCCTTCGGCATGCTCGTCGAGTTCAGCGCGGCCCGTCCGGCGCCCCACGCGCTCCACGTCCGGCACATCCATGAGCAGCCGCTCCGCGATCAGACCGACCCGATGGCTTTCCGCCAGGGAAATGCCGGGATTGAACAATAGGTTGATGGTCAGCGTCCCCTCGTTGAACGGCGGCAGGAAAGCGCGGGGCAGGCTTGCCGCGAAGGTGCCGGCCGCCACTACGGCCATGGCGACCGCAGCCATCAGCGTCTTCTGGTAACGGAAGGCGACCCGTAGCATGGCGGCATTCGCGGCCTTCAGGGCGCGGATCATGCCGCTCTCGCGATGATCGAGCCGCCTTAGACCCGGCAGAAGGTAGTAGGCCATCACCGGCGTCAGCGTGATCGAGACGACAAGGCTGGCGAGAATGGAAATGATGTACGCATGGCCGAGCGGAGCGAACAGCCGTCCTTCGATGCCTGAAAGGGCGAAAAGTGGCACGAACACGAGGACGATCACCATCGTCGCATAGACGATGCCGGAGCGCACTTCCTGGCTGGCAGAAACGACGACTTCAAACACGGTGCGCGGATTGCCGGCCTCCCGGTTCTCGCGCAGGCGCCGGAAGATGTTCTCCACATCCACCACGGCATCGTCCACGAGTTCACCGATGGCGATGGCCAGGCCACCGAGCGTCATCGTGTTGATCGACAGGCCGAAGAGGTGGAACACGATGGCCGTCACCAGCACCGACACCGGGATGGCGGTAAGCGAGATCAACGTCGTGCGCGTGTTCAGCAGGAACAGGAACAGCACGATCGCCACCACCGCGGCCGCTTCGAACAGAACGGTGCGCACGTTGTTGATCGATGCTTCGATGAATCCGGCCTGCCGGAACAGCACCTGATCGGCCCGGATGCCCTGGGGCAGCGTTGTCGTGATGTCGCGGAGCGCCGCCTCGATCTGGCGGGTCAGCGGAATGGTGTCGACCCCGGGCTGCTTCTCGACTGACACAATAACGGCGGATCGACCCTGGTAGCCCCCTTCGCCGCGCTTGGTGCGGGCCGCGAACTCGACAGTCGCGATCTGTTCCAGCGCCACGGGCTGACCGCCGACCGTGGCCACGACCATGCGCTTGAGATCGTCGAGGCTGCGGGTCCGCCCGATGTTGCGGATCAGGAACTCGCGGGAATACTGGTCGGTGAACCCGCCGCCGGTGTTGGCGCCGAACTGCTGCAGGGCCTTTTCCACATCGGCGAATGTCACCTTCAGCGCGCGCAAGGCTGCTGGATTGGGAGAGACCCGATACTGGCGCACCTCGCCACCGATCGGGATGACTTGCGCCACGCCTGGGATGGACAGCAGACGCGGCCTTAGAACGAAATCCGCCGTTTCCCGCAGTTCCATCGGGGAGACACCGTCCGGGGCGGTCACCGCAACGAGCAGGATCTGCCCCATGATGGAATTGATTGGCCCCATCTGCGGCACGACACCACTCGGCAACTGCGGCTGGATCAGCGCTAGCCTTTCTGCGATCTGCTGGCGGTTGCGGAATATCTCCGTGTTCCAGTCGAACTCGACATAGGTGATCGACAGCCCGACGCCTGACACCGACCGCACGCGCGTGACCCCCGGCAGGCCGTTCATCTGCGTCTCGATCGGGTAGGTCACGAGTTGTTCGACCTCGGGCGGAGCAAGCCCTTCCGCCTCGGTCATGATGGTGACGGTCGGCCGGTTGAGATCGGGAAAGACATCGACCGGCAGCCGCGTCACCGTCAGCGCGCCGTAGAGCGTCAGCAATGCGGCGACGGCCAGCACGAACAGCCGGTTGCGCAGGGACTGGGTGACGAGGAAGGTGAACATCAGCGGATCTGGTTCAGCAGTTCGGCGCCCTGCGTGGCGATCCGCCTAGCCTTGCCGATGCCAGACACGATCAACACGCGGTTCGCGTCGAGCGGCTCGATGCGCACTTCCCGGGGCACGAAGCGTTCGGCGTTGGTATGCTCGAACACCATGTTCTGGCCGTTGGCCCCGCGCAGGACGGCCGAACGCGGCACGGCGACACCGGATTTTTCCTCGGTCAGCGTGGCCAGAACCGTGAGGAACTGGCCCGCGCGTAGGCCCTTCGTGTCACCTTCAACACCGAAATGGATGGGGATCGACTGGTTGCGCTCCGCCAGTCCCGTGCCACGATAGCTCAATGTGATCGACCGGTTATTGGCAAGGCGTGCGGTCGCGGTCCCGGTGATCGCCTGCGCGTCGTAGGTGAGGGCCTCCACCCAGAAGCGGTTGGGATCGATGATCTGGAAGATCACCATGCTTGGATCGGCGATCTGCCCGGCCGTCGCCTGAACCGCGGCGATGACGCCGCTGACGGGCGCCACAAGATCTTCCGTATGGCGGGGCGCCCGGTCGAGATTGGCCCGGCGCGCCAGCAGGCCGGCGAGCTCCAGTTCCGCGTCTTCGATCTGCGAACGGGCGACGACATTCTGGAGCTGCTGCAGACGTTCCAGTCTGCGACGCACCAGGGTGATCTGCTGGTCCAGCTCGCGCGCCTGCTGCTGCTGTGTCGTCACATCGGCGGCGCCGACCCCCGGATGCACGTGGGCGAGGACATCGCCGGCCTTCACCGGCGTTCCGAGCCGCGGAAAGCCACCCGGTGGCGGCATCAGTCGTCCCGACACCGAAGACTGGACATAGCCAACGCCGTTGGGGTCAGGAATGATCCGCCCCGGCAGTTCGAAGGTACCGTTGAAGGTCCTTTCCTCCGTGAACTCGGTACGCAGGGCGAGGATGCGCTGGCTGTCCTTAGGCACGAACAGCGCACCATCGGCAAAGCGCTGGGCGGCATCGCGGCTGGCGATGGCCGGGCGAGCGCCCTTGCCCGGCGCGGCAGCCATCTCCGGGATGTCCAGCGTCGCGGTGAGCACATCGACCAGTCCGTTGGCCTGAACCGTGACGGCAAGGTCATAGGTACCCGGCTTGGCGACCCAGGGCGCGGCGAGGGAATAGACGCCTTCGGCCTCGGCCGTCGCCTTCTGCGTGCCGTGTGGAGTATCGATCTCGATCTCGGCATCGCTCACCGGCTCGTTCCCCCGGAACGTGTCGATCGTGATTACCAGCCTCCCCTCTCGCGCCACGACGACGAGTTCAAAATCGGCGGACGACGCATCGGCGCGCGGCGCAATGGTGGCGGTAACCGGAGGGGGCGGTGCACCGTGATCGTGGCCATCATGGGCTGTGACGGGCGCCGCGCTGGACAGGCAAAGGACAAAGAGCGCAGCAATCCAGCGCCATCGATCGAAACGAAGAATCATCATGCCAGTGTGGCATGGCTCTTTGTCTGGCAGATTTCAGGAATGTTACAGAGTGTTTCAGGCGCCGGCGCCGCCGTCCCTTGGTAAACACACCGTCACCAGAAGCCCGCCGTCCACTCCATCGGCAAGTGTCAGCGTGCCGGCATGGCTAGCGACAATGGCATAAGCGATGGTGAGGCCAAGGCCAAACCCGCCGGTATCCTGGTTTCGCGACGGTTCGAGCCGCACAAAGGGCGCAAGCGCGCGTTCCCGATCTTCGGGCCGAATGCCGGGCCCGGCATCGGCAACGGCGACAACAACGGTTCCGCCGACCTCCGTCACCGAGACATCGGCTCGGTAGCCGTATTTGACGGCATTCTCGATCAGGTTTCCGAAGGCGCGTTTCAGGGACAGCCGTCGCCCGCTGATCACCGCGCTGCCGGCGCCCGTCAGCGTCGTGGCCCCGCCATCGTCGCTGATGTCCGCGCAGACCGTCGCGAGGATCGCCACAAGATCGACCGGCTGCATCCGCTCGTCCGTGCGCTCGCCCCTGAGATAAGCCAGGGTCTGGTCGAGCATCCTTTCCATTTCGGAGAGGTCGGCGGTGATGGCGCTGCGCAGCGCGGCGTCCGTGATATCCTCGGCGCGGAAACGCAGCCGCGTGATCGGCGTCTTCAGGTCGTGGGAAACGGCGGCGAGCGCTTGCGTTCGGTCCTCCACCAGCCGGGCGATGCGCCGCTGCATCTCGTTGAACGCACTTGCCAGATCGCGCAGCTCGCGCGGGCCATCCTCGGGAACCGCGACAGGGGCTCCCGACCCGGAAAAGGTTTTCGCGGCTTCGGCAAAGGTGGAGAGCGGACGCGTCAGCCAACGCACCATCAGCATTGAGACAAGCACGGCGCCGATGGCCATCAGCGTCGTGGACAGCAGCGTCCCATGCCCCTCCACGGAACGCGGCGTGACCGTGACAATCGAGACATTGAGCCATGTGTCGTCTGGCAGACGCATCGAGACCAGCGCGAGATGCGGATCGTCAGGTGCCCGACGATTGGCGCCGATGATCAGGCCGTCGTCACCAAGTTCGGGCGCTGCCTGCTTGAGCCGCTGCGCCAGCCCATCCCAGTGGCCTGCGCCGGGGCCTCCCGGAGTGGCATGCTCGGTCCGGCTCCAGTGCGCCTCCAGCGGCCCGCCTGAAAGATCGTGGGCCACGGATTCGCGGGCAGACTGCGGCTCGCGCATCACTGCGCGCTTGATGCCCAGCAACTGATCGGCGAGGCGCACATCGCTCGCGAGCTCCGCCTGCTGGCTGAGGGCATGGCGATAGGTCCAGAGGCTGACAAGGTGGATCGCACCGATGCCAACCAGGACGATCAGTATCGTGCGCGCCGCCAGCCCGTCGACAAGGGCACGCCAGCGGGCAATGGGTCCTCCGACCTCGGTCACGCCTGCCCCCGCGTCACATCCGGCGTGAATATGTAGCCGGCTCCACGTATAGTCTTGATCATCTCCTGCTCGACCTCGATCTTGCGCCGCAATCGGCTGATCTGGACATCGATCGACCGATCGAACGCATCGGGCGCGCGGATGCGGGTCGCATCCAGCAGGAACTCGCGGGACAGCACGCGCTGGGGCGCATCGAGAAACGCCATCAGCAGGTCATACTCGCCGGTCGAAAGATCAACGACCACGCCGCGCGGATCGGTCAGTTCGCGCTTCAACGTGTCCAACTGCCAGCCGGAGAAGTGCAGCATCCGCCGGGCACCGGTCGCAGGATGGACCCGTCCGGCCTGGGTGCGTCGCAACACCGCGCTGATTCGCGCCAGCAGTTCACGCGGATTGAACGGCTTGGCGAGATAGTCATCCGCGCCGACCTCCAGACCGATGATCCGGTCGATTTCGTCGCCCTTTGCGGTCAGCATGACTACGGGTGTCGCGGAGTTGCGGCGCAGCTCCCGGCACAGATCAAGCCCGCTGGCCCCGGGCAGCATCAGGTCGAGCACGATGAGGTCGACCGCAGCACCCTTGAGGCAGGCGGCCATCTCAGTCCCGTTGCGCGCTGTCAGCACCTCGAATGCGTTGGCGCGCAAGAACCGGGCAACAAGGCCGAGGATCTCGCCATCGTCGTCGACAACGAGGATTGTCGCCATCGGAGCGACCGGCGCGTTGGGGGAAACATCCGCCATCAGATTTGGGGTCCGGCAGTCACATCAATATCCCTTGTGGCACAATGCACGCTGCCCAGAGTGCCCATCGATTCGCCCATCAGCAACCCTGATCGACCTGCGATCGGGACAACGACGGCAGACACCGTTCCCTTGGCTTCGACTTCGGGCTAGCGTGAAGCGACGGTCGCAGGGGCGGGAGATGGGTAGCAGCTACGCGCGGTTGGTTCCCGCCGCATTCATGATTATCATTGGAATCGGCACAGGTTTGCTGATGCTGCCGCTGGCACGCACCGACGGCATCGGCGCGCCATTCCTGACCGCCCTGTTCACGGCCACCTCCGCCACGACCGTTACCGGACTGACGGTCGTCGACACGGCCATCTACTGGACGGGCTTCGGCCAGGCCGTGATCTTCGCTCTATGCCAGATCGGCGGCTTTGGCATCATGAGCGGAACAACGCTGCTCATGCTGATGGTTTCGCGCAAACACAGCGTCAGCGCACAGCTGATGGTTCAGGTCGAGGCGCGCGGCATCGCGCTTGGCGACGTCAAGCTGGTGCTGTTCTTTGCGCTGAGGATCATGCTTGTTGTCCAATTGCTGGTGGGACTGTTTCTCTCGCTTCGCTTCCTCAGCTACGACATGCCGGCGATGGATGCTTTCTGGCATGGCTACTTCCACGCCGGGTCAGCCTTGACCAACGGAGGGTTCACAAGCCTTGCGGGTGGATTGACCCCCTACATGCAGGACCCTTCCGTCATCCTGACGTGCGCCATCGCGGTCGTGCTCGGCGGCCTGGGCCTCCCGGTGCTGCACGACATCACACGCCACCGTTCTCGGCATGTCGCCTACTCGCTGCACACGAAGCTCACGCTGACCGCCGCCGCGCTCCTGCTGCCGCTGGGTTTCGCCGCCACCTTACTGTGGGAGTGGGACAACGCCGCGACGCTTGGCCCCCTGCCCTGGCTGCACAAGCTCACGAACGCGCTGTTCCACTCGGTGATGACCCGCTCGGGCGGCCTCAATACGTTTGACACAGCCGCCATCACGCAAGACATGATGCTCGTGACCTACGGACTGATGTTCATCGGCGGCGGCTCCGCTTCAATGGCCGGCGGCATCAAGGCGACGACGTTCCTGGTGATCATTCTGGCGGTCTGGTTCGAAGTGCGTGGCACGGCCGATGTCGCCGTGTTCAAGCGGCGAATCTCGTCGGGTGTCCTGCGCGAGGCACTGACGATCTTCGCCCTGGCCTTTGCAACAGTCGCCACCTCTACGCTCCTGATGCGCTCTTTGACCGACCTTCCGCTGCGTCATCTGGTCTTTGACATCATCTCGGCCTTCGCCAACTGCGGCCTGTCCATGGGCATTACAGGCTCCCTGCCCGCCTCCGGACAGTGCCTGCTGATCGGCTTGATGTTCATGGGGCGCGTCGGCATCATCACGGTCGCGGTGGGACTTGCCATGCGCAGCAGCCGCATTCAGTACCGCTACCCAGAGGAGCGCCCCGTCATTGGCTAGGAAACCAGCATCCGACAGCGTGATCGTCATCGGACTTGGGCGGTTTGGCGGCGCCGTGGCCAAGTCCCTTACGCGGCTCGGCCATGAAGTCCTCGCCATCGACGAGAGGGACCAGGTGGTGCAGGAGTTCGCCGGTCAACTGACCCACGTGGTTCAAGCCAATTCGACCAGCGTCGAAGCGCTCCGGCAGCTCTCATGCGACGAGTTCGACCATGCGGTCGTGGCGATTGGCTCGGACATCGAGGCCAGCGTCCTGACCACGCTCGCGCTTGTTGAACTGGGCGTTCCCAACATCTGGGCCAAGGCCGTGACGGAACGGCACGGCAAGATTCTGGAGAAGACTGGCGCCCATCACGTTGTCTTTCCGGAAGCCGCCATGGGGGAACGCGTGGCGCATCTCGTCACCGGCAAGATGATGGACTTCATCGCCTTCGATGACGGATTCGCCATCGCAAAGACGCGTTCGCCCGCGCAGTACGCCGGCAAGACCCTCGCGCATCTCGAGTTGCGAAGCCGATACGGGGTCACCGTCGTCGGCATCAAGCGCCCCCACTCCGATTTTCTCTATGCCAAACCCGAAAGCCTAATCGAGCTCGGTGACATCCTGATTGTCTCCGGTCCGACGGTGCAGGTCGAAGCGTTCGCGGCATTGACCTAGAATGCCGCGCGCAGCATGTGGCGGCAAGGAACGGCCGCTCAGGCCGCCTTCGGCAAGCCGGACGGCATCAAGGAGGAGCAATCCGTGTTCAGACCGGGAGAGGATGGGCGTGATGTGCTGATCAGCGAATGCGGTCCGCGCGACGGCTTGCAGATCCTGACGCAGATCATGCCGACAGCCGAGAAATGCCGCTGGATCGCGGCGTTGCACGGCGCCGGGCTGAAGGAGATCGAGGTCTGCTCGTTCGTCCCCGCGAAACTGATGCCGCAGATGGCGGACGCAGCACAGGTGGTCGCATTCGCCCGAACGCTGCCGGGCCTTACGGTGCTGGCACTGGTGCCGAACCGGAAAGGCGCGGAGGCAGCCCTCACGGCGGGCGCGACGAAGCTGACGATCCCCGTCTCCGGCTCCGAGGGCCATTCCCGCGCCAATGTCCGCAAGAGCCGGGCCGAAATGGTGGACGAAGTCGCCGCCATCGTTCGGCTGCGCGATGCACTGGCGCCGGACGTCCCGGTGGAAGCCAACATTTCCGTCGCCTTCGGCTGCACCATCGATGGACATGTGGACGAGAGCGAGGTGATCGCGCTCGCCGAGAGACTGGTCGCGACGGGCGTCGACGATACCGGCCTGTCGGACACCACCGGCATGGGAAACCCGGCCCAGGTCCGGCGCATGTTCGCAAGGCTGATCGACCGCATCGGGGCCAAGTGCGGCGCCGCGCATCTGCACAACACACGCGGGCTCGGCATCGCCAATGCGCTGGCCGCCTACGAGGCCGGAGTGCGCGTGTTCGATGCCTCCCATTGCGGCATAGGCGGCTGCCCGCACGCGCCGGGTGCATCAGGCAACGTGGTCACCGAGGACCTTGTGTTCATGTTCGAGGCGATGGGCATCCGCACAGGCGTCGATCCCGAGGCGCTGATCGCAGCGCGCTCCATCGTCGCCGGGGCGCTGCCCGGCGTCGAGCTGCACGGCATGCTCGCGGGCGCCGGGCTGCCGCGCAACCACCCGTATCCGCACCCGCCCGAGGCGCCTCGCACATGACCGTTGCAGCCGATCGTCTCCCGCTCGCGGGCATCCGTATTGTCGAGTTCTCCCACATGGTGATGGGGCCGACTTCCGGCCTGGTGCTCGGCGATCTCGGCGCCGACGTCATCAAGGTCGAACCGATGGGCCAGGGCGACAACACACGCCGTCTGGCCGGATCCGGCGCCGGCTTCTTCGCGACCTTCAATCGCAACAAGCGCTCCATCCAGGTCGATCTCAAGTCGGGCGAGGGGATCGCTTTCGTCCGTAGGCTCATCGCGACGGCGGACGCACTGACCGAGAACTTCCGCGCCGGCGCGCTGGATGCGATGGGCCTCGGTTACGACGCGCTGTCCCGGGACAACCCGCGCCTCATCTACTGTTCGCTCAAGGGGTTCCTCAGCGGTCCCTACGAGGACCGCGCCGCGCTGGACGAAGTGGTGCAGATGATGGGCGGCCTCGCCTACATGACGGGACCGCCGGGTCGTCCGCTGCGCGCCGGCTCCTCCGTCAACGACATCATGGGCGGCATGTTCGCTGTCATCGGTATCCTCTCGGCGCTGCAGGAGCGCGCACGTACCGGACGCGGTCAATTCATCAAGTCCGGCCTGTTCGAAAGCAACATGCTGCTCGTCGCCCAGCACATGATGCAGTTCGCCGTGACCGGAACACCGGCCCGCCCGATGCCGGAACGACTGGCCGCCTGGGCGGTCTATGACGTCTTCGACACGGCTGACGGCCAGCAGGTATTCGTCGGCGTGGTCTCGGACACGCAATGGACGGATTTCTGCGCGGCCTTCGACCTGGGTGACCTGCGGAACCATCCCGACCTCGCGAGCAATCGGGACCGCGTGCTCAGGCGCGACCTGTTCATGCCGCGCCTGCGCACGCTGTTCGCCGGACTCGACCAGGAGACCATCCTGCAACGATGCGCGGCGATCCGACTGCCCTTTGCACCGATCATGCGACCTCAGGACCTGTTTGACGATCCGCACCTGAACCACCCGGGAGCGATGCTGGAGGTCTCGCTGATGGATGGCCGCAAGGCCCGGGTGCCCGCCCTGCCGCTCGAACTCGACGGCAAACGGCTGGGGCTGCACCATGACCTGCCGCATGCCGGCGAACACACCCGCGCGGTAGCACGTGACCTGGGCCTCGCCGACGAAGAGATCAACAGGCTCGTCGCGAACGGAATTCTCGGTCCGGCCTGAGATCGGGACATCACAGCATGCACGCACCCGAAGCCCCCGTTCCACCCCGCTGGCTGGCAAGCGCCCGTGCGGTGCTGTCCGGCAGGCGCCGCGCCATCCTCGGCATCGCAGGACCGCCAGGGGCCGGAAAATCGTCATTGGCCGCGGCGCTGGTCAGCGCGTTGGGAACGCGGGCGGCACTGGTTCCCATGGATGGGTTTCATCTCGCCAACGACGAGTTGCGCCGGCTCGGTCGGGCAGAGCGCAAGGGTGCGCCCGACACCTTCGATGCGGCCGGCTACGTGGCCTTGCTGCAACGCCTGCGTAACCCTGTGCCGCTGGAAACCGTCTACGCGCCCGTGTTCCGGCGCGAGATCGAAGAGGCCATCGCCGGTGCGATCCCGATCGGTCCGGATGTCGCCCTGGTCGTCACCGAAGGCAACTACCTGTTGCTTGATGATCCGCCGTGGGACCGGGTGCGCCCGCTGCTCGACGCCTGCTGGTATGTCGATATCGATGCAACAACGCGCCGGGAGCGGTTGATCCAACGCCACATGCGGCATGGGCGCAGCGCCGAGGCCGCCCGCGCCTGGGTTCTGCGCAGCGACGAGGCGAACGCCTCTCTCATCGAGGCGACAAAAGACCGCGCGGACGCGATGCTGCGCTGGCCGCCGGAGCCATCCCATTCCCCGTGACGGCAAAAAACCCTTGCCAAGCGCGTCGAAATTCGTATGGAGAGGCACTTCCGGTCATGGCTGTCTGGTCATGGGCAACGCTGGATCCCTCGTGGTCCACGCGCCGGGATACAGTTTTCGACAGGATGACGGCGCGTGCGCCGCTTCGACAGGTGCCGTGATGAAGATTCGTAACTCTCTGAAAACGCTGATGAAGCGCCATCGCGACAATCAGCTCGTGCGCCGTCGCGGCCGCGTCTACATCATCAACAAGACCCAGAAGCGCTTCAAGGCTCGCCAGGGCTGAGGCAGGCCGGAGGCGGCGCCTCCGTTTCCGTGAATTGCATTTGCCGCGCCATCGCCTAGAGTCCGTTCAAAGGACCCTGACGATGGCGCGGTTGTTTTTGTTTGCCCTGTTTCTAGCGCTGACGCTTCCGGCGTCCCAGGCACAATCGCCGCCGCGCGCCAACCCTGCGCCGCCGGCGGACGCCAACAGGAGCGACCCGAAGGCGAAGCCACCCTCACCCCCGCCGGCGCCCGTCACGCTGGACAGCCTGTTCGAAAAGCTGGCCAAGGCGAAGGACCCGCAGGAGGGGCGCGCGATCGCCGCGCAGATCGAACGGCGCTGGCAACGATCGGGCAGCGACACCACCGATCTGTTGATGAGCCGCGCCATTCAGCTCTTGAATGGCAAGGAACACGAGCAGGCGCTTGACATGCTGGACTACATCATCCAGCTGCGCCCGGGCTGGGCGGAAGCCTACAACAAGCGTGCCACGCTGTTCTTCACCATGGATGACCTTGACGGCGCCATGCGCGACATCCGCGCCACCCTGGCGCGCGAACCCCGCCATTTCGGCGCGCTGGCCGGCCTGGGCCTGATCTTCCAGAAAATGGACAATCCCAAGGCAGCCCATGCCGCCTTCACCCAGGCACTCAAGCTGCATCCGCAGATGGAACGGCTGCAGGGCATGCTGGACCGACTGAAGCTCGACGTCGAGGAACGCAGGCTCTGATCCGTCGTCAGCTCCCGGAGCCGACGAAGGCGATGCGCAGCATGTTGGTTGCGCCCGGGGTTCCAAACGGAACGCCCGCGACCATGATGATCCGCTGACCCAGGTCGGCAAAGCCGTTTTCCCGCGCCGCGCCGGTGCCGATCCGCACCATGTCGGCGGTGTGCGTGGGATCGCGCCCGATCATGGTGTGAATACCCCAGACCAGTTGCATGCGTCGGGCGGTACGTTCGCTGGTCGTAAGCATGAGGATCGGCGTCAGCGGCCGCTCGCGCGCTATGCGCAGCGCGCTGGCGCCCGACGCCGTCCACACCACGATCGCCTTCAGGTCGAGCGTCTGCGCGACCGTGCGCGCGGCCGCCGCGATGGCATCAGCGCCGGTCGGCTCCGGCGCAGCGCGCTGGCCGTCGATGACGGCCTGATAGTTGACATCGCTCTCAACCGATTCCGCGATGCGGCTCATGGTGGAAACCGCCTCGATCGGAAACTTTCCGGAGGCGCTTTCCGCCGAAAGCATCACGGCATCCGCGCCCTCGAACACCGCCGTTGCCACGTCCGACACCTCGGCGCGCGTCGGCGCGGGCGCGCTGATCATCGATTCCAGCATCTGCGTCGCCACGACCACCGGCTTGCCGTACTTGCGGGCCAGACGCGTGATGCGCTTCTGCAGGCCCGGAACGACTTCGAGCGGCATCTCCACGCCAAGATCGCCGCGCGCCACCATAAGCGCATCCGCGATCTCCATGATTTCCTCGAGCCGCTCGATGGCCTGGGGCTTCTCGATCTTGGCCATCACCAGGGCGCGCCCGCGTGTGATCTTGCGGACCTCGGCAATGTCTTCCGGGCGCTGCACGAAGGACAGGGCGATCCAGTCCACGCCGGCATCGATGGCAGCCTCCAGGTCGGAGTAGTCCTTGGAGGTCAATGCGCCGACAGGAATCACCGTATCGGGCACGCTGACGCCCTTTCGGTCCGAAAGCGGCCCACCAACCTCGACGACCGTGTCCGCATAGCCGGCTCCGACCGCCGAAACCCGCAACTGGATCTTGCCATCGTCCAGCAACAGGCGATGTCCCTTTTCGATGGAGCTGAGGATCTCCGGATGCGGAAGCTTCACCCGCCGTTCGCTGCCGGGCGCGTCGTCGCTGTCGAGGCGGAACGCGGCGCCGTTGACAAGAGTGACCGGACCGGCGGCAAAACGCCCGACGCGCAGCTTCGGCCCCTGCAGGTCAGCCAGAATGCCGATGGGCCTTGCCAGCTGAGCCTCGATCGCACGGATCTGGGCAACGCGGCTGCGCAGCACCTCGTGCGTCGAATGGCTCATGTTGATCCGAAACACATCGGCCCCGGCGCGGAACAGCGCCAGAACCGTGGAATCGTCAGAACTGGCGGGTCCGAGCGTTGCGATAAGCTTGGTACGGCGATTTCTGCGCATGTCGGTCATTGTGTTCGCGGCAACGCGGGGGCCGGTTGCACGCCCACCAATCCGCCTTCTCCCAGTTCCACGGTCCAATCCGCCTGCTCGCCGGTATCAATCTCGACGAATCCGGCCCGTTCATAGCCTCGTGCGAAGCAATCCTGAGGACCACGGATCGAAAACTCCTGATCGCGCACGCAAAGATAATTCGGGCCGCTCCATTCTCCGCCGCGATCGTAATCGAGCCCGAAAACGTAGTAATAGCGCGAGTTTAGGCGCCCCTTCAAAATCACGTCACAGGTGTTGGGTCTCAGGTTGAACCAGCCTTCCGTGACCCAGGACTGACCCTCCTGGTAGCCTATGGCGATACCGGCACGATTGTTTGTCGTGTTGCAGATGCGCAGATCTGCGGAAACGGGCACGCCAGCGGCCAGACACAGCCACAAGGCCACAGCCGCGGCCCCGTCAGCCGGCCGCTTGAGGATCGATAAGCAGGACGCGCAGGTCATTGGCGTTGGTCCGGGTGGGCCCTGTGATCACGAGATCGCCGGCGGCGGCAAAGAACCGCGTCGAATCGTTATCGGCGAGACAGGCCGCCGCGTCCACCCCGTTTGAGCGGGCCCGCGTCAGCGTCCGGGAATCCACCAGTGCCCCGGCCGGATCGCTCGCCAGCCCCTGCCCTCCATCGGTCCCGTCGGTATCGCAGGCGAGCGCCACAATGCCGCTCTCGCCGTTCAGCGCAAGGGCAAGCGCCAGCGCATACTCCTGGTTCGGGCCGCCGCGTCCCTTGCCCCGCAACGTGACAGTGAGCTCCCCGCCGGACAGGATCGCCGCTTTCCGCCCCGCCCGCTTGAGCGACAGAGCCATCAGCGCATGCCGGGCCGCCACATCGCGTGCTTCGCCGGCGACATCCGCGCCAAGGTCGGTGACCGCGTAACCGAGCGCCGCCGCTTGGGCGACCGCCGCAGCCAGGGCATCGGCCGGCCGGCCGACGATCTCGAAGGTAGCCCCTTCGAAAGCCGGATCTCCGGGCTTGGGCGTTTCATTGCCCGGGTCATTCAGCGCGTCGGCAACGCTCGCAGGCGGCATGATCCCGTAACGCTCGATCACGGCGCGCGCATCCGCCAGCGTCGTCATGTCGGGCACGGTCGGCCCCGAGCCGATCACGCTAGGATCGTCGCCCGGCACATCGGATATGGCAAGTGTCACGACCCGGGCTGGAGCAAGGCGAGCCGCAAGGCGTCCGCCCTTCACTCGCGAGACATGCTTGCGCACGCAGTTGATCGCATCGATCGGAGCGCCGGATCGGAGCAATGCGCTGGTCAGGGCCTGCTTTTCCGCAAGGGTGACCTCTCCCGCAGGCGCGATCAGGTTCGCAGAGCCACCACCCGACATCAGGACGACAGCGATATCGCCCCGCTGGGTCTCATCGGCCAGGTTCAACAAGCGCTCGGTGCCGTCGATGCCGAAAATGTCGGGAACAGGATGACCCGCCTCGATCACAGGAATGGCGCGCGTGCGGCCGCCGTAACCATGGCGCGTGACCGCGAGCCCGGCCAGCCGCTGCGGATCCAGCCGACACTGATCAAGATAGAATGATTCGGCAGCCTGGATCATGCCGACCGCTGCCTTGCCTGCGCCGATAAGGAAAACCCGACCCTTCGCAGGGAGCGGCAGCCGGCCTTCCAGGAACCGCGCCGGATCGGCCGCAGTGACCGCTGCCTCGAACGTTCGGCGCGCTTCCGCGCGCATCGTCGCACTGCTCACCCTTCGCGCCCCACCAGTGTGCCGACCTTCCGCTGCCTAGCCGAGGCCGGCGCCTAAAAACACGAGGACCGGGGAAAACGCAACCGCAGCATCATCGATCATGCCCGAGGCCCTTGACTGCGCCGCGTCCACGCGCGACGAGGCCATGAGATTTCCGAACCGGATCGAGACGGTGCCATGGACGATATGAACACAGCCACAGCCGGACATTTGAAGGCATTCATCGAGCGCATAGAACGACTGGAGGAAGAGAAGAAGTCGATCGCCGACGATATCAAGGATGTCTACGCGGAGGCCAAGGCCAACGGCTTCGACACCAAGGTGCTCCGCAAGGTCGTCAGCCTGCGCAAGCAAGACGCGAACGAGCGCAAGGAACAGGACGAGATTCTCGCGCTCTACCTCAGCGCCCTCGGTATGGAAGCCTGAGGGGCACGAACGGACCGACGCGTTCTACTCGCCACGCTTCACGAAACCGGCGCCGAGCGGACGGACAAGTCCGCCCGAGAACCGGCCGGATTCGGCGCCAGCGCTCTGACTGAACTTGCCGGCGACAATGACCGTGCCCAAGCTCTGGCGCACCCCCGGCAATTCGACCTTCTGCGGCGAGCGGGGCTTGTCCTCGCTGGCGCTCACGCCGGTCATCAGCGCGTTCATCGCGCCAGTGTCCAGCTTCAGCGCGTATTTGCCCGGAGCGGTCTCGGCCTGGGGTTGCGGGCTTCTGATGGCGGGTCGGACAGGCGGCACCGGCACATTGGCCGGCGCGAAGGCGGTGACCGGCGGCGCGGCGGGCGATGTGCCTCCGGCGATGGCGGCCGGCAGGGCCGAGCGATCCACAGCTCCGGTAATCGTGTCGGAAGCCGCAGCGAAGGCCGTGGGGCGCGGCGCCGGCAGCGGCACATTGGCAAGCTTCGGTGCCGGGTCTGAAACGGCGGCAAGCTGTTGCGCCGGCACCTGCGGCTCATCCGCCGGACGAACAGGCGGCACCGGGACAGCGGCCGCAGCCAGCATGGCGAAAGTCAGGTCCCCGGGTCGGCGTGGCGGCACCGGCGCGGTGACACTCCTTGGCGCATCAGCATCCCTATCCGCCTTCGCCGCCTCGATCCTGGGCGCGGACACGGCTGCCACCGCTGTGGGTCTGGGTGCCTCGGCGGCCTTTTCCTCGACGGGTTGCGGCCGCGTTGCCGGCCGGGCCGGCACCGGCTGGGCAGCGGCAACCTGGGGAACAGCGACGGCGTTGTTGACGGCATAGACGCTGCTCTGGTCCATCCCGGCGCTGCTGGCCAAAGCCGTTTGCTGGCCACGCGATCCGCTGACCGGTCTCGAAGCCACGGCCTTGCCGCCGCGTTTCGTCGTCTGTACCTCGACCTCGTCGTCTTCCCCGCCGAACAGCGCAGCCCACAGGCTGCGGCGCGGACTTGTGACCTCCGCATAGGAAATCGCCGAGCCGCCGCGCTGCTGAATCTCCGCCAGGGCAACTTCATAGCCAGCCAGAGGCTTGCCATCAGCCGGCAGATGCACCGTCTTGCCGTCAGGGAAAAGACGCTCAAGCTGCGGACGCGTCATGCGTGGCCAGGATCGGACGCTGCCCACATCGAGGTGGACGAACGGTGTGCCGGCTGTGGGATAGTAGCCGACGCCGCCACGGTGCAGCCGCATGCCGATTTCCCGCACCTTGCCCATGCTCACATCGGGCATGTGCAGGTCCATGGCCTTTCCCATGGTGTGCTGGCTATGCTTGGCGACCCCGCTCGACCGGCGGCGCAGCATGGAATTCGTCTCTGGCGAGCGGTAGGCGGAAACCACGCGCACGGCCTCCGATGAGCCCACTTCCCGATAGGTCTCCCACAAGGTGTCGAAAAGCCGCGGGTCCATGTTGGTTGGTTCGTCTCGCCGCCAGTCCCGCAAGAACCAGTTCAGTTTTTCCAGACCGGCGCGGTCGTAGGATCCATCCCGGCGAAACGTGACGGTGAGGCTTTCCCGCGTGTGCGTATGATAGAGGTTAAGGCTGCGGGTATCGCCATTGGCGACGGCATCCTGCGTACCGGAAACACCTGCGGACAGGAGTCCGAGGCTGAGTACGCCAAGAGTGGTGACGCGCCAGATCGGCTCTCGCAGCACTCGCCTGATTTCGAAATTTCTGGTCACGCGCCCTAGCCCGCTTTCGCAATCGACAGCGTCCGCGCCGAACGAACCCATCATGCGCGACGACAAAGACAGTCGCGACGGATCGGTAAACCTTCGGTTAAGCAAACGCCCGTTCCCCGAACCCCGGCCCCTCAATTTCCTCGTGACGGCAGATCATGGCGAAATCAAGCCGACCTTCCGCCCGCTCGGCCGCTGTTTGTGCCATAAAGGTTACCGCGACCCCCCGTCGCGGGTGCCTCAGAAACCCAGCAGCGCCTTCACCTTGCGGTTGTGCCCATACAAATCCTCGCGGGACTGCAAGGCTCCGGCGTCGTCGACGAACGTGGTGAAATAGGCCAGATGCACCGGCAGGTCGGTCGGCAGGTTGATCTGCCGCTCGCCGCCGCCAACCATCGAGCGCAGCCGTCGCTCCGGCCAATCCGTCCCCATGATGGCTTCCGCCAGCCGGAACGGGTCCTGCACCCGCACGCAGCCATGGCTGTAGGCCCGCCGTTCGTTGGCGAACAGCGAGCGGTTCGGCGTATCATGCAGGTAGACCGCATGCTGGTTCGGGAACATGAACTTGATGTGCCCCAGAGCATTGCGTTCGCCCGGCGGCTGCCGGATGGCGACCGTGCGGCCTACCTTGCTCCAGTCGACCGAGGCCGGATCCACCACCCGTCCGCGGCTCACCACCTGCAGTCCGCGCGCCGACAAGGCCTGAGGATTGCGCTGAAGCAGCGGCAGATACTCTTTCAGGGCGATCGAGGGCGGCACGTTCCACGACGGATTGACCACGAGGAACTGCATCCTGTGCGAAAACACCGGCGTCTGGGTCTCCGGCTTGCCGACAATGACGCGTGTCTGCCAGACAGGCGCATCGTTCTGGACGAGCATCAGGCGGAAATCCGGAACGTTGACTAGGATATGGTCGGCGCCGAGTTCCGTCGGCAGCCAGCGCCAGCGCTCCATGTTGGCGATGATGTCGGCCCGCGGATTGCGGACCGCTGCTTCCGTCTCGGGAACGCCGCCAAGCGCCGCCGTCGTGGCGCGATCAAGCCGACCGCTCGCGCGCAGGCCTCGTTCGCGCTGGAAAGCCTTCAGGCTATCGGCAAGAGTCCTGTCGAAAACCGCCGTATCGGCCGGCGGCAGTCCAAGCAGGTCCCGCACGATGGGCACCCGTGCATCGCTCATGCCCTGGGTCAGGACCGGCCCGAACGTGAGCTTCGGGCGCCCCGCCTCGGCTGCAGGCGCTGAGCCGAGCTCCGCCAGCTTGCGCTTGAGCGCAAGATAACCCGGGTGGGTGGGATTGAACGCCTCAAGCGCAAGCCCGGCGTCCGGCGCCGCGACAACGCGCGCAAGAACCTCCTCGGGCTCCGGCAGCGTCAGGGTCACGGTGATCAGCCGGGAGACCTGCTGGGGATTAATGCGTGCGCCGCGCGCCTCGCGCGCATAGGCGACAGCCAGCAACGTACCGGCGGCTTCCCGCGATTCGCGATCGGCGGTTCCGGACAATGCTGCCTGAAGTCTCGCAAATCGCGCTGGCGACAGCCCATGCTGATCGGCGCGCCCGATCGCGCGCAACATCGAGTCGGCGCGTGGCGTCAACCGGCCGTCTGCGGTCCAAAGCGGGATGCCGGCCAACCGATCATAGGCCTCCGACACCGACTGGACAACCGAGGCAGGCAGACCATGGCTGCGCCCCAGCGCGGCGAAGGCGCGGCCAAGGGCATCCCGATCAAGTCCGCCGAAGGGCACAGGCGACGATTCCGGGGCGACCGGAGGAGGTGTCGGCACGGGCGCTGCCAGGGAAGGCGCCGGAACGACAGCCGGCACGCTGGGCGCCCGGGGCGGCAACATGGCGATGGCGGCCTGCGGATCCAGCGGTTCCGGCAGACCCGGATCGGCATGCAGGGCCTCGGTGACCGGTCCCGGGATGGCCGCGGT
>DAOMXN010000019.1:0-21535 GCA_035437025.1 Beijerinckiaceae bacterium | reverse complement strand
CTCGTCGCGCGGCCCGCGGCCACGCCGCCGCCGGCGCGAGCGCATCGGAAAGCGCCCATAACCCTCTTCGTCCTGCGGCATTGCGCCCTCCGGGACATCGGGCTGGTCGCCCTGACCGGGCTGTCCGGCGACATCGATCGGCACCCGCACCGGAGCCGTGATGAACCCGGGCAGGCCTATGTCGCCGCCTTCCTCGGATTGCGGACGCGGACGGTCAAACCGCTGCTGCTGGCCGTTGCGGTCGAACTGACGATCGCGGCGGAAATCGCCGTGACGCGGACGCTGGTCGCCGTAAGGGCGATCGCCGCCGCCGCGTTGGTCATGCCGTGGCTGGAAGTCGCCGCGCGGCTGATCCTGCCTCGGCTGGCCAGGGAAATCAGGCCGCGGGACATCAGGCTGCTGGCCGTCCTGCGGCTGCTGGCCCGGAGCCTGCGGCGCACGAAACGTGAAGCGATCCATGACCGAGCTCTCGAACTCGTCGTCATCGAGTTCCTCGGAATCATCCACCTTGATGCCCATGGCAGCCTGCTGGGCCTGGAACTGGGCCTGCTGCGCCGCGGCGATCAGTCGCAGATAGTGCTCGGCATGCTGAAGATAGCTCTCTGCGGCGACGGGATCGCCGGAGGCATGCGCGTCGCGCGCGAGCTGGACGTATTTCTCGGCGATGTGTGCGGCCGTACCGCGAATCTTCACATCAGGCCCGTTGGACTCGTAAGACCGTGTCAACGGATTGGGGCCGCGCCGATTGCGGCCCCGCATGCGCTTGTTCTGTCCAGGTCTCATCAAATCTCTCTGGCGCCAATGAAAACCGCCGGCCGTCTCCCGCCGGATGAATCCCGGTTGCGGCGATCCCTCGCCATCGGCCCGGCCATCGATCCAGTTAGACACAAACAGGCTCTGGAAAGGGAAATGGCCCGGCTATACCGGTTCAACATCATGCGCTCTGGCCGTCCGCCTGATAATCCGACAGGCATTCCATTCGTCGCGCACGGAGCACATGGTCCATAGCGGTCCGCACACGGGATGGCAAGTCATTGATGCAGGGCGTTTCAACGATGCACCATCAGGACACGTTCGATACCGGCGAGATCGCGGCGGACGTCCAACGTCGGGAAGCCTGCGTCAGAAAACGCCCGGGCAACGGCGCGCGCCTGTCCGGCGCCAAGCTCAAGCGCCGCGAAGCCTTCGCGGGACAGATGCGACGCAAGGCCGGAAGCGATCGCCCGATAGGCGGCAAGCCCGTCCACTCCACCATCGAGAGCGAGCAGCGGGTCATAGTGCCGCACCTCGGCATCAAGCCCGGGCACCGCGCCCGAAGCGATGTACGGCGGGTTGGATACCACAATATCAAAATCGCCCTCGACCGAGGCGAACCAGTCCGACCGCAGCACCTGGACCCGTCCAGCAAGGCCAAGGCGCTCGAAATTCGAAACGGCATAGGTCAGGGCGGCCTGGGACAGGTCGGTCGCGACACCTCTTGCCAGCGGCAGGCCGGCCAAGATGGCGGCCAGAATCGCGCCCGATCCCGTACCGATATCCAGGACGCGAACTGGCCGGGCATGCAGGCCTACTCGCGCAGCATGATCGAGCACGGCTTCCACGAGGATTTCTGTTTCCGGCCTGGGATCAAGCACCTCCGGCCCAATCGCCAGTTCGAGGCCGAAGAATTCGCGCCGCCCGAGAATGCGCGACAGCGGTTCACGCCTCATCCGGCGCAGCGCCGTTTCGACGAGTCGATGGGCATGCGGACCCAAAGCGGCGTCCGGCCTGGCCAGGAGTTCCGCCGAATCGATGTCGAGTGCCGCGATCATCACGAGCCGCGCCTCGCGGCGAGGAGCGTCAATGCCGACCGCACCAAAGGCCACAGACAGCACCTCCAGCGCCGCCTGTCGCCCGGTTTCCGCATGCAGTGCCGGAACCGTCACGCGACCTCGCCTGCCAGCAGGGCAGCCTGGTGATCGGCGATCAACGGTTCGATGACGTCGTCGAGGGCCGAGCCTTCGACGATGTCGGTCAGCTTGTAGAGCGTCAGTCCGATGCGGTGGTCGGTCAGACGGCCTTGCGGGAAGTTGTACGTTCGAATCCGTTCCGAACGGTCGCCGGAGCCAACCTGCGTGCGCCGATCGGCCGCGCGTTCGCTGGCCAGGCGCTGACGTTCCATGTCGTAGAGCCGGGCCTTGAGCACGGCCAGCGCCTTGGCCTTGTTCTTGTGTTGGGACCGCTCGTCCTGAACCACGACAACCACCCCTGTCGGGATATGGGTGATGCGGACAGCCGATTCCGTCTTGTTGACGTGCTGGCCGCCGGCCCCCCCGGACCGCATCGTGTCGATCCTGAGGTCGCTATCCGGCACCTGGATATCCGCTTCCCGCGCCTCCGGTAGAACCGCGACGGTCGCGGCCGACGTGTGGATTCGTCCACCCGCTTCTGTGACAGGCACGCGTTGCACCCGGTGGACGCCGGACTCGAACTTCAGCCGCGCATAGACCCCTTCGCCGATGATCTGCGCGATGATCTCCTTGTAGCCTCCGACCGTGCCTTCGCTCAGCGACAGGACCTCCACCTTCCAGCCTTTCAGGTCCGCATAGCGCTGGTACATGCGGAAGAGATCACCAGCGAACAAGGACGCTTCGTCGCCACCGGTCCCGGCGCGGACTTCGAGGATCACGCCACCAGCGTCCGCAGCATCCTTCGGCAGGAGCGCGAGGCGGATGTCCTTCTCCAGCGCTTCGTGCCGCGCCCGCAAGAGCTTCAGTTCCTCGTCGGCCATGGCCCGAAGATCCACATCCGCCCCGGGTTCGTCGCGCATGGCAAGCAGATCGCGTTCCGAAACTTCGAAGGCGCGATACTCCCGAATCTTGGCGGCGACGTCCTCGATTTCGGACAATTCCTTCGACAAACGCACGATGAGCGCGGCATCGCCGGCCTCGGAAAGATGCGCGGCCACTTCGTCGTGGCGCGCCAGGATTGCATCGAGTTTGTCTTGGGGCAGCATGGCGGAACGGTCTGGAATGCGGGAAAGATGCAGCGGGGAAGTCGCGCCGGATCGGCGCACGATACTTGGAGCGTCGCTACAACTGAACGCCGTTGGCGGAGGCGAACGTCTCGAGCACGGGTTTCAGGGACGGCGCGCCGTCCGCCGTCGCCAGGGCGCGCTCAAGCGCCTCCGTTGCACGGGAAAGGTCCAGCGACCGCAGCATGGACTTCACCGGACCGATACGGGCAGGCGACATCGAGAGCGACCGGAAGCCAGCGGCAAGCAGCGCCATCGCTTCCAGGGGCTTGCCCCCCATTTCTCCGCACAGCGTGACCGGCACACGGGCCTCTTGGCACTTGCGGGCAATACGACGCATTGCCCGCAGGAACGGCGGACTCAACTCGTCGAAGCGGCCGGCAACGCGGGGATTGTCGCGGTCGGCGGCAAACAGGAACTGCATCAGATCGTTCGAACCGACCGACAGGAAGTCCACGCGCTGCAGAAGCGAATCGAAATCGAACAGAAGGGAGGGTACCTCGAGCATCGCGCCGAGCTTGACGACCTTGGGTTGCGGCAACCCGAGCTTGCGCGCACGCTCGCGCTCGCGCTCCAGCATGGCGCGTGCGGAGTCGAATTCCGCCGTGGTGGCGACCATCGGCAGCATGATACGCAGTTCACGGTCCGCAGCCGCGGCCAGCATGGCGCGAAACTGCGTGCGCAGCAGTGCCGGACGATCAAGTCCGATGCGTATGGCGCGCCAGCCCAGCGCCGGATTCTCCTCATCAACCTTGCGCAGGTAGGGCAGGACCTTGTCGCCGCCGATGTCGAGCGTCCGAAAGGTCACCGGCTTCTGGCCGGCAATGGCTAGGATCGAGCGGTACAGCGCTTCCTGCGTCGATGCACGTGGCAGGGTCGGCGCCACCATGAACAGGATTTCCGTACGGAAAAGCCCGATTCCCGCAGCGTTCGCATCGTCCAGGTTCGGTAGGTCGACGAGCAGCCCGGCATTCATCAACAGGTCGATCTTCACGCCGTCGCGGGTGACGCTCGGTTCCGTTTTGAGCCTGCGGTACTGCTCTTGCCGGCCGGCGCGCAGTCGGGCGCGTTCGGCGTAGGCGGCCTCCACGTCGGGCTGTGGACGCACGTGCACATCGCCCGTGCCACCATCGAGGATAATCGCGTCGCCTTGTTGCACAAGGCTGGAAATGCCCTCGACTTCGCCAACACAGGGAATCCCCAGCGCCCTGGCGACCACGGCGACATGGCTGGTTGCCCCTCCTTCCTCGAGAACCAGGCCGCGCAGGCGCGCGCGCTGGTATTCCAGCAGCGCCGCCGGACCCATGGCCCGGGCAACCAGTATCGCATTCTCCGGCAGGTCGGCCGCACTCAGGGTGAACGCCGTTCCCGTCAGCTGATGCAGCAGCCGGTTCGCGAGGTCATCCAGATCGTGCAGGCGCTCGCGCAGGTAGGGGTCGGTTTGCCGGAGCAATCGGGCCCGCACGTCCGACTGCACCCGCTCAACCGCCGCCTCTGCGGTCAGGCCGGACAGGACCGCTTCGCGCAGGCGCCTCAGCCAGCCGCGATCATGCGCGAACATGCGAAACGTCTCCAGGACATCCCGATGTTCGCCGGCATGGCTGACACTGCCCTGGTCGATGAGATCGTCGATGGAAGCGCGCATGCTCTCGATGGCCGCATCAAGACGCGCGAGCTCCTTGTCCACATCGTCGGCGACGAGATTGGCGATGACTGCACGCGGCTCATGCAGGACGACATGGCCAAGACCCACGCCGTCGGCCACGGCGCGCCCTTTCAGGGCAAGAGGCCGCCGAAGCGCAATGCCGCCGGTGCCAGGGCGGGCGAGAGCTTCCAGTTCGCCGGTCGCCAGCATCTCCGCCATGACCATGGCGGCCGTCTGCAGGGCCTCGACTTCCTCTTCCGAATAGCTCCGGCTCGCGCGGTTCTGCACCACCAGGACGCCGAGGGTGTCGCCGGCGCGCAGGATGGGCACACCCAGGAACGAGGCATAGATCTCTTCGCCCGTTTCCGGCTTGTAGGAAAACGCCGGATGCGCCGCCGCATCGGTCAGCGACAGAGGCTGCGCATCGCGCGCGATCAGGCCAACGAGGCCTTCACCGGACCGCATTGTGGTCAGGTGAACTGCCTCGCGCTTCAGGCCTTCCGTGGCATAGAGTTCGAGCGCCCCGTCGGCGCGCAACACATAGACCGAGCACACCTCGGCCACCATGTTCGCGGCGATCAGGACGACGATGCGGTCAAGCCTCTCCTGGGCGCTGACCGGTTCGGCCATCACCTCCCTGAGCCTTCGCAGGAGCACGCGCGGTCCGCTCAGCGCGCCACGAATCACGACGCCACCTCATCATCGCCAATGCCTGCACAAGGATTGGGCAGGCACCGGCACGCAACGGTCGTATTGCCAGTCGCATGCCAGTCCTGCAAGAGCACGAGCAACTAATCCCTGCCCTGCGCCTGTTGAAGTTCAACCACGTCGCCCCAGGACAGCCTTCGCAAGGCGCGGAAATTCGCGTCGCGTGCCGCGACATGGCGGTCGATCACGCCGGCAGGCTCACAACAGCGCAGGGTGATTCCGGCCTTGGTGAGGCTGGGAGGCGAGAGAATGCGACCGGCTTGCCCTTGCGCTTCTGGATGATCGCGCAAGGCGACGAGGTAGCTGAAGCGTTCATCCTCGAACGGCACTCGTGCCGATTTTGCACGCAGGTGTTCGCGACTTCGGGCAAGCCGCACCGAAAAGTGGCACCAATCCGGGGATTGCATCAGACAGGTACCCTGGTGCGTGCATGGCGCGACGATCCGTGCGCCCGCCGACAGCAACACGTCGCGTGCGAGCCGGATGCGCCGGAATCCGGCCTGCGACCCCGGCTCGACCAGAACCACACCCTGGCGGGCGGCCGCATAGAGCCGGACTGCCAATGGAGCGATTGCGGCTTCCGGCATCTCCACAAGCGCATAGGACAAGGTGACCAGGTCGGCAGCCGGCAGGTTGGCAACGCTCGCCATAGCAGTTTCGGCGCTCAGGCGGCGATGGCTCGCCATCCCCGACGCATCGGCCAGCGTAGCCGCCGCCGCCAGCAATGTTGGATTGCGGTCGATCAGGTGCACATGCTCTATCGAGGGAAAATGGGTCAGCGCCGCGAAGGTCGCCGAACCGGAGCCACAGGCGACATCGAGCAGCGTGAGCGGGGCGAATTGCGGTCTGATGCGTGTGAGCTCGGCCAGGACAGCGGCAACCGCCGCAAAGGTCGCCGGCATGCGTACGGCAACATAGGCGGCCGCGTCTTCCCGCGTCTCCAGCGTCGTGGAGTCTCCCGCTGACCGGTAGCGGGTCGACTGGGCCGACGCGCGATGGGCCATCTCGCGCCCCGACACGCCGGCGCCGAATGCCTCGATGGCGACCCGCAAGGCGGATGGCAGGGCGGTTCCCATCAGTTGCGCGTAGCGTCCGCCACCGAACGCGCGGGCTGCCAGGCCGGCCCGTCGACCGGCGCCATGACGCGGACGGTGCCACTGCGACCACGCAGCGGCTCCTCGCGCACGAGTCGCCAATGTTCCTCCTCCATCGCAGCCCTTACGGTCGCGTCGGATGCCAGAAGCGGCATGCCGACGTCCTTGGTGAGTTGCTCCAGCCTGGATGCGACATTCACGGAATCCCCCAGAACGGTGAACTCCAACCGTCGTTCGTCACCGACGACGCCGACATAGACCTCACCCGTATGGATGCCTATGCCGACACGCACGGGAGGAGAAAACCGACGCTTGGCGTTCCAGCGGTCGATGAGGCTCTGCAATTGGCGCGCGCACGCCACCGCCTTTGCCGCCCCGTCCGTGTCGTCGCCACCGCGGTCCACGCCGAACAGGATGAGCGCGCCATCGCCGACGAACTTGTCGACGATCCCCTCGTTTGCCTCCACGGCCCGCATGACACGACGACGGAAGGAGGAAATGAAGATGGAAAGCCTCTGAGGATCGAGGTCCTCCGCCCGCGCCGTCGAATCCCGGATATCCACGAACATCACGCTTGCGACCTGCCGGCTGCCCTGACGAAAACCGCCAAAGCGGTCGTTGGCGACAAGGGGAGCGATCTCGGCCGGCAGAAACCGGGTCAGGGCCTTGCGGCGTTGCGTCTCGCGGACGGATTTCCGCAACAACGACCGCGTGCGCTGGGCGCCGAGAGCAATGGTGAGGCCGGCGGCGACCAGAAGTGCGAAACGCAGGGTGTTTCCCGGCAATTCAAAAAACAACGGCAGATTTCGAATCGACCGCTCGTCGAGAGCCTCCGTCACCCCGCCGAACCAGAAGGCGATGGCGAGTATGATCGTCGAGTGCAGGGCGGTGGCGTAGTACTGAACGCGCGGGCGCGGGCGCAGGCTGCCGATGCAGAACATCACGGGCACGGCCGCATAGGGCGGCGTCGCTGAAATAAAGCCTCCGTCGAGTCCGGTCTGCTTGAGAGCGCTGAATATCGAGGCGCCGATCAGCAAGGCATCCGTGGTCACGAAGACATAGGCCATCCAGGGACGCCACCGCTGAGGCGTGGCGATCCACAGGGAGAGCAGGCCTACGATCAGGAAGGCGATCTGTGTCGGCAGGCCGACCTGACGAACCATGGCGCGAATGGTGCCAAGGTTGATGTCGAGGATCTCGACAGCGATGACCGATACTGCCAGCGCCGCAAACAGCCACAAGGACAGGGCCAGCCGCACCCAGCCTATCATTCGCTCGGCGGCGATCTCCGCTTCGACGACCAGACGTTCGACGATCGACGGCTCTTCCGGCTCGTCCTGCGGTTGTTTTTCGGCCATAGGGTCTCGCGCGGGAACGACAGGCAGGCGCAAACACCCACCTCCCGCCAATTTATGGCCGAAGTCAGGCTGCGTCGAGACCGTAGAGCTGATGCAGGGTGCGCACTGCCAGTTCGGTATAGGCCGCATCGATCAGCACGGAGAATTTGATCTCCGAGGTGGTGATGGCGCGGATGTTGATGCCGCGATCGGCAAGCGCCCGGAAGGCCTTGGCGGCCACGCCCGCGTGGGAGCGCATGCCAACGCCGATTGCAGAAATCTTGGCCACGTCCGTGGCACCCTGCAGGGCGCGATAACCGATCTCCTCCTTGGCCTTGCCCAGAAGGTCGCAGGCGCGGGCATAGTCGGCAGAGGGCACGGTGAAGGTGATGTCGGTGGACTTGCCGTCTTCGGACACGTTCTGGACAATCATGTCGACGACGATGTTCCCGGCCGCGAGGGGCGCAAAGATGCCGGCCGCGACGCCCGGGCGATCCGCCACGCCGCGCAACGAAATCTGCGCCTCATCCTTCGAATAGGCGATGCCGGTGACGACCTGCTGTTCCAAGATTTCCTCCTCGCTGCAGATCAGCGTGCCGGGATGGGGGGCCGCTGGATCGTCGAAACTGGAGCGCACATAGGTGCGCACGTTGTGGACCATGGCGAGCTCGACCGAGCGCACCTGAAGCACCTTGGCGCCGAGGGATGCCATTTCCAGCATCTCCTCGAAGGCGACTCGATCCAACCGCCGCGCCTTCGGCACGATGCGGGGATCGGTGGTGTAGACACCATCGACATCGGTGTAGATGTCGCACCGGTCGGCCTTGAGACCGGCCGCGATCGCGACGGCGCTGGTATCGGAGCCGCCGCGACCCAGGGTGGTAATCCGGCCGGAGTCCTTGTGGATGCCCTGGAAGCCGGAGATCACCGCGACCTCGCGACGCTCGGCAAAACCCTTGCCGATGCCTTCGCCATCGATGCCGGCAATTCGGGCGGAGCCATGCGCTGCGTCGGTGTAGAGCGGGATCTGCCACCCCTGCCAGGATCGCGCCGGAATACCGATCGCCTGCAGGGCCATCGCCAGCAGTCCGGAGGTGACCTGTTCTCCCGAGGCGACGACCGTGTCGTACTCCTTCTGGTCGAACAGCGGGTGGGTATCCTTGCACCAGGCGACGAGTTCGTTGGTCTTGCCGGACATGGCCGAGACCACGACCGCCACATCATGGCCGGCGTCGAACTCGCGTTTGACGTGACGCGCGACGTTCTTGATGCGCTCGACGTTGGCGACGGAGGTTCCGCCGAATTTCATAACAAGGCGCGGCATGACGCGTTCTTTGCTTCTTTCGCGGGACTGTGGCGCGCGCCTGCGTCAACGGGAGCCAGACTGCCTGTGGCGGCAAGCGCGCGCGGCCGCTATAGAGGCGATTGCGCGGTTTGAGAAGTCGTTTGCCTGTTGCAGAGGATCAAGACCGCGCCGGAGTGCGCCATGGCAGCAACAGCGCAACATTACGGCGTCGATCGCGACGAGGTGTCCCGGTTCGCCAGGATGGCCGCCGATTGGTGGGATCCGAATGGCCCCATGAAGCCCTTGCACCGGATCAATCCGCAGCGACTGGCTTTTCTCAAACGCGCGCTATGCATCCATTTCGGCCGCGATGAACGGGCGATCCGCGCTCTTTCCGGCCTTCAGGTGCTCGACATCGGCTGCGGGGCTGGACTCCTGAGCGAACCTCTTGCGCGCATGGGCGCCGAGGTGACCGGAGTGGAGCCGGCCGAGGAAACGATTGCCGTCGCACGCAGCCATGCCGATGAGAGCAACCTGTCGATCCGCTACGTGTGCGGCCTCGCCGACGACCTCGTGTCGCAGGCGGAGACGTTCGATGTGGTGCTCGCCATGGAGGTGGTGGAGCATGTTCCCGATGTCCCGGCCTTCCTGCGCACGGTCTCGTCGCTGGTGAAACCCGGCGGGTTTTTCGCCGGGTCAACCCTAAACCGCACCTTGCGCTCCTACGCCCTGGCCATCGTCGGCGCCGAATATGTGATGCGCTGGCTTCCGGTCGGCACCCATTCCTGGGAGAAGTTCGTGAGACCGCGCGAGTTCGAGGAAGCGCTTGCCGGCGCCGGCCTCGATCCGCTGGCGGTCGAGGGGCTCGTCTACAATCCGCTCGCCGACACCTGGAGGTTGTCCCGCGATACGGCCGTGAACTACTTCATCACGGCCGCGAAGCGGGGTTGAGGGTCAGTAGAGGGGTGCGAGGCGTGGCCCCTGGATCGGGCCGAACCAGACGCGTCCGTTCTCGAACCGGATATTGACGGGCAGCGGTCGGGGCTTGCCGTCGTTCTGCTGGACCCGGATTCCGCCGAGCAGCCCGCCCAGGATGCCGCCGCCGCCGGAGGCAAGCCCCGCGCGCGCCAGCACCTGCAACAGGCCCGTTGCCTGACCTTCGATGGCCCCTTCCAGGCGCCGAAATTCGTCGAGCCGCACTGTGCCTTTGGATTCGAGACCGAAGGGTCCCTTGGCGACCTTGAACTGATCGATGCGCGCTTCGCCGCCGGCCGTGCGCCAGGCTTCGAGCGTCTGGCGCCAGTCGCGCGGCGGTGATGGAGCCAGTTGCGCCACAGACGTCTGGAAGCGGATTTCTCCCGGCGCGTTGTCCCCTGCCAGCGCGTTGAGCAGCGGAAACTCAACCGCGTCGGCACTGAGCGCCAGGTCAGTCCCGACACTTGCCCCCGGGCTACGGCGCACGTGCACTTCGGTCCGCTTCGCCTTCAGGCCCTGCGGCTCCAGGCCGGGAGCGCGCCACATGGCGGAAAGTTCGTCCACTTCGAGCGAGGCCTGGTCTATGGCACCCGGCGCGCCACGGTAACTGGCGCGAGCCCGGCCGAAGTCGATCTGAATGCTATCGCCTGCGGCCGACGTCCAGGTCAGCGGACCAGAAAAATTCGCGATCAGCATGCGCGGGTCGACCACGCGCGCCGTCACGTCCACCGCGCGGAGCGTGCCGTTGCCGGCCCGGCCCGGTTCATTCGAAACGAAGGTCGGCGACTGACAGGAAAAGCGCATGCGGAATGGAAAGCCGTCCACGCCGCGATCAGGGCAGGTCCATGTGCGCCCAAGCCTGGCCTCGCGAGCCATCCAGACGTCCATGACCTCGATCGCCTTCCCACGTGCGTAGAACCAGAAACCGGTCCAGCCAAGACAGGCGAGAGCGAACAGCAGGAAGGGAATGTAGAGCCCCTTGCGCGAAACGCGCCGCACAGGCATCCCGGTCACATCGTCAGGCATGAACTTTGCTCCTGTGCCAGCGATGCTTTCCGCTCAGCCGGCTTGATTCCCGTCTCGTCATTCGCAATTGATCACCCGATGAAGGACCATCATGGTGATCTGTGGGTGTTCGGTTACGGCTCGCTGATGTGGCGACCGGGCTTTGCCTTTGTGGAGCGGGTGCCGGCCCTGATCAAGGGCGCGCATCGCAAGCTCTGCGTCTATTCTTTCAATCATCGCGGCACACCCGAGCGACCGGGTCTGGTGCTGGGACTCGACCGCGGCGGCTCCTGCCACGGCATCGCGTTCCGCGCCGATCCGCATCTCCATGTCGAGACCATCGCCTATCTTCGCGAACGCGAACAGATCACCATGGTCTACAAGGAAGTCGTGCGGCCGGTCTTCCTGGGCGACGGCCGGGTCGTCCCCGCCCTGTGCTACATCGTCGACCGCAAGCACCGCCAGTACGCCTCCAGCCTGAAACGGGAGGAACTCCTGCAACTGGTGCGTCAGGGCGTCGGCAAGTCCGGCGCCAATCCGGACTACGTGCGCAACACCGTTGCAGCCCTCGGGGAACTGGGCATTCACGATTCCACTCTGGCCTGGATATCCGAAAGGCTCTGACCCTTCTCGGCGAGCGCCTCGTCGACGAGACGGTTCGTTGCGGTCTCAATGCGCTCCTGCAGCAGCTTGTGAAACTCCGCCGGGGGCAAGCCCGGCGGGATGGGATCGAGAAACTCGCAGATGACCTTGTAGGGATACTTCATGAACTTGCGCCGCGGCCAGGCCAGACCGGCATTGTGGGCGATGGGCAATACCGGTACGTTGAGAGCCGCATACAGACGGGCCACGCCGTACTTGTACTCCGGCGGTGCACCGACGGCCCGGCGCGTTCCTTCCGGAAAAATCAGAATTTGTCTGTCCTCATCCATGGCCTTCTGAGCTGCGGCTTTGAGCGCCGCCAGGGCCTCGGATCCGCGGCCGCGATTGATGCCGATCTGTCCGAGCGCCCACAGGTGCCAGCCAAATATCGGAATCCAGAGCAGCTCTCGCTTCAGGATGTAGGTAGGCTTCGAGAAGAAAGAGAAAATTCCGACGGTTTCCCAGGCGGACTGATGCTTGCAGGCAACGATCAGCGCTCCCTTGGGGATGCGCTCGATGCCGCGATATTCCAGCGCACTCCCCGTGATGGTCTTGTGCAGCCAGACCGACGTGCGGGTCCAGGCAAAGGCGATCTGATAATACCAGGACAGCGGCACGACGTAGCCTACGTTCGCCAGGATGAACCAGAACACGCAGTTCAGATAGAATGCGATGGCGAAAAGGATGGATCGCAGCAGGATCATGGTCGGCGGTTCCAGGCCAGAAAGCCGTAGCGTGAGGTCTCTTCTCGCAAGCCCGATGGCTTGCCGGTTCCGTTCCTCTCAGAGAATCCGCCGATTGTCGATGGCAAGAAAGGGCGCTGGTGTTCAGCTTTGCCGGGACGAGAGACGGTTTCGAGGCCGTTGCGCTCCAGAACCCTGCCGAGGGCGCGCTGATCTTGGGCCAGCTTTTTCCACCGGCTCCTCCCAATCCGGACGGTTTGGTTCGGATCAGCCAAAAAATGCCTGATCGCCAAAATCTCCCGCGTCAAACGCAGCGCTGTTAGTGAGTATACGCCCTAGCTCAGCGGGCGCGGAGAGATCAGCCCGCGCAGCCATGCGCCGAGGTACTTGCCGTACTCCGCCAGCAGAACGCGCGCCACGACCGGATTCGTCATCCAGCTGTCCGGCCTTGATGCCTCATTGAACACGGGATGGGCGACAAGCTGCACCTGGGGTGCGAAGCGCGCCAGTTCCAGCATCGCGCGCGGCATGTGATACCCGGACGTGACGACGAGAAGGCTGGAATAGTTGTGACTTTGTGCCCACAGGCTGACCTCTCGGGCATTGCCGACGGTATTGAGTGCGCGCTTGTCGATATCGACGCAGCAAATGAACATCTCGCGGTGCCCGGTCTGACGGATCAGGTCGGATTCGGATGTCTGCACATTGACGCCCGTAATCAGCAGACGCTTGGCCCGGCCCTCGTCAAGAATCGCCAGTGCCGCGGCGATCCGTTCTGCGCCCCCCGTCAGGGCGACGACCCCGTCTACCGCGCGCCCGAATTCGGTCTCCTGTTCAGAAACGTGTTCCACGAACCGCAGGAAGCCCGCCGTGAAGGCCAGTACCGCCAGGCCGCCGGCGACGAGGCAAAGGCGAAGCACAAAGCGCAGGGACCAGACGCGCCGCGCCTGTGCTGCTTGCCCCGTGCGGGTGGAATCATCAGGCACGTCCGGCTCCGTCGTTGCTCACGGGAGCGGCTCCGAGAATGCCATGGAGCGCCGCTGAATCGCAAGCGCGCGGCACCTGATCGCGCATCAGTCCAGACCGCGCAGATTGCGAAAGACCGTGGCGCGGGAGATCACTGCAGTGATGATCGCGACCAGCAGCGCGATGACGACGATCGACGCATAACCGCGCCAACCGAGGGAAAATGCCCCGAACAGCGCCTCGACCTGGTCGCCGCCTGGGGTGGCAACCCAGCGGGTCGCAAGAAAACTGGCCGTCGCGAAGGCCAGCACCGCGAGCGCGCCGCCTATCCCCCCTCCCCGCAAACCGAGCCAGAGGAAGTGCCGCTGGAATTCGCGGGCGATGAACCGATCCTCGGCGCCGACGAGATGGAGGACGTCAATGATCTCGCGGTTCCCGGCCATCGCGCCGCGCGTCGCGAAGGCGACCGCAAGCGCCATCGCGGTCAGCACCAGCGCCAGCAACACGAGCCCCACCAGCACCAGCGTGTTCGCCATGGTGGACAGGCGCATGAGCCACTGTCGGTGGTCGTCGAGACTGGCTGTCGGCACGACGCCGAGTTCCGCGCGCAACCTGGTCGCATCCAGCACCTCGCCTGCGGACAAGCGCAGGACGATCAGCCTTGGAACGGGAAGTTCGGTGAGCGTTACACCGCTTCCAAGCCAGGGTTCGAGCAGCTTTTCGGCCTCGCTCTTGGAATAAATCCGGACATCTGCGATGCCCGGCGTGCGCCTGGCGATGTCGGATGCGCGCCGCAGATCCGCTTCGATGTCCCTGCCGCCGCGCGGCCGCACCTGAATGGTCATCTCTCGCCCGATGCTCGACGTCCAGCTGGCCGAAGCTTCCGCGATCAGTTGCACCGTCCCGGCTGTGATCGACGCCAGGAAGGCCATGATGACGATGACGATGACGAGCGAGCGTCCGGCTATCGACGATTCCGGCAGGAGCGGCGTGCCCAGGTCCCGTCGCCAGGGAAACAACCGGCCGCGCTGGTTACCGGCCGCGATGGAGGCTTCAGTCATAGACATGCAGCCGCCCTTCCGCGAGTACCAGACGCCGAGCATCGGCCTGATCCATCAGGCCGAAATCATGGGTCGCAATCACCACCGAGGTTCCGGACCGGTTCATTTCCGCGAACAGCCGCAGCAGTCGCCTTGCGAGGGAAGGATCGACATTGCCCGTGGGCTCATCCGCCAGCAGCAGTTCAGGTCGCGAAATCGTCGCCCGCGCGATGGCAGCGCGCTGCTTCTCGCCACCCGACAGGATCGCGGGCTGGACATGCATCCGGTCTCCGAGGCCGACCCATTTCAGCAGCTCGATGACTTCCGGCCTGTACGAGGCTTCATCCCGACCCAGAACGCGCAGCGGCAGGGCAACGTTTTCGTAGGTTGTGAGATGATCGAGAAGACGAAAATCCTGGAAGACGACGCCAACTTTGCGCCGCAGCGCCGTCACGCCGTCTTTGTCGAGCCGGGCGGTGTCGGAACCGAACAGCGTGATCAGCCCGCGCGTCGGCCGCAGCGTCAGGAGAATGAGGCGCAACAGCGTTGTCTTGCCCGCCCCCGAGGGGCCGGTGAGAAACTGGAGGGAATGCGGAGGGATCTCGAAGCTCAGATCCTTGAGGATTTCGGGCCCCATCCCGTACCGCAGGCCAACATTTTCGAACCGGACCATAGCCGCTCCCGCGAATCGCCGGATCGCTTAACCTGCCGTTAACCGTGTCTGTCCAGCAATAGCAAGGATATGGGGCAAGTGACTGCCCCGGCCGCCACTGATTCGTTCCCCCGTCAGGACCAATGACGCGCATTCAATGCCCGACGTGCGATGCGACCTACGATCTGCCGCAGGATTCGATCGGTCCGGCAGGCCGCAAGGTGCGCTGTGCGGCGTGCAAGACGCTGTGGGTTGCCAGCGCCGAGCCGGTCGCACCCAGGCTTTCGATCATGATGCCCGAGCCGGAGCAATCGGCCACGCCGGCGCAGCGCACTGCAAGGCCGTGGTATGAACGCCTGAGGGCAGAGGACCGCCGCGCCCGTGCGCCGCTCGGCTGGCGCCTGGCCGCAGGACTTGTGGTGGTGGCATGCCTGGGCGGCGCGGTCATGCTGCGCAGGCCAATCGTTGCGGCGGTTCCCGAAACGGGGGCTGCCTATGCCGCTCTCGGCCTGCCGGTGAACCTGCGCGGTCTGGATCTGCGCGGCGTCCAGTCCTCTCTGGTCAACGAGGCCGGCAACGACATGCTGGTCGTGCAGGGCGAGATCGTGAACATCTCGAACCAGAAGAAAGCTCTGCCGCGTCTCCACTTCACGGTTCGCGATGCGCGCGGCCTGACGCTCTACAGCTGGACGGCGCAGGCCGATGCCAAGGATGTCCTTCCGGGTCAGAGCCTGCAGTTCCGCCGGCGGCTGGCCTCGCCGCCGTCTGAAGGCCAGGATGTCCTCGTGCGTTTCGCCCAGCGCGCCGATCTGGTCGCCAGCACGCGCTAGGGCCAACGGATCGGGAAAACGCGCCTGGCGGCTTCGCAGCCACGTCGGACATGCTATAGCGGCGCTTCTTGCCGTCCAACCGGAGTCTGGGCATGCCCGAGAAGAACCGCATCCGCGTCCTCTATGACGAGCAGGCCATCGCCCGACGCAATGCGGAAATTGCCGAGCTGATCGCCGGAACCGCGCCGGAACGCCTGATGGTCGTCGCGATCCTGCGCGGAAGCTTCATCTTCGCGGCCGATCTGCTGCGCGCCTTGCACCGGGCCGGCCTGTCGCCGGAAGTCGAGTTCATGCAGCTGTCGAGCTACCGGGCGGGCACGACATCGTCCGGACAGGTGACGATCCTGAAGGATATCGAGGGCGAGGTGCAGGGACGCGATGTGCTTCTGATCGACGATATCCTCGAATCCGGGCGCACGCTGGCCTATGCCAAGGACCTTCTGGCGGCGCGCGGCGCGCGGCGCGTGATGACAGCGGTCCTAATCGAGAAGCCGGGCCATCGTGCCGTGCAGTTCGACGCGGACTTCATTGGCTTTGTTTCTCCCGACCTGTTTCTGGTGGGCTACGGCATGGATGTCGCGCACAAGTACCGCGAGCTTCCTTTTGTTGGCTACATCGAGTAGCCGCCTGCCCGATCAGCGCCGCGTCGCCAGAAACACGCCGAGCGCGGTGATTGCCATCCCGAGAATCTGCATGGGCGTGAGCACTTCGCCAAACATCAGCCAGGCCTGGACGGCAGCCGTCGGAGGGATGAGGTAGATCAGCGAGGCCACCTTCGAGACCGCGCCCCGCCGGATCATGACAAGCATCAGCGAGATCGCGCCGATCGACAGCACCAGCACGGACCAGAGCAGCGCGTAGAGCGTCTCGAGGGTGGGCGGAATGTGCATCGGTTCGAGCAGGGCGGCGACGGGCAATGTCACGACGAACGCGCCGAGGTACTGGACGGCCGTGATGGATCGCAGGTCTGACTGCGCCACGAAGCGCTTCTGGTAGAACGTCCCGAAGGTGACGGCGAACATCGCCGCGACATTGATCGCGACCAGCATGAATGAACTGCTCGCGCTCCCCGGATTCAGGTGCATGTACTTCGGCCCGAGCACGATCAGCACGCCGGCAAAGCCGGTGGCGACACCGATGGCGTTCGTGAGTGTGATCCGCTCGCCAAGCAGCGGGCGCGCCAGAAAGGCTGTCAAAAGCGGCTGAAGCGCGGCGATCAGCGCGGAAATCCCGGCTGGCAGCCCGGCATCGATCACCCACCAGACCCCGCCGAGGTAGATCGCATGCAGGAGAACGCCGCTGACCAGTCCATGCATCCATTGCCTTGGCGTCGACGGCCATGAGGCCCCGACAATCCAGGCAAACCCGGCGATCAGGAGCCCGGCCGACAGGTAGCGAAGGACCAGAAAAGTAAGCGGATCAGCCTGCGCCTCAGCCACGGATTTCGCGACAATCCATCCCGTTGACCAGATCAGGACGAAGAGCGCGAGGGAAAGGCGTTCAAGCAAGGCGGGTGCTTTCGGTTGGAACGTGGCTGTAGCGCGCCCCCGGGATGCTGCCAAGATAGGGCATGCCTGGACCGCTGCGGCAGCCGATGCGGGCAGGTCTGTCACCGCTTGCCTTAAGCCATTCTTTCCCAATCTGTGATGGGATGATCGTATCGTCCGCGATTGGCTGCCACCATGTTCGAACAGCTTCTGAAACTCACCGGCCTCGCCAACATGAACTCCACGCACCAGCTCATCCTGGTATCCGTCGTGGTGATCATCGTGGTTATCCTGGGTTTCATGACAGACTCGCTGTTACGCTCGTCGGGCTTTGGTCCGGTTGGCAACGCTGCAGTCATAATTCTGGGTATCGTCGGCGGCGCCATCATCTACACACTGTACCTGCAGGCCTATCGGCATCCCTACCCGTTCCTGCCCGTCGCCGCGCCAATTGTCGGAGGGTTCAGTCTCCTGCTTGTCATGGCGATCCTGAAGGCGCTCATGAGACGCGAGTGAATCGCAGGCGCATTCACCGCGTGAACCGGCTGGAGCCTAGGCGACCACGAGGCCTTCGGCGTAGGTCCGCAGCGCATCGGTCAACGGGACCGGCCTTTGCGTGGCCCGGTCAACATAGACATGGACGAAACGCCCGACGGCGGCACACAGCGGTGCATCGGCCTTGAAGACGCCGATCCGGTAGGTGAGCGACGACCCTCCAAGGCGTTCCATCGCAAGGCCGATCTCGATGCGATCCGGGAACCTGAGACTCTCGAAGTAGGTGCATGAAGTCTCGACCACGAGCCCGACGACGCGGCTCTGCTCGATATCCAGCAGTCCCGCCTCGATGAGCGCCTGGTTCACCGCCGTGTCGAAATAGGCATAGTACTGCACATTGTTGACGTGACCGTAGACATCGTTGTCCGCCCAACGCGTGGCAACGGGAATGAAGCGCCGGAACGCCGCGCGACCCACACGAACCGGCCTTTCAGGGCGCGAAGTGGTCATCTCTTGTCCTTCGCGGGTTCAATCGCGGCGCGCGCGGTAGATACGGCGCTGAGCGCATCGGCAAGTCGCATTTTCCCGGTTCCCGGCTGAAGCGGCTTTTGCTGGCTTTCGTGGGGAGCCCAGCCCGAAAGCCAGATGATCTCGAATGTCGCGCGAATTCGGCCATCCTGATCAGAAAAGCGTTCCGCATACGCCTCGATCGCCCGGGCCAGAATGGCGCGCCTCAGCGGGCGCCGGACGCGTTCGGACAGCGCATTGGTCGCGCCCATGGCGCGCAGATCCCGCATCAAGTCCAGTGCAGAGGCGTAGCGGACGGTCAATGTTTCACTGTCCGTGACCGGCAGCGCGAAACCGGCGCGCTGCAGCAAATGGCCCATGGCGCGCACATCCGCGAAGGGTGCGACACGCGGCGACGCCCCGCCGGCGATCTCGACTTCCGCCGTCAGAAAGGCCTGGCGCAGTTCCTTCAACGAGTCTCCGCCGATGAGCGCGGCGATGAACAGCCCGTCGGGCCGCAGGGCGCGCCGCAGCCGCACAAGCGCGCCCGGAATGTCGTTCAGCGTCTGCAGCATCAGCAGCGACACGATGGCATCGTACTGCCCGCTGCCCGGGTCCCAGATCGCTGGGTCCGCAATGGTCCAGCCATCACCGCAGGCCAGGGAAACGCTGGCGGCAAGTCGCGTTGTCTGAGCATCGGGACTACGCCGTACGAGAGCGTCGCCACCCGCGCCGAGAGGCGAAAAGAAGTCAAGAACGCTTTCGAAGCGCCGCAAGACCGGCGAAAGGCGCTCGCCCAGGTCGGATGTCACGTGTTCCAGCAAGAACGTTGCCGGCCCGCCCTTCACGGCACGCTCGAGGCGTCGCCGCTGGAGGTCCTCGTCTAGGATGTTCGGCACGTCAGCCATGGCTTTTCGATAGGCGAGCCGGGCACTTTGCGCAATCGGGACGCTTTCGCATCGCACGCCATCTGCTAGACTTCCGGCATGGCCGATGAAACGCTCGCCGCTACCTGCGACGCTGCACCTCCGCTCTGGCGCGCCTGGCTGGGCCGTTTTGGCCGCAAGGGGCTGGACATCGTTTTTCCCGCGCACTGCCCCGGCTGCGGCGCCGGAACCGGCGAACCGGGCGCACTTTGCGGACCCTGCTGGCAGGCCATGCCTTTCGTGACGCGCCCGTTCTGCGAAAGGCTCGGCCTGCCTTTCGCGACCGACATCGGCGGTCCGCTGCTCTCGCCCGCCGCGATTGCCCAGCCGCCGAGCTTCGACAAGGCGCGCGCGGTGGCGTTGCATGAGGGTCAGGCGCGTGATTTCGTGCACCTCTTGAAGTTCTCGGACCGGCTCGACCTCGCCTTGCCGATGGCCCGGCTGATGGCCGGCGCCGGTCGCGAAATGCTCGTAGAAACGGACATCCTCGTACCGGTTCCACTGCATTGGACACGCCTTTTCGGGCGCCGATACAATCAGTCCGTTCTATTGGCCGACGCCATCGCCGGGCTGAGCGGCGTGCCGGTCGAACGCGATGCCCTGAAGCGTCGCAAGCGCACACCACCGCAGGTCGGTCTGAGCCGCAACGCGCGCGCCGTCAATCAGGCCGGCGCCTTTGTCGTACCGCCAGACATGAAACCGCGCGTCGACGGCCGCGCCGTGGTGCTGATCGACGATGTCATGACGTCGGGCGCCACGCTGAACGCCTGCGCCGGGGCCCTGCGCCGGGCCGGAGCCCGCCGCATCGACGTGCTGACCTTCACGATTGTTGCACATTCCGGTCCGATGCCCATATGAAGGCCTTCAGTACAGCCTCTGGAGCGCGACCATGGCTTCCGTGACCATCTATACCAAACCCTACTGCCCCTATTGCCACGATGCGAAGGCATTGCTGACGAGCAAGGGCGTCGCCTTCGAGGAGATCGACATCCTCAAGCGGCCCGAGGAACGTGACGTCATGATCCGCAAGGCGGGCGGGCGCTCAACCGTTCCGCAGATCTTCATCGGCGCGACGCATGTCGGGGGGTGCGACGACATCCATGATCTCGACGCCCGCGGCGGCCTCGACCCGATGCTCAAGGGGTGAGCCCGCCATGATCCGCTATGCCCTTTGCTGCGAGAAGGGACACGACTTCGAAAGCTGGTTCCGTTCCAGCGCGGACTTTGATGAACAGCAGCAGCGCGGTCTGGTGACGTGCCCGGCCTGCGGCTCGGCAAGGGTCGCCAAGCAGATCATGGCGCCCTCGCTGGCGCGAACCGACAAGCCGGAATCCGTCCAGCCGGCCGCGCCGGCGATGCAGAACGCCCAGCCCGTGGCCCTTATCGACGATCGGGAACAACACCTGCGCGCCATGATCCGGGCGTTCCGCGAGCAGGTGCTCGCGCAATCGGAGAACGTGGGCCAGGCCTTCGCCGAGGAGGCGCGCAAGATCCACTACGGCGAGAGCGAGCGGCGCTCGATCTATGGCGAGGCCTCTCCGGACGCGGTGAGGGAGCTTCTGGACGAGGGCGTCGAATGCCATCCGCTCCCCGCGCTGCCGGACGACCGGAACTGAGGGCGGGACCGGTCGCGGTTCCCGGCGCGCGCGGATCAGTCCGCGACAGGTTCGTACAGGGCCTGCGCCGTTGGAGAATCCCCCCGCTTGCCGGCGAAGGCGACCACGCGGATCACCAGGGTCCGGCCCGGCATGGCAAGCGTCAGGACGTCCCCTGCCTTGATGCCCTTGCCGGGATCGGTGATCCGCGCGCCATTCACTCGGACATGGCCTGACCTGACAATCTCCGCCGATCGGGTCCGCGTCCGGCCAAACCGGGCATGCCAGAGCCACTTGTCGAGACGCTGGCGCTCGACCGGCCCTTCCGTCACCGCTCAGGGTTTCTCTTCGAGCTTGGCCTTCAAGGCCAGGAGCTTGGCGAAGGGCGAATCGGGATCCGGCCCGGCGGATTTCGGCTTCTCCTGACGGGCATGCTCCTTCCACGAGCGGTCATGCCGCGATGCGTCCCGGGGCAGACGCTTCTCCCAGGGCCGATCCGAGCGCGAGCGTTCGCCCTGCGGTCTGTCATGGCCGGGCTTACCGGCCTGGGGCCGCCGGTCATCACGCCGGTCCTCCCGGCGCGGACCTTGACCGTGGGGCGCGGCCGGGCGCTCCGGCTGGCCTCCCTCCCGGGGCGACTGTCCGGCGTT
>DAOMXN010000018.1:0-22325 GCA_035437025.1 Beijerinckiaceae bacterium | reverse complement strand
CGAGCCTCAACACCGCCGGCATCGCCCGGCGTCGTCAGCCCGAGGGGGCGCTCCTTGACAAGGAGGTCCCCGTCGCGCGGCAGGGCGCCGAGCACGGGAATGGCGCTGTAGCGCTCGATGGCCTGCCTGAGCTTCGCCTCCTGGCGCGCCGAGACCACCCGGTTCAGCACGACGCCGCAGACGTTCACGTCCGGATCGAACGCCGCCTGCCCCATCAGGAGCGGCGCGACACCCCGGGTGATCCCGGTCACATCCAGGACCAGCAGGACCGGCGCATCCAGCAGCTTCGCCAGCGCGGCGGAGGAATCCGCGCCCTCCACGTCCATGCCATCGTGCAGGCCCTTGTTGCCCTCGATGAGCGCGAGATCGCAACCCGACGACGCCCACGCGAACAGGGCGCGGATTTCGTCGGCGGACTGGGTATTGAAATCCAGATTGTAGCAGGGCACCGCGGCAGCGCGCGACAGCCAGAGCGGATCGATGAAGTCCGGCCCCTTCTTGAACGGGCGCAGGCGCTCGCCGCGCGCGCTGAAGGCTGCGGCAAGGCCGATCGAAACCGTCGTCTTCCCCGACGAGCGATGCGCCGCCGAGACCAACAGCCGGTTCATGCGCCGGCGGAAGCCCCGACATTCACCGGCAGGATCTTCAGCACCCGAACGCCGATGAAGGTGATGAGGAAGGACAGCGCCAGGCCGCCCAAGCCAAGGCCGAACTCCGGCAGGCTGGGGACGTACCGCGCCACCACGCCATCGTGGTAGCTGCTGGAAACCTCCATCCCCGGGAAGAGCTGCAGCGGATAGGCCTGCCCGCCGATGATGATGACATAGAGCTGCGCCAGCCCGCCGATCATCACCAGGACGGCGGCGAGCGCGATCATCGGATGGGACCGCGCGGTCCGGGGCGAGAAGACGATGGCAAGGGGCACCAGGCTGCCGAGCACGATCTGCACGCCCCAGAACAGCATCGGATAGATGCCGCCATCGACCAGGAGGAAGCGCTCAACGCCGATGCGCGAGGCGGAATAGAGGTTGGTCAGGTGCTGAACTGCGGTGAAATACAGCACCGCCGCGATGAAGATGCCGAGGAGCCGCGCCATCCGCTCCAGCAGCGCGTCGGTCAGGTCATGCGTCTCGCCCGCCGCAACGCTCATGCGCACGAGGATAAACACGGCAAGGCCGATGTTGAGCGACATCGCGATGAACAGCGGCGCCATGACGGCCGCGTTGTAGGCCTCGCGCGCCACCAGCCAGCCGAAAATGGAGCCGGTGCCGGTGGTCAGGATCAGGCGCCAGAGAAAGGCGGTGACGCCGACCGCCCCGGTCCAGCCCTGCCAGCGCCGCGTCATCTGGACCACGAGATAAGCGCCGACGATCACCAGGAAGCCGGTGTAGAGGAAAATGTTCCAGGCGAAGATCGAGCGGAAGTTATAGGAGGTCATCGCGACGGTGAGGCGGTCCGGCCGGCCGAGATCGAGCACGAGCACGATGAGGCCCGACATCAGCATGGCGATCGCGAGCAGGCCGGACAGGCGCGCCTTCGGCTTGTACGGCATCTTGCCGAAGACGCTGGCGAGCGAGGCCACATTGAGCACGCCGGAAGCCCCGACGATCAGGAAGATCGCGAAGACATGCGGCATGCCCCAGACAATGCGGTTGGTCATGCCCGTGACGATGTGGCCGTGGTGCTCCATGTACCAGGCCGAGCCCAGGCCGGCGAGCACCAGCACGCCCAGCCCGAAGACCGCCGCCCAGAACCCCGGACCGGCGCTTGCCTCGCGATACCCGACATGGGCCATGATCCGCCTCCGAATTCAGATGCCGCGATACATGACGCCGGGATCGACGCCCAGATCGGCGCGGATCTGCGACACCGGTGCTTCCGCGACGGCCCGGGCGATCTCGCTCTTCGGGTCGTTGAGATCACCGAACAGCATCGCCTTGTGGCCGGCGCTGCCGCAAGCCTCGACGCAGGCCGGCGCACGACCGGCATCGACCCGATGCACGCACAGCGTACAGGATTCGACCGTGCCCTTGCCGCGCGGCGCGTGGGGCTTCTGGTCCTCAAGCGCCTCATGGATGAAGGAGCGGGCATTGTAGGGGCACGCCATCATGCAATAGCGGCAGCCGATGCACAGGTGCTTGTCCACCAGCACGATGCCATCGGCGCGTTTGAACGAGGCGCCGGTCGGGCAGACATCGACGCAGGGTGGGCTGGCGCAATGCTGGCACATCACCGGAAGCGCGCGCGTGGCGCCGTTCCTGGGATTGCGCAGCGTGACCTTGCGAATCCACTGGGCGTCCGTTTCGGGGTGGCCCGTGTCCTTCCAGCCGTTCTCGGTGGAACAGGCCGTGACGCAGGCCGTGCAGCCGTCGGCGCACTTGGTCGTGTCGATCAGCATGCCCCAGCGGGTTTTCGCGCTGACCTTCTCGTTCGGCGCACGCGCCTGGGCCGTGTCGCCGAAAGCCATCAGCGTGACGCCCGGGGCCAGTGTCGCGGACGCAAAGCCGGCCGCGTCTTTCAGAAAGTCGCGGCGGGTCCCTTGCGGCCTGGCGGAAGCGCAGCCGCCGGAGGGCTTGCCGCACTGGCAGGAGGCTTGCGACGGAGCGGTCATCGCGCGATCTCCTTCAGATAGTCGCCGATGCGCGCGACATCGCCGTGACCCATGGGCAGCGGCAGGGCCGCCTTTCGGTCGGCGGCGTCCGGTCGCGACGCGTGGCATTCAAAGCAGTCGACCTTGACCGCCACGTAATCGTGGCAGGCGCGGCAGAAGTGCTTCGGATCGGCGACCGTCACCGGCCTGCCGTCAGCGCCCGGCACGGCATGGCAGGCGATGCAGGCCTTCAGCGACCGATCCGCCGGCCTCAGCCCGTCATGCACGGTTTCGTCACGCTGGTGGTTGAGCAGCTTCATGTGGTTCTTCCGCATGAAGTCCTTCTCGGCCACGCACTGGCCGCCGCTGGCCTTCGGCACCTCGGGATGCGGCGTGCGTCCGGCCTGCTGCGCGCCGGCCAGTGCCGGGGCGAAAAAGAGCACCGCCAACAGCGCCAGCCGGTGCGCCCATCGCAGGGGAATGCAGAGGCCGCGCATTCTCAGTCTCCAAGGCCCATCTGGATATAGCCGGTGGGGCAGACATCGGCGCAGATGTGGCAGCCGATGCACTTGGTGTAGTCGGTGTAGACGTAGCGTCCGAGCGCGCGCTCCTTCTTCGGTACGCGCCCGACCGCCGTCTGCGGGCAGTAGATGACGCAATTGTCGCACTCGAAGCACATGCCGCAGCTCATGCAGCGCTCGCCCTCGCGCTTGGCCTGCGCCTCGGTGAAGCCGATGATGCGCTCCTCGAAATTGCCGATGACGTTCTCCGCCTCGACATGTTTCTCGTCGCGCTTGGCCCGTTCCATGAAGGCGAAGTGACCCTTGAACAGGTCCTTGTGCGGGATGATGCTCGCCGCGCCGCGGTCTTCATAGTTATGGATCGCGTACCTCGCTTCGGATGTGCCGCGCTTCTGCTGGTGATCGTAGGCCTCGGGGGCGAGGTTGCGCTGCTGCAACTCCTCCAGCAGGTTGAAGTGGTGGACGTCCACCTTGGGGCGCTTGTCGGTCGCCTCGCCCTTGAGGAAGGCGTTGATGCTCTCCGCCGCGATGCGGCCGTGGCCGATGGCGGTGGTCAGCAGATGCGGACGGATCACATCGCCGCCAGCGAAGTGCTTGTCCTTGTTCTTGACCTTGTAGACCGCATCAATGGCGATGAAGCCACGGCCGTTGTCGAGGGCGGCGAGTTCACCGCCGAGGTCACCCATCTGGCCGATGGCCGAGATGATCATGTCGCAGGGAATCTCGAATTCCGTACCCTCGCGCGGAACCGGGGTCATGCCCTTCATGTCGCACTGGCACATCTTCAGCGCGATGGCATGGCCTTCAGCGTTCTTGATGACTTCCAGCGGCATGACGCCGCCCTTGATGTCGACGCCTTCGCGCAGCGCGTCCTCGCGCTCGCGCTCGGCCGCCGTCATCTTCTCGATGGGAAACAGCGAGGTCAGCGTCGCCTTGACGCCCTCACGGCGCAGAGAGCCGGCGACGTCATGGGCGGTGTAGCCGAGCAGTTCGTGCGTCGACATGTCCTTGGCGTTTTCCTGGGAAATGTGACCCAGACGCCGCGCCACCGAAGCCACGTCGATCGAGGTGTCGCCGCCGCCGACGACGACGATGTTCCTGGCCGTGGAGAACACCCAGCCCTGGTTGAAGGCATCGAGGAAGTCGACGCCGGTCATGCAGTTCGGCGCATCGGCTCCCGGCACCGGCAGAGGCCGGCCCTTCTGCGCGCCGACCGCCCAGAAGATGGCGTCGAACCCGGATTCGAGCTCAGCCATCGGCACATCCCAGCCGACCCGGGTGTTGAGGCGGACCTGCACGCCCATGTCGAGGATGCGGCCGATCTCCGCGTCCAGCATGGTGCGCGGCGTGCGGTACCCGGGAATGCCGAAACGCATCATGCCGCCGAGCTTGTCATGCGCTTCGAAGATGGTGACGGCATGCCCGCTGCGGCGCAGGAAGAACGCCGCCGCCAGTCCCGCAGGGCCGCCGCCGATGACGGCGATCTTCCGCCCGGTGTCAGCCGCCGCCGCCGGGGCTTTCAGGCCGTTCTGGATCGCCCAGTCGCCGACGTACTGCTCCACGCCGTTGATGCCGACGAAGTCATCGACCTCATTGCGGTTGCAGCCGTCCTCGCAGGGCGCCGGACAGACGCGCCCCATCGCGGCAGGGAAGGGGTTGGCGTCCAGCATGCGCTCGAAGGCATAGTGCTGCCATGGCATGCCAGCGACCGGCGGCTTGTCCTGGCCCCGCGCGATCGCCAGCCAGCCGCGGATGTCATGTCCGGAGGGGCAGCTGCCCTGGCAGGGCGGCGTGCGGTGCACATAGGTCGGACACTTGTGGGACTTGTCCGCATTGAAGATCTTCTGCTGGAGATCACTCCAGTCCGTCCACATGTTGCCGCCGTCCTTGAACTTGCGGAATGTGTGAGGCTTGGGCGCCACGGTCTCGTTCATCGGTGCTCTCCCGGGGTCGCCCCCCGCATGCGTTGTCATTCGCCGTCGGGGTCCGGAGCGCGCTCCAGGACGATGGCGTTGGAAACCAGCTGGTGGACCGAGACGATCATCTCCCGGTCGAAGTTGTATTCCGGCAGGACCTTGGAGAACTGCGCCTTGCAGATGGCGCAGATCGCCGCCATGTGCGTGACGCCATTGGTCTTGACGACCTCCTCCAGCGCCCGCATGCGCGGCTGCGCGCCCTTGATGCGCAGATCCATGAGCTCGTCGCTCAGCAATCCACCGCCGCCGCCGCAGCAGAACGTCGCCTCGCGTGTCGTCTCCGGCGCCATGTCGTAGAAGTGGTTGCAGACGGCCTTGATGATATTGCGCGGGATCTCGAACTGCCCGCCGGGCGTCGGCCCCATGCGCGAGGCGCGCGCCACGTTGCAGCTGTCGTGGAACGTCAGCTTCATGTGATCGTTCTTCGACTTGTCGAAGGTCAGCTTGCCGTCCTGGATCAGGTCCCAGGTGTATTCGCAGATGTGCTGCGGCTTTGGGTAGTTCGGATCGAGAAAGTCGAACGGGCCGGCCAGCGTGTTGAGGAAGGAATAGGCGACGCGCCAGGCATGGCCGCATTCGCCGATGACGATGCGCTTCACGCCCAGTTCGAGAGCCGCCTCGCGGATGCGCAGGGAGATGTCGCGCATCAGCTCGTAGGAGCCGACGAACATGCCGAAGTTCGCCGCCTCGGAAGCCTTGCTGGAAATGGTCCATTTCGCGCCGGCGGCGTGGAACACCTTGGCGTAGCCGATCAGGCCTTCCATGTGGGGCGAGGCGAAGAAATCCGCGCTCGGGGTCACCAGCAGGATGTCGGCCCCGGCTTCATCCAGTGGCAGGCGGACCTTGGCGCCGGTGTCCTCCTCGATCTCCTCCTCAAGGCCCTCAAGCGTCGCGCGCAGGGCCTTGGGCGGCAGGCCGAGATTGTTGCCGACCTTGAAGACCTTGCCGATGATCTCGTTGGAATACTTCTGACCCAGGCCGATGTGGTCCATGATCTCGCGCGCGGCCATGGAAATCTCGGCCGTGTCGATGCCGTAGGGACAATAGACCGAACACCGGCGGCACTGAGAGCACTGATGGAAATAGGTGTTCCAGTCCTGGAGCACCTCTTCCGTCAGATCCTCGGCGCCGACGAGCCAGGGTGCATATTTTCCGGCCAACGTGAAGTGCCGGCGATAGACCTTGCGGAACAGGTCCTGCCTCGCGACCGGCATGTTCTTCGGGTCCCCGGTGCCGAGAAAGTAATGGCACTTGTCGGTGCAGGCGCCGCACTTGACGCAGGAATCGAGATAGACCTTGAGCGAGCGGTACTTGCCGACCAGATCACCCATCTTGGCGATGGCCTTGTTCTTCCAGTCCGGGACCAGCTCGCCGGCAAAGCCCAGCGCCTGCTGCATGGCCGGTGTCGCGGGATAGGGCCTGGAATGGGCCATGGCGCCGCAGGCGATGGCCGGCATCTCCAGGGGATCGGGCAAGTCCGGCGGGGAGTCCGGCACCTTGGCGTCGCGGGCGTCGGTCACGGCTGCCTCCGGGTGGGCCCATCGCCCAAGGCTGCGGCCCAGCGGGCGAGATGGCGGCGCTCGCGCGGATTGTCGGCCTGGTTCCGCGTCGGGCTGAAGAAGACGCCCGGCGCATGCAGGAGCTTGGAGAACGGGAAGACGATCATCAGCGCGGCGACCAGGGTCAGATGCACCAGCAGCGGCGGGTCAGCCGGCAGCGGCTGGAATTCGAAGCGCATCAGGCCGAGGAAGAACGCCTTCACCGCGACGATGTCGGTGTGGGCGACAAACTTCATCATCAGGCCGCTCGCGCCGATCAGCACCAGGAGTGCCAGCATCAGGTGATCGGACGGAGAGGAAATGTAGCGCACGCGCTCAACGAGAAAGCGGCGCGCCCACAGGCCGAGCAGTCCGACGACCATGGCGAAGCCGGCATAGACGCCGACGGGCTGGACCAGCGCGATGACGTCCCAGACCGGATGCTGAAAGTAGCGGACATGGCGCAAGAGCACGAGCAAGAGCGCGGCGTGGAACACCCATCCGAAGACCCAGATCCACTTGTTCGCCTTGAACAGGCTTTCGAACAAGACAACCTCCCGCGCCAGGCGGAACGCGACGCCGGATGTCGTGACCGGCGCCGGCGTGGTTGGAATCTTCAGCGGGGCCGGCGTCGTCGCGAACTGCCAGATGCGATACCCAACGCCACCGACGAGCACGAGGGTCGCGGCGTAAAAGAGCATGACATAGGCGATCGTTAGCGCGGTCATCGCCGGCTCCCGTCAGTGTCCCAGACTGGGGTTTGGGCGCGGCCGCGCGGAGCGGCAGCACCTGGCGTACGTCAGACGCAGCCCGTCGGCTTCGGCAGGCCGGCGATCTTGCATGCCTGCTTGGCCGGCCCGTAGGGGAACAGCTCGTAGAGATACTTGTTGGAGGACTTGTCCGGTCCCATGCGCTTGGCGAGCGCCTTGGTGAGCACGCGGATCGCCGGGGCGATCTGGTACTCGTCATAATACTCGCGCAGGAAATTCACGACCTCCCAGTGTTCCGGGGTCATGTCGATGTTCTCGTCCTTCGCGATGAGGCCGGCCAGTTCCGGGCTCCAGACGCTGAGGTCGGTGAGGTAGCCTTCCTCGTCAGCGGCGAAGTCCTGGCCGTTGAAATGATAACCCATGCTCGTCTCCTTCTGCCTTCACGATCCGCGGCTCGTTCCGCGGCAAACAAAGTTTTTTCAGAGCCACGCCTGCGTGCGCGCGTGCTCCGCCGCCAGATCGACGAAACCGCCGTAGTCGACGACCTGGACGCAAGCGTCCATATCCTCGGGCTTTAGGCCGCGGGCGGCAAGATCAGGACCCAGCGCATACATGCTGCATTGCTTTCCGGCCTCGGCAAGGCGGCCTGCGAAACTGCCGCCCTTGCGCGCGCCCACCACGGCATCCTCGATGAGAAGCACCGCATCGCCCGGCTTGCAGTGGCCAAGACAACTCGACAGGCTGTTGCGCTCGAACGGCGACTTGTTGACGGTGTGCAGCGTGGACATCGCGATTCCTCAAAAGCTCAGGATGACGTCCTGCGACGCCATGATGTCGGCCATTTCGGCGCGGCTGACGATCTTGATCGAGGGGATATCCTCCTCATCGTCGGTGTCGTGCGTGATCTCGAGAAGATCGTCCGTGCTCAGGCCGCGCTCCTCCAGCGATTCCCGCTCGACATAGAGATCGCGCACGTCGTAGTCGCCCAGCGCCCGATAGGTGCCGGAGAAATTCTTGGCACCGATGCCCTTGGTGTTCTGCCCCCGGGCGAGCTGAAAAACGCCGTCGTCGAGGAAGGCGAGGCTGACGGCCTGCTCGAAGGCCGCGCCGATCAGCACGACTTCGAGCGATTCCAGCGCATAGATCGAGCCGTGCGGCGCCTTGCGGTTGACGTAGAGGAACTTCTTCTGTGCCTGGGCCATCATCGCCTCCTCAGTCGCCGAAGACCACAAGGCGATCGGCGAGGATGCCGGCCTCGATCAGCTGGCCGAGACCAGAAATGCGGAAGCCCGGAGCGATGTTGTTCGCATCCTTGCCCTGGCGCTTGGCTTCGTTTTCGTCGAGGATGCCGCGACGCTGGGCGGCGGCGATGCACACGACCATATCAAGGTTGTGCTTCGCGCCGAGTTCGGACCAGTTGCGCTGCACGTTCCGCTCGTCCTGCGGCGGAACGGTGAGGCGCGTCGCGTTGTTCACCCCGTCGTGGTAGAAGAACACGCGAACAACCTCGTGGCCCTTGTCCAGGGCCGCCTTGGCGAACTGATACGCCGTGTCCGAGGCCTGGTGCGTATAGGGCCCCTCGTTGACGACAATTCCGAACTTCACAGTCCCGATCTCCCCAGAACCCACTTCAGAAGTGGATATGCGTGGACATGTTCATGTTGTGGCGCGCGCCCACCCAGGTGTCGATGTGGTGCGGCGTGAAGGCCAGGCCCGTCATCTCGAAGAAGCGCGGCCAGCCGATACGCTCGATCCACTCGCCCATGCGCTCCCAGTAACGGCCATCCTCCTTGTAGGCGTAGAGGATCTTGCGCACGACCTCCGCCACTTCCGGCCAACGCGGCGCGTTGTTCGGCAGGTTCGCGGCCACGAGCTTGTGGAAGGTCGGCTTCGAACGGGCGTTGGAATGCTTGCCGCCGACCCAGATGGCGATCTTGGTCGAATCCGCGCCATTGATCTGCATCGGCGGACACGGTGGATAGCACGCGCCGCAGCAGACGCACTTGCGCTCGTCCACTTCCAGCGACGGCTTGCCGTTGACCATCGCGGGACGGATGGCCGCGACCGGGCAGCGCGCCACGACAGCAGGCCGCTCGCAGACGTTGGCGACGAGATCGTGGTTGATCTTCGGCGGCTTGGTGTACTGGACGTTGATGGCGATGTCGCCCTGGCCGCCGCAGTTGATCTGGCAGCAGGAGGTGGTGATGCGCACGCGGTTCGGCATCTCCTCCTTGATGAACTCCTCGTACATCATGTCCATCAGGCTCTTGACGACGCCGGAAGCGTCCGTGCCCGGGATGTCGCAGTGCAGCCAACCCTGCGTATGGGAAATCATCGAGACCGAGTTGCCGGTGCCGCCGACGGGGAAGCCCGCCTCGTTCAGCGCCTTGATCAGCGCCGGCACCTTGTCGAACCGCGAGACCATGTATTCGATGTTCGAGCGGGTGGTGAAGCGCACGTGGCCCTCGCCCACCTGATCGGCGATGTCGCAGAGCTTGCGGATGGTGTAGACATCCATCTGGCGCTGCGTGCCGGCGCGCACGGTCCAGACCTCGTCACCGGTCTTCGACACATGGTGCAGGACACCTGGACGCGGCCGATCATGGTAGGCCCACTGTCCGTAGTTCTTTTTCAGCACGGGATGCATGTACTGGAACGGGTCGGGCACGCCATGCTCGTCGGGAAGACGAGGCTTTGCGGGCGCATTGGCCTGAACCTGGCTCATGAAAGATTCCTTCCTAGTCGATCAGTCTCACGCTCGGCCGGCCATTCCGGCGCGAGACAGCGCGCCAGAGCCAGCCCCGAGCAGGCTCATTCCGCCGCGGTCTTGGCAGCGTTTTTCGCGGCCTTGCGCTCGAAATACTTCTCCGCCTCTTCGGTGAAGTTGTCCGTCCGGACGTAGCTCGACGTGCGCGGATGCCTGACCATGTTCGGATCCGGCTCGACCCCGATCGCTTCCAGGAAGAAGGGCAGCCCGATACGGTCGATCGTCTCGCCGATACGCTCGTGCTCGAGCGCATTCTCGGCGAAGAAGTCCAGAACCTTTCGCGCGAACTCCACGAGGTTCTCATGATCTTCGTCGGTGTTCAGCGGCATGAACGGGACCACGACGATGCCCATCAGGTCGCCGATCTTGAGCGACCGCTTGCCGCCGATCAGGATCGTCGCGCCCCTGTCATCGCCCGGCGAGAGCGCCTTGGTCATGACGTTCAGGCAGTGCATGCAGCGCACGCAGGACTTGTTGTCCACATCAAGCGTATCGTCGTCGTTGAGCGACAGGGCCCTGGTCGGGCACATGGCGATGACCGTATCGATCATCTCCTTGCGGCCCTTCTTGGCGACAAAGGCCTTCACCTCTTCCTGGTCGACCTTCATGTCGTCGCGCCAGGTGCCGATCACCGCGAAATCGGCGCGATGGATGGCGTTGACGCAGTCGTTCGGGCAGCCCGAGAACTTGAACTTGAACTTGTAGGGCAGCGCCGGGCGGTGCATCTCGTCGAGGAACGAATTGATGACGGAGCGATGCGCCTTGACCTCGTCGTAGCAGCTCATCTCGCAGCGGGCATGGCCGACGCAGCTCATGGCCGTGCGCAGCGCCGGACCAGCGCCGCCCAGGTCGAAGCCGATGGCGTTGAGCGCGTCGAAGGCCTTCTGCGTGTTCTCGGTCGAGGTGCCCTGGAACATGATGTCGCCGGACTGACCGTGGAAGGCGATCAGACCCGAGCCATGCTCTTCCCAGATGTCGCACATCTGGCGCAGCACATCGGTGTTGTAGTGAAAGCCGGCCGGCGGTTGCACGCGCAGGGTGTGGAATTCCTTGGACTCAGGAAACTTGTCGGCGACTTCCGAGAAGCGCGGGATAACGCCGCCGCCATAGCCGAAGACCGAGACCGTTCCGCCTTTCCAGTAGCCAAGGCGATTGGTGTAGGAATGCTCGAGCTGCCCAAGCAGGTCGTTCATCATGGTGGCGTATTTCTTGCCGCCGGAATCGCGCAGCCGCTTCAGGCCCGTGACGAAGCTTGGCCAAGGGCCGCTTTCAAGCTGGTCGAGATTCGGGGTCGGACGCGCAGCCGTCTTGCAACCGCAGCCCCCACTGCCACAGTCGCCGCCCTTCGACTCATTGGCCATCTTGTCGTCCGCCATCGGTAGCCTCCTCGCCGTCTGGTCCGTTTCGCGCCCGGACCACTGGATTTCGCTGTCTCGGCCATACGTCCGCAGACGTCAGCCGGTTTGGCTTGGCCGATCGACTTGGCGACAGGGGCTTAAGGCTCTTCGGCCTCTTTCCTCCAGGTCGCGGAACTCGACGGCCCGCTTGTGGTTTCTTGTATTTGTATATTAGAATGAATGCAAGTGATGAATTGCAGGGAGGGGCCGGGGTGACCCGATATTTTTTCGAACGGCGGCTCAGTTTCGCTTGGGGTCAGCGGCGCGAACACGGCCATCGAGAGTTCGGTAAGATATTCGATTCGCTCGCCAATCCGGAGCAGTCATTGGCTTTTCGGCTTGCTGCGCCATATCCCGCCCCCGTCATTCGAAGGCGCCTTGCGGCGTCACTCCTCCAGCACAATCCATGAGCGATGTCCCCCGCATGATCCCGTCCACGTCGATGCCGACCGCCAGGATCACGGCCGCAGGAGCAGGCTCCGGGCCCTTCTCGCTCGCCGACGAGACCGCCTACCGCGCCTGGCGCGCGGCCCGGCTCGACGCCGCGCCCAAGCAGGCGGACGACCTGATCATCCCCGTCGCCGACCTCGCGCAGCCGACGGAATCGGAGCTGGCCGCCCTGCGCGCCATGGTCCGGCGCGCGAACATGGCGGTCTACCGCTCGCCAGCCCTTGCGGGACATGCTGAATCCGCGCGCCGCGCGCTGGCCCGTTTCGCCCAAATCGCGGGGCTGACCGAGTTCGAGGAACACCGCTCGTCCGGGCCGGATGGAATCGTCCCCATCGAGGTGGTGGAAGAAGGCCTGCGCGCCGGCTTCATTCCCTTCTCGAACCGGGCGATCAACTGGCATACCGACGGCTACTACAACTATCGCGGACCGGACCGCTGCATCCGCTCGATGGCGCTGCATTGCGTGCGCAGCGCTGCGGCCGGCGGCGAGAGCGGGCTGTTCGATCCCGAGATCGCCTATATCCGGCTGCGCGACCGCAATCCCGACTACATCAGAGCGCTGATGCATCCCGAAGCCATGACCATCCCGGCGCACGAGGAGGCGACGGTGAGCGCCCATGGCGCGGTGGCCGGTCCCGTCTTCGTCGCGCACCCGACAACAGGCGCGCTGATCATGCGCTTTACCATCCGCAAGCGGAACGTGACCTGGCGCGACGACCCAGTCCTTGCAGCTGCGCTTGAAGCGCTTGCCGACATCCTGGCGAATGATCCGCTGGTCTACCGGCTACGCCTCGAACCGGGGATGGGCGTCATCTGCAACAATGTCCTGCATGACCGGCGGGCGTTCGATAATGCTGCCGCAGATACCGCAGACGGCGGACGCCTGCTCTTTCGTATCCGTTCCTACAACGCGGTCTTCGAGACCGGACGCCCTGCAAGGCACTGACATGGCCAATCTCTCTGACCTGATCATCCAGCATCCGGAGATCACCTCGTTCTACGAACTGGAACGGCTGGTGGTGGAATCGGCCCGGAGCGGCATGATCCTGCTCTACTTCGATTTGAAGCCGGACTACGCGGACACGCCACGCGACTGGCAGAACCGGCTCGAAATGGCGTTCTATCGGGTAGAGACCCGTCCGGGGAAAAAACGATGAGCGTCGAGAACCGGACTCCGATCGTCGAGATCGCCGCGCCGTACCGGCGTGCCATTCGCCTTGAGGAGGTCGACTTCGAGAGCGGCATGCGCATGCTGCGCGTGGTGCTGCGGGAAGGCCACCGCATTACACAGATCGACCTCGACGCCGAAACCGCCGCCCGATGGGGCACCATGATGGCGGACTGGGCGGCACGCCAACCCGGCGGAGACACTGCATGAACGTGCTGCCAATCTATTTCGATGTGCGCAACAAGCCGGTTGCGGTGGTGGGCGGCGGCACGGTCGCCTCGCGCAAGGCCGAGATGGCGTTGCGCGCCGGGGCGACCGTCACGGCCTATGCCGCCGAACTCGGTGAAGATTTCCGCGGCGTGAAGGACCACCCCAACTTCCGCCACCAGGCCCGCGCCATTGAGGCCTCGGATGTCGATCCATGCGCGCTGGTCTATTGTGCGGTGGAGGATCAGGAAACCGCCGAGCGCGTCCATGCGCTGGCCAAAGCGGCACGCGTGCCGGTCAATGTCGCCGACAATCCTCCGCTCTGCGACTTTTCCATGCCGACCATCCTCGATCGCAGCCCCGTCGTCGTCGCCATCGGCACGGAGGGCGCTTCTCCCATCCTGGGGCGCATGCTGAAGGCCCGGCTCGAAGCGGCGGTCCCTGCTTCCTATGGACGACTTGCCGCCTTCGTCCGGACCTTCCGCGACGCGCTGAAGGACAAGGTGACGGACGGCGCCGGTCGTCGGCGCTTCTGGGAGCGGATCATGGAAGGGCCAGTCGCCGAGATGGTGCTGGCCGGCAAGGAGAAAGAGGCCGAGGCCGCACTCAACGCCGCGATTGAGGCAGAAGGGACGCGCGACACGCCAGCGATGGGCGAAGTCTACCTTGTCGGCGCCGGCCCCGGCGATCCGGATCTGCTCACCTTCCGGGCCCTGCGGCTGATGCAGAAGTGCGACGTCGTACTCTACGATCGCCTGGTGTCCGACGGCATCCTCAATCTGGTCCGCCGCGATTCGGAGCGGATCTACGTCGGCAAGCAAAGGGCGGATCATGCCCTGCCGCAGGAAGACATCAGTTCCCTGCTCGTCACGCTGGCCAGACAGGGCAAGCGCGTGCTGCGTCTGAAAGGCGGCGACCCATTCATCTTCGGGCGCGGCGGTGAGGAGATCGAAATGCTCGCGGCGCATCACATCCCGTTTCAGGTGGTGCCGGGCGTTACGGCAGCGGCTGGCTGCGCCGCCTATTCCGGCATTCCGCTCACCCATCGGGACCATGCCCATTCCTGCCTTTTCGTGACCGGACATGGCAAGGATGGCGACATCAGCGCGGACTGGACGACGCTGATCCAGCCGCGCCAGACCGTGGCGATCTACATGGGGCTTGCCAAGCTGGAGCGGCTGACCGCGGACTTCATCGCCCATGGTGCCGATCCGCAAACGCCGGCGGCGATCATCGAGAACGGCACGCGTGAGAACCAGCGCGTTGTCGTCGGCACCATCCGGTCTCTGGTCGAGGATGCCCGGCGCGAGGGCCTGAAAGGACCGACCATCATCATCATCGGCAGCGTCGTGACGTTGCGCGACAAGCTCAACTGGTTCGCCAGCGCTGACCGGGCGCAGTTCCGGCAGGCGGCGACCGCCTGACCATCTGAAAGTTCGAGGGGAAAGACCACATGATTACCAAGGATTCCGTTCTGGCGGCGCTCGCCAGCGTGCCCGGCCCCGATGGCAGGACGCCGCTTGGCCAAAGCGGCGGCGTCACCAACATATCGGTTCAGGACAGCCGCGTATTCATCGCCATCACCGTCGACCCCGCCTTTCCGCGGACCCAGCCGGTCGAGATGGACATGTTGCGCAAGCGCGTCGAGGCGGCTGCGAAGACCGCGCCAGGCGTGCTCAGCGCCATCGTCACCTTCACCGCCGAACGGCCGACCACCAACGCCCCGGCCGGCAGGCCGAAGGCGCGCGGCCAGGGTGATCCACAGGGCGACCCGGTGCCCGGAGTGAAGCACATCGTCGCCGTTGCCTCCGGCAAGGGCGGCGTCGGCAAGTCGACCACGGCGGCCAATCTCGCCGTCAGTCTCGCGGCCCTTGGTCTAAGAGTCGGCGTGCTCGACGCGGACATCTACGGTCCGTCGATGCCGCGGCTGTTCGGCCTGACCGCCAAGCCGGACGTCAATGACGAGGGACAGCTCATTCCGCTGGAGAATCATGGCTGCAAGGTCATGTCGATCGGCTTCCTCGTCGACGAGAACACACCAATGGTCTGGCGCGGACCGATGGTCATGTCGGCGCTCACGCAGCTCCTTCGCGATGTCGCCTGGGGCGACCTTGACGTAATGGTGGTCGACATGCCGCCAGGTACCGGTGACGCGCAGCTTACCATGGCCCAGACCGTGCCACTCTCCGGCGCGGTGATCGTGTCGACGCCGCAGGATCTCGCCCTGCTCGACGCCCGGCGCGGCATCGCCATGTTCGAACGCGTCAATGTGCCGATCCTCGGTCTCGTGGAGAACATGAGCTATTTCGTCTGCCCGCATTGCGGCGAACGCTCGGACATCTTCGCCCATGGCGGCGCGAAGCGGGAAGCCGAGACGATGAACGTGCCGTTCCTCGGCGAGGTGCCGCTGGAGATGGCGATCCGCGAGACATCGGACGGTGGCCAGCCGATCGCGTCGACCGCACCGAACGGCCCGTTCGCGGCGATCTACGCCAACGTGGCGCGCGAACTGTCGGACCAGCTGGCGCTGACCGAACCGGCCGCGCGGCCGCAGCTCAAGATCGTGGTGGAGTGAGGCGATGATTCCCAAGGCTGCGCCGACTCCCAGCGAGATCCGGCTCAAGGATAAGGGCCGGCTGCTCGTCGTCTCCTTCCCGGACGGGGCAAGCTACGAGCTTCCGGCCGAACTCCTGCGCGTCGAGAGCCCTTCGGCCGAGGTGCAGGGGCATTCGCCGTCCGAAAAGCGCATCGTTCCGGGCAAGAAGGACGTCGCCATTCTCCGGATCGAACCCGTGGGACGCTATGCCGTGCGCCTGACCTTCGACGACGGGCACGATTCCGGCATCTACGCGTGGGACACGTTCGTCAGCATGGGCACCAACAGGGAAGGCTTGTTCGCCGCCTATCTCGAAGCGCTGAAAGCACGCGGGCTCAGCCGGTGACGCATCAGGACGATGCTCCAAACGAGGCCTTCAACGCGCCGATATAGGTGCCTTCCTCCAGGTACTTCACCCCATAGTAGGCGCCGGCGATGATCGAGGCCCAGGCGATCATGCCGCCGAACGCCAGCGTCGCCGTGCCGGTCATGCCCTGACCGATCGTGCAGCCCAGCGACAGGATGGCGCCGATGCCCATCAACGTCGCGCCGCCGAGATGGCGCACCAGGTCGTCCTTGTCGGCAAAGCTCTCGATCCGGAACCGTCCGGTCCCCGCTGCCATCAGGAAGCTGCCGAGCACAACCCCGGCGACCAGGGCGGCGCCGAAATTGATCGTCGTACCGGTGAACACCATCAGGTATTGCAGGAACTCGGCAATGGGCGAAGCAAAACTGAGCGAGGTCAGCGGCACCGGAGCGAATTCATCCTTCGCCAGGATTCCTGTCACCGTCCAGCCGCCAAGAATGGTCAGCCCGATGCCGACGCCGGCGAAAACATCACGGCCGGACCGGCGGAAATCGGCGTCCTTCAGCGCATACCAGAGCAGCGCGCCCCCCACGACGACACTTGCGACAACCCGCCCGGCAACCGGCGAAAGACCACCGAAGCGGGAAAACATCTCGCCGACACCCTGCGTCTTCAGGCCGATGCCTTTCAGGTCATAGTTCAGGCTTGTCTCCATCGCGGCGCGCAGCGGCGCGATGATGCCGCGCAGGGTCATGTAGGCCACCATGCCCATGACCATCAGCACAACGAGCGACTTCAGATTTCCAGCGCCAAGGCGAACCAGCGTGCGCCCGGCGCAGCCCCCGGTCTTGGTCATGCCGAAGCCGAACATCAGGCCGCCAAGGATCGCACCGGCCCAGCCCAGATTGCTGGTGAGGTAGAAACTCGAATCGATGTTGATCAGGCCGGCAAGATGCATCGCCTGCGTACCGAACAGCGCAACCGCCGCCGCCAGAACCCAGGCCCGCATACGGCGGCCGTCTTCCATCAGGATCAGATCGGACACGGCGCCGAGCGTGCAGAAATTCGTGCGCTGCACGATGGCGCCAAACACAAGGCCGACAACCAGACCGCCGATGCCGAGAACCGTCGAAGTCGCCAAGCCGTCCATCGCTTCCACCCGCTGTTGCGGGATCTGCGCATGCCCGCTTCGTTACATAATCATATGCGAAAGTTTATATGTCACGCAAGGTAGCAGGCCGCGACGAATTGAACAGCTCGTGCTCCGATCAGGAGCGTTGAGGCCGCGTGACACGGCGCAGGGTCAGATTGATCCGCTGGTCCTCGGGCACCAGCGTCGAGGTTCCGGGATAGATCCGGTCGACGCCGTGGAAACACAGGCGCGACTCGCCCCCGATGACCAGAACATCGCCGCTTTCCAGACGGAACGAGCGCGTCGGCGCGGTGCGTGCCGTCCCTCCGAAGCGGAACAGCGCGCTGGCGCCGAGCGACACCGACACGACGGGCGCCGCGAAGTCGGCCTCGTCGCGATCCTGATGCAGACCCATGCGCGCGGCGCGATCATAAAGGTTGACCAGGCAGGCTTCCGGCGGATGGGGATAGCCGGCCACGGCGCTCCAGAGCGCGAGCAGCCCCTCCGGCATGGGAGGCCAGCAGACGCCCGAATCCGGGTGTGCGGCCTGATAGCGGTAGCCTTCCGCGTCGGATACCCAGCCGAGCGGCCCGCAGTTCGTCATCCTTACCGAGAATGGCTTGCCGGTGCGCGGCATCCTGGGCGTAAACAGCGGGGCGTCCCGGACAACGCGCCGCACCGTTTCGACCAACTGCTCCTGTGCCGACCGACCGAACCAAGCACGATGCAGGATGAGGCCCGGCTGCAGCGCGACCCCGGCGCTGTTGCAAGCCGCCCCCTCAGGCGCCGTCATCCAGCGCCTTCCACATGAACAGGGTGTCATCCCATCCGCCCTGCGGCGAGCGTGCGAAACGCGGAACCGGGCCGGCAACCTGCCAGCCGAGACGTTCGTAAAGCCGGCGCGCATCGCTCGTGGTCACCGTGTCCAGGACGAGCACGAAGCGGCCCATGGACCTGGCATGAGCTTCCGCGGCCTTCATCAGCGCCGCGCCAATGCCCTTCCGGCGGGCGCGGGAATGGACGAGCATCTTGGCAATATCGGCGCGATGGGTCTGGTTCGGCATGCCGGCCGGGCAGAGTTGCACCGTGCCGACGAGGTCATCCCCCTCAAAGGCCGCGAACAGCAGGCGCTCACCGGAGGCGACACCCGGCACGATGGAGCGCCACCATGCCTTCGCATCATCCTTCGAAAACGGCAGGACGAAGCCGACGCCGGCCCCACCCGACACGCAATCGGCAAGCACGTCCGCGAGGTCGTCGAGATGGGATTCGGCCTCCGGAGCGGACAGACGGCGGATATGCGCGATCATGGCTCAATCCGCTATGCCAAGAACGTCCGCCATCGAATAGACACCGGGTGGCCTGCCGCGCGCCCAGAGCGCCGCCTTGACGGCGCCGACGGCGAAGAGCCCACGATCCTCGGCGCGGTGGGTCAGCTCAATGCGCTCGCCGGAGCCGGCGAAGGTCACGGTATGGTCGCCAATCACCGATCCTCCACGCAGCGAGGCGAATCCGATGTCTCCGGTCCGGCGCGCGCCGGTGTGGCCATTGCGGCCGCGTGCCGAATGCGCGCCGAGATCGATGCCGCGCCCCTGAGCCGCCGCCTGCCCCAACAGCAGCGCCGTGCCCGATGGCGCATCCACCTTGTGACGGTGGTGCATCTCGACAATCTCGATGTCAAACTCCGGCCCGAGCGCCGCCGCCGCCCGTTTCACCAGCGCGGCCAGGAGATTGACTCCCAGGCTCATGTTGCCGGACTGCACCACGACCGCTGTGCGACCGGCATCCGAGATGGCGGCGAAATCGGCCTCCGCCAGCCCAGTGGTGCCGATGATGTGGATCAGCCCCTTCTCAGCGGCACAGGCGGCGAAAGCGCGGGTTGCTTCGGGCGCCGTGAAATCGATGATGCCGTCCGCGTCGGCGAAGGCCGTGTTTATGTCGTCCGTCACAACGACGCCAAGGGCCGGCAACCCTGCAAGCAGCCCAGCATCCTGCCCGAGGGCGGGCGCGCCGGGACGCTCCAGTGCGCCGCTCAGGCGTACGCCGCCGGCTTCGGTAATCGCCCTGACCAGCGTGCGCCCCATACGGCCGCCTGCCCCGACGACGGCAAGTCTCAGATCACCCATTCCCGTGGTTCCGTCGTGGTCAGGCCGGCTGAGCGCCTTCATAGCCTTCGATGATGATCAGGTCGCCGGAGGAGATCCAGCCGCCCCTGTGCTTGCAGGCTTCCTTGTATTCCGGCGAGTGATAGCAATCGAGCGCGGCCTGATAGGTCGGAAACTCGATCACAACATTGCGCGCACGCGACCCGCCCTCCTTCAGTTCGAAGGCGCCGCCGCGAACGAGATAGCGCGCGCCATACTTCTTGAAAGGAATCTGGTTGAGCGCCGCATACTGCTTGTAGCTGTCCATGTCATAGACATCGACCCGCGCGATCCAATAGCCCTTGGCCATGCTGCGAACTCCGTATGAAACCCATGGACGACCTTTAGGGCATGCCAGCGCCCCGGCGGTCAACCGGCGGCGGCGATTTCCGCAACAATCGCCTCGGCCGCGGCCTTGGGATCCGCCGCCTCGGTCACCGGGCGACCGACGACGAGCCGGTCGGCACCGGCACGGATGGCATCACGCGGAGTCATGACCCGCTTCTGGTCTCCGGCGGCGCTGCCTGCGGGGCGCACGCCCGGTGTGACGATCTCCAGCGCGCGACCCACGGTCTCGCGCACGCCCGCAATGTCGAGGGGCGAGCAGATAAGGCCGTGCGCGCCGGACTCCATGGTCTGACGTGCGCGCCGGCGCACGAGATCGGCAACGCCGAGACCGTATCCGGCCAACGCCAGATCAGCATCGTTCATCGATGTCAGCACGCTGACGCCAAGAACCTTGAGACCGCCCTTCCCCGCACCCCGCACGGCGGCAGCCAGCGTCTGAGGATAGGCATGAACCGTCAGATATGTGGCGCCCAGCCCGGAGACCGCCGCAGCAGCGCGTTCGACCGTGTTGGGGATATCGTGCAGTTTCAGATCAAGAAATACCTTCTTGCCGGCGGCGACGAGTTCCTGCGCGATGTCGAGGCCTCCGGCATAAACCAGCTCCTTGCCGATCTTGTAGAAGCTCGCGGAATGCCCGAGGCGGGTCACCATGGCGCGCGCTTCCGCAACGGACGGCAGGTCCAGAGCCACAATCATGCGGTCGCGCGCATCAGTCATCAGCAAAACTCCAGCGGTCGAAGGGGGCGGCACCGCTTAAGCACGATTCGCCGCCCCGGCGCGACGCAATAGGCTCCTGCCTACTCCGCCGCCATGCGTGTGATCATGGTCAGCGCTTCGTCCTGCACCTGCTCGGGCGAAGGCGGCGCGACCACAGGCGCGCGGTTCCTGGCCGGCTGAACCTTGAACCAAATCGAATACAGCGCGGGCAGGAACAGCAGGGTCATGAAGGTCGCGGTGGCCAGGCCGCCAGCGATCGTTATAGCCATCGGCCCCCAGAACAGACTGGTCGACAGTGGAATCATCGCCAGGATCGCCGACAGCGCGGTAAGGACGACCGGCCGCGCGCGACGGACCGTCGCTTCGATCACCGCCTCGCGCATATCCGCTCCGGCGGCGAGATCCTCATCGATCTGCTGCACGAGGATGACGGTGTTGCGCATGTCCATTCCGGCAAGCGCGATCAGGCCGAGGAGCGCCACGAAGCCGAAAGGCGCATTGAACAGGTTCAGCCCGATCGAGGCGCCGACAATGCCGAGCGGAGCCGGTGCAAAGACCAGGAACAGCCGCGAGAAGGACTGCAACTGCAACATGAGGATCGTCAACATGCCAAGGATCATCAGCGGAAACAGCATGAAGATCGAACTGTTGGCTTTTCCCGATTCCTCCACCGAGCCGCCCTGTTCGATGCGCATGCCCGGGGGAAGCGTCGCGATGAGCGGCTTCAGTGCCTCGCCCACATCGTGGCTCACCGTCGGCGGCTGCACGCCATCGACCACATCGGCGCGCACCGTGATCGCCAGTTCGCGGCTGCGCCGCCACAGGATCGGGTCCTCATGGACGTATTCGATCCTGGCGACCTGGGCGAGCGGCACCGGGACACCGCCCCGGGTGGCGATCGTGAGTTCGCCGATCCGTGACAGGTCGGCGCGTTCCGCCGGCGCCGCGCGGGCCACGACGTCTACCCGCTCGGTGCGGTCGCGGACCGAGGTGACCGTAACGCCCGACAACCAGGTCTGCAGCATGTTCGAGACATCCTGGACGTTCAGACCGAGGGCACGCGCCCGATCCTGGTCGACAACGAGGCGGACGGACGGCGTCTGCTCGTTCCAGTCAAAATGCGGGTCGCGCGCCGCCACGTTGGCGCGCATGATGTCCCGGACCTTCAGCGCGGTTTCGCGGACCGAGGCGGGATCGGGGCCGATCACCCGGAACTGGACCGGAAAGCCGACCGGTGGGCCGAAATTGAACCGATCGACGCGAACACGCGCTTCGGACAGCTTGCCCGCCGCGACCTCGCCTTCAAGGCGTGCCTTGATGCGCTCGCGGGCCGCCACGTCCCTGGCGATGATCACGATCTCGGCGAAGGCCTCGTCAGGCAACTGCGGGTTCAGTCCGAGCCAGAAGCGCGGCGACCCCTGCCCAACGTAGGTGGTGAAGGTGGCGATGTCCTTGTCATCCTTCAGCATCGCCTCGCCGCGCTTGGCGATGTCCAGCGACGCCGTGATCGACGTGCCCTGCGGCATGCGCATCTGGAAAAACAGTTCGGGACGCGAGGAAATCGGGAAAAACTGATGTTGAACGCGGGTGAAGGCGGCGATCGACCCGGCAAGGATGAGCAGCACAGCGCCGACCGTCACATACTTGTGGTCAACCGACCAGGACACGGCCCGGCGCAGCCCGTTGTAGACCGGCGTGCGATAGATGGCGTAGGGATCGGAATGGTCGGGCGGCGGCGGCGCAGGCCGGCCGCGTCT
>DAOMXN010000017.1:0-22360 GCA_035437025.1 Beijerinckiaceae bacterium | reverse complement strand
CGTCTCGTCGAGACGCCGCCTCGGCGCGTGATACGGCGCCCCGGTGAACCGCTCCGTCTCGCCGCGCCGCGCGGCCATGGCGAGATCGCGCAGCGCCATGATGAACAGATCGAGCGAGGCCCGGCCTTCCGATTCCGTCGGCTCGATCAGCATCGCGCCATGCACCACCAGCGGGAAGTACATGGTCATGGGGTGATAGCCCTCGTCGATCATCGCCTTGGCGAAGTCGAGCGTCGTCACGCCCGTGTCCTTCAGCCAGGCATCGTCGAACAGCGCCTCGTGCATGCAGGGCTTGTCGCCGAAGGGCTGCGACATCAGGTCGGACAGGCCGGCGCGGATGTAGTTGGCGTTGAGCACCGCATCCTCGCTGGCCTGCCGGATGCCGTCCGCCCCGTGCGACAGCATGTAGGACAGGGCACGCACATACATGCCCATCTGCCCGTGGAAGGCGGTGACGCGCCCGAAAGCCTGTGACCCGTCCGCATGCTCGACCAGGACTATCCGGTCGCCGTCCTTGTGGAGGAACGGCACCGGCGCATAGGGGGCGAGCCGCTCCGACAGCACGACCGGGCCGGAACCCGGGCCGCCGCCGCCATGCGGCGTCGAGAAGGTCTTGTGCAGGTTGATGTGCATGGCGTCGACGCCGAGATCGCCCGGCCGCGTCTTGCCGACGATGGCGTTGAAATTCGCGCCGTCGCAATAGAAATACGCCCCGGCCTCATGCATCGCTGCGGCGATGTCCGCGATTTCCGGTTCGAACAGGCCGCAGGTGTTCGGATTGGTCAGCATGATCGCCGCCACGTCCGGGCCGATGAGCTTCTTCACCTCGGCGACGCGCACGGTGCCATCGGAATCGGCCGGCACGGACTTGACCGAAAAGCCGATCAGCGCCGCCGTCGCCGGATTGGTGCCATGGGCCGAATCCGGCACCAGAACCACATTGCGCGTCTTGCCTTCGCCCTTGGCTTCGATCGCGGCCTTGATCGCCATCATGCCGGCCAGTTCGCCATGGGCGCCCGCCTTGGGGCTGAGCGCCACCGCCGGCATGCCGGTCAATTCCATCAGCCAGCGCGACAGTTCCGCCATCACGTCGATCGCGCCTTGAACCGTCGATTGCGGCTGGAGCGGATGCACGTCGTTGAAGCCCGGCAGCCGCGCCATCTTCTCGTTGAGGCGCGGGTTGTGCTTCATCGTGCAGGAGCCGAGCGGGAACAACCCGGTGTCGATGCCGTAGTTCTTCTGGCTCAGCTTGACGTAGTGGCGCATCGCCTCCGGCTCGGACAGGCCGGGCAGGCCGATGGCCGCCTTCCGCTCCAGCCCGCCGAGGCGGTTCGCCACCTTGGCCGGTTCCTCAATGTCGACGCCGGTCGCGTCCAGGCGGCCGGTCTCGAAGATCAGCGCCTCTTCCTGCATGAGCGCGCGATTGCCGGTGAAGGTGGCATGGCCGGTTGTGGTGGCGCTGCCGGCGGCGGTGGGGCGACCCTGGTTGTTGAGCATCACAGCACCTCCTTCAGGGCGCCGGCGAGCGCCGCGCGATCGCCGTCCGTGTTGACCTCGCTGGAGGCGATGACGAGCAGGTCATCGAGCCCCCGGTTCGGCAGCAGTCTCGAGACCGGTACGCCCCCGAGGATGCCGCGTTCTACGAGCTTTTCGAGCACCGCGGCGGCATCCTGCTTCAGCCGCACCGTGAATTCGTTGAAGAAGCTCCGGGTGAGCACCTCGACGCCCGGCACGCCGGACAGCATGTCCGCCAACGTCACCGCATTGGCGTGATTCACGGCCGCCAGCCGGCGCAGGCCCGCTTCGCCCAGCAACGACATGTGAATGGTGAAGGCCAGGGTGCAAAGCCCTGAATTCGTGCAGATATTCGACGTTGCCTTCTCGCGGCGGATGTGCTGCTCGCGCGTCGACAGCGTCAGCACGAAGCCGCGCCGGCCTTCCGAATCGACCGTCTCGCCGCAAAGCCGCCCCGGCATCTGGCGCACATACTGCTGCTTCGTCGCGAACAGCCCGACATAGGGGCCGCCGAAATTGAGGCCGTTGCCGATCGACTGGCCTTCCCCGACCACGATGTCGGCCCCCATCTCGCCCGGCGATTGCAGCGCGCCGAGCGAAACTGCCTCGGTGAAGACGGCGATCAGCAGCGCGCCGGCGGCCTTGCACTTGGCGGACAAAGCGCTGATATCCCTGATGTTTCCGAAGAAATCCGGAGTTTGCACGACCACGCAGGAGACTGTGGAATCAATCGTCGCGGCCAGGTCTTCCGCAGCCGTCACGTCCGGCGGCAGGACCACGAGGTCGTCGCCTGCCATGTCGGAAAGGGTTCGCACCACATCGACGTAGTGCGGGTGCAGTCCACCGGAAAGCACTGCCTTGCGCCGCTTGGTGACGCGATGCGCCATCAGCACGGCTTCTGCCGTGCCGGTGGAGCCGTCGTACATCGAGGCATTGGCCACGTCCATGCCGGTCAGCAAGGCGACTTGCGTTTGAAATTCAAAGAGATACTGGAGCGTGCCTTGGGCGATCTCGGGCTGATACGGCGTGTAACTCGTCAGGAACTCCGAGCGCTGGATCAGGTGATCCACCGTCGCCGGCACATGATGCTTGTAGGCGCCGGCGCCGACAAAGAACGGCACGGCCGAGGCCGGGACGTTCCGCCCCGCCATCTTCGACAGGATGCGCTCGACCTCCAGCTCAGTCCGGGCGCGCGGAAGATCCGGAAGCGATTTCAAGCGCTTCTCCGCCGGGATGCTGGCGAAAAGCTCATCGACCGAGCCGACGCCGATGCGCGCCAGCATGGCGTCCCGGTCAGCCTGTGTATGGGGCAGGTAACGCACGGTGTCTCTCCGCTGTCGGGAATGTCAGCCCAAGGTCTTCAGGTAGTCCTGGTACTGCTCTTCGGTCATCAGGGCGTCGAGCTGCGCCGTGTCGGCGATCCTGAGCTTCAGGAACCAGCCATCTCCAAGCGGCGCCTCGTTCACCGTCGCCGGATTGTCGGCGAGCCGGGCGTTGACCTCGACCACACTGCCGGCGACCGGGGCGTAGATCTCGCTGGCGGCCTTGACGCTTTCGACCACCGCCGTCTCGGCGCCCTGGGCCACCTCCTTGCCGGGCGCGGGCAGGTCGACGAACACAACGTCACCGAGTTGCGCCTGCGCGTAGTCGGAAATGCCAACCGTTCCGATATCGCCCTCGACACGGATGTATTCGTGGTCCTTGGTGTAGCGGATGGTGCTCATGAGGGATCTCCCGGAGTGGTATCAGCCGGCCTTCGGCTGGAAAAAACGTTTGGGAACAAAGGGCATCGGCGCGACGACGGCCGGCAACGGCTTGTCGCGCACGATCAGTGTCAGCGCCGTGCCGGGCCTGGCGAAAGCAGCCTCGACATAGCCCATGGCGCAGGGGCCGTTCCGCGTCGGACCGAATCCGCCGGAGGTGACCACGCCGACCTTGCGGCCATCGGCATGAATCTCGGCCCCCTCGCGCGCGGGCTGGCGCCCTTCCGGCAGGATGCCGACACGCAGGCGCGAAGGCCCGTCCCGCAGTTCGCGCTGGATGCGATCGGCGCCGGGAAATCCGCCTTCCTCGCGGCGTCGCTTCTGGATCGACCAGGCGAGGGCGCCCTCGACCGGCGAGGTCGTCGCATCAATGTCATGGCCGTAGAGGCACAGGCCGGCTTCGAGACGCAGCGAATCCCGCGCGCCGAGGCCGATCGGCTTGACCAGAGGATCGGCGCAGAGCGTATCCCAAACCGTCGCGACGTATTTCGCGTTGATTGAAATCTCATAGCCGTCCTCGCCGGTATATCCGGACCGGGAAACGTGGCAGTCGAAATTGTCGAAACGCGTCGAGCGCGCCGACATGAACGCCATGTCGGCGCTGTCAGGACAATGCTTCGCCAGCACCTCGGCCGCTCTCGGCCCCTGCAGCGCGACAAGGGCGCGGTGCCCGGCGCGTAGAAGCTTCACATTCGCCGGCAGGCGCTGCTCGATCAGGGCGAAGTCCGCGTCCTTGCAGGCGGCATTGACCACGAGCATCAGGGCCCCATCCTCCGCCGGATCGACTGAGCGGGTGACCATGATGTCGTCGAGAATGCCGCCATCGCTCGCCAGGAGCTGCGAATAGCGCTGCTTTCCCAGGCCGAGATTGACGAAATCGGCGGGGCAAAGCGTTTCCAGCGCCCGGGCCGTCGTGTCGTGATCGGGGCCGAGCAGGAACGCCTGGCCCATGTGCGACACGTCGAACAGGCCGGCGTTCTCTCGTGTCCAGTTGTGCTCCGTCAAAATGCCCGTGGGATATTGCACCGGCATTTCATAGCCAGCGAAGGGCACCATGCGACCGCCGGCGGCAACATGCGATTCGTAAAGCGGGGTACGCTTTGCAGGCGCGGCAGGATCGGACATCGGGCGCTCCGGATACGACATGACGAGGCATGGGTCGAAACCCACGACCGCCCCCTCTGTCCCGTGACCTGAGAGATTCGCGCACGCCTGGGCGCGCACTTACTCCGTCGGTGAGCCTGAACGGCTGCTTTCCAGAGCGGCTTCCTCTCGCGGTCCTTTTGCCTGAGCGTTTCCGGGGCGGTTGCGCCTTCGGCGCCGGACGAGCCGGTCTCTCCCGCGAGGATCGAATGCCGTGCAGCGACCTAATGCGGCAGGGCGAGCCAAGTCAACGGGAAAAGCACGTGCGCCGCTAGCGTCTGCGCGTGCCGCGGCGCGGATCGGCCGGACCGCCGCCTTCGTCGAAGCCGACGTAGATGTCGTACTCCTCGGCCGGATCGTTATCGCTGACCGGCAGCGCGATGTTGTCTTCGATATGAACGAAACTGGCGCTGGCCTCGTTGGCGGGGATCGTGACGGAAACGCGTGCGAAGCGGGAGGCAACGACCGCTTCGCCGCGCTTGACGGCAACGCGCACTGGCACCGTGTAGGTGCCAGCCCTGCCTGCGGCCCCGATCAGCAATCGACCCTGAACGCCCACCTTGAGCGTCATGCTGTTACCGGCGAAGCGGCACTCCCTTGCCGTATCGACCAGCGAGGCCTGGTGCGAGACCTCGCTCCCGCCCTGTCGCCCGATGCGGTGAGCCGCTCCCCCCTCCAGCACGCCGACACTCGGACAGTTCAGGTCCCGCTGGGACGATTCGATCGGCTTTTCCGGAGGCACGGCCTGAGGATTGCCGAAGAATGCCAGACGCCACGAACTCGGCTGTCCGCTCGCCGCCGCCTGGTCGCCGCCGGAGGACTGGCAACCGGCAAGAGCGAGCCCGAGGGCGAGAACCAGGACGGAACGAAGAGAGACTGGCATGGTCAAACACTCACTGAAGCTGCGCAAAACCCTTCTCGAACCCGTCAAGACTAAGGGGCAGCCCGCGCCCCTCGTCCGGGGTCAGGAAGATCACGAAGGTCGCCTCCTTGCCCCGCTTGAACTTGTCGATGAGGGCGTCGTCCATCTCGACTTCGGCGACACAGCCGTTGGCGAGACAGCGCACGAATCCGGTCGCGCCGATCTCGGTCGTATCGATCTTCAGGCCGAGGCCGCGCGGCAACAACACGCCCAGCGGCGCGATCACGCGCAGGATCGGCTTGCGCGCGTTATTGGCCTTCGGGTCGCTGGCCTTGAGGGCGACGACGACGAGATTGATCTCGACCTTCTGGCCTTCGACGACGTTCTGGTCGTCAACCAGGCTCTGCATGAGGATGCACTGCTCCCCGGAGCGTCCCGGCAACGAGTCGCAGCGCAACTGCCAGTCGCCATGGGTTGCCTTGAGCGCGCCCTGTGCGCTGACAGGCGCCGCGGTCAAGCCGGCGACGGCCAGAAACGCGCTCAATGTCACGGCTCGCAACAGGTTTGGGGCTGGCAAAGGCATGGGCTTCCCGTTCAATCCGGCATAGCGGGTAACAGAGCAGGGGCGCGAGTCAAGGAACGGCGCGCGCGGCCCGCGCAATTTTGCCGCACCCCCGGCGGCAGGTTCGGCGCTGAGCGGTGTTGCGTCATGGCGGCACTTGTGTTTGACAGTCAAACTGAGGGGACTCGCCTGCGACGGCGAAGCCCGCGGTCGCACGCGGACTGCTGAGGAATTTCTCAAAGCCGCGCGACCGTTTTCATGAGACGATTGTGCTTCAGGAGCGGCTACATCCAATGTTTGGCATGAAGATGGCGGGGAAATTTGCGGGCGCTGGTCTCGCGGCGGCCTTGGTGTTCGCTTCCGCGAGCGCGGTCCTGGCGGAAGACAAGGGCATGCCCTTGCCCTGGCAGAAGGGATTGCAGCCGCCGGCCACCCAGATCGCCGAGAACATCCAGTGGTTCCATGACGGCCTGCTGCTGCCGATCATCACGGTGATCTCGATCTTCGTGCTCGCGCTGCTGATCTACATCGTTGTGCGGTTCAACGAGAAGGCCAACCCGGTCCCCTCCAAGACCACGCATCACACGATGCTGGAAGTGGCCTGGACGGTCATTCCAGTGCTGATCCTGGTGTTCATCGCGGTGCCGTCGTTCAAGCTTCTGCGCGAGCAGGTCGTGATTCCGAAGTCGGACATGACCATCAAGGTGACGGGCAAGCAGTGGTACTGGACCTTCGAGTATCCCAAGGATTACGGCGGCATCACCTTCGATGCGATCATGCTGAACGACGAGGACCGCGCCAAGGCGATCAAGGCCGGGGCCAAGGCCGAGGACATGCCGCGCCTGCTGGCCGTCGACAACATCGCCTACGTTCCGGTCAACAAGGTGGTCCGCGTTCAGGTCACGGCTGCGGACGTGATCCACGCCTTCGCCATCCAGTCCTTCGGCGTGAAGATCGACGCCGTGCCGGGGCGTTTGAACGAGACCTGGTTCAAGGCCACCAAGGAAGGCATCTATTACGGTCAGTGCCAGGAACTGTGCGGCAAGGATCATGCCTTCATGCCGCTCGCCATCCGCGTCGTCTCGCAGGACAAATACGACGCCTGGCTGAAAGAAGCGCAGAAGAAATTTGCAACCGACCCGTCGCCGGCGATGCAGTTCGCGGGCACGCCTGCGGTGCAGCAGTAACCGGCTACAGCTGATTTTTCAGGAGATTTAGATCATGGCATCGTCCGCGGCTCACGCCCACGATCACCACGACCACCCGACCGGCTGGCGCCGTTACGTGCTGTCGACCAACCACAAGGACATCGGCACGATGTACCTGATCTTCGCCATCGTGGCGGGGCTGGTTGGTGGCTTCCTGTCGATCATGATGCGCCTTGAGCTCCAGGAGCCGGGGATGCAGTATTTCGCCAGCGCGCACACGTTCAACGTGTTCGTCACCGGCCACGGCCTGATCATGATCTTCTTCATGGTCATGCCGGCGATGATCGGTGGCTATGCCAACTGGTTCGTGCCTCTGATGATCGGCGCGCCGGATATGGCCTTCCCGCGCATGAACAACATCTCGTTCTGGCTGCTGCCGTCGGCGTTGGCCCTGCTTGTGATCTCGATGTTCGTGGAAGGCCCGCCGGGCGCGAACGGCGTGGGCGGCGGCTGGACCATATACCCGCCGCTGTCGACTTCGGGGCAGCCCGGTCCGGCGATGGACTTCGCCATCCTGTCGCTGCATATCGCCGGTGCCTCGTCGATCCTTGGCGCGATCAACTTTATCGTGACGATCTTCAACATGCGCGCCCCGGGCATGACGCTGCACCGCATGCCGCTGTTTGTCTGGTCGATCCTGATCACGGCCTTCCTGCTGGTGCTGTCGCTCCCGGTGCTCGCGGGTGGCATCACGATGCTGCTGACCGATCGCAATTTCGGCACGACGTTCTTCGCTCCCGAAGGCGGCGGTGACCCGATCCTGTTCCAGCACCTGTTCTGGTTCTTCGGCCATCCCGAAGTCTACATCCTGATCCTGCCGGCCTTCGGCATCATCAGCCAGATCGTCTCGACCTTCTCGCGCAAGCCTGTGTTCGGATACCTCGGCATGGCCTACGCGATGGTGGCGATCGGGTTCGTCGGCTTCATCGTCTGGGCGCATCACATGTACACCACCGGCATCTCGCTCGGTGCCCAGCAGTACTTCGTCGCCGCGACCATGGTGATCGCCGTGCCGACCGGTGTGAAGATCTTCTCCTGGATCGCCACGATGTGGGGTGGTTCGCTGCGCTTCACCGCGCCGATGGTCTGGGCGATCGGCTTCATCTTCCTGTTCACCGTCGGCGGCGTGACCGGCGTCGTCCTGGCGAACGCCGGCGCCGACCGCGTGTTGCACGACACCTACTATGTGGTGGCCCATTTCCACTACGTGCTGTCGCTCGGCGCGGTCTTCGCGATCTTCGCGGCCTGGTACTACTGGTTCCCGAAGATCACCGGCTATGTCATTCCGGACTGGATCGGCCAGCTCCACTTCTGGATCGCCTTCATCGGCGCGAACGTGCTGTTCTTCCCGCAGCACTTCCTCGGGCTCGCCGGCATGCCCCGCCGTTACGTCGACTATCCCGACGCGTTCGCGGGCTGGAACTACATCTCGTCGATCGGTTCCTACATCTTCGCCTTCGGCCTTCTGGTGTTCTTCTACGGCTGTGCCGTCGCGCTGATCCGCAAGGAAAAGGCCGGCAACAATCCATGGGGCGAGAGCGCCAATACGCTGGAATGGACGCTGACCTCTCCACCGCCGTTCCACCAGTTCGAGACCCTGCCGCGCATCACCGGCAGCGACGGTCACTAACACCCATGCGGGGCGGCCTGCGCCGCCCCGCCCATTCCTGAAGCGACATTTCCCCAGATGACCGACGCCGGCCTTACACGTCCTTCCGCAGCGCTCCTTTCCGAAGCGGGGCCGGAGGATTTCTTCGCGCTGCTGAAGCCGCGGGTGATGTCGCTCGTCATCTTCACCGCGCTGGTCGGTCTGGTGCTGGCGCCTGGCCACATCCACCCCGTGCTTGGCGCGATCTCGATCTTCGCCATCGCGGTCGGAGCGGGCGCCGCCGGCGCGCTCAACATGTGGTATGATGCCGACATCGACCGGGTGATGGGACGCACCGCCAACCGTCCCGTGCCGGCCGGGCGCGTCAGCGAGTCCGAGGCGCTGTCGTTCGGCCTTATTCTTTCTGTACTCTCCGTTGGCGTGCTCGGTCTTGCCTCCAACTGGTTCGCCGCCGGGCTGCTGGCCTTCACGATCTTTTTCTACGCCGTGGTCTACACGATGTGGCTGAAGCGCTGGACGGCGCAGAACATCGTGATCGGCGGTGCCGCCGGTGCGTTCCCGCCCATGGTGGGCTGGGCGGCGGTGACCGCAAGTGCGACGATCGAAAGCTTCCTGCTGTTCCTCATCATCTTCATCTGGACGCCGCCGCACTTCTGGGCGCTCGCGCTGGTGAAGTCCGAGGACTACGCCCGCGCCGGCGTTCCGATGCTACCCGTGGTGGCCGGTGAAGCGAATACGCGCTTGCAGATCCTGCTCTATACGGCACTGCTGGCACCAACGGGCCTTGCGCCCTATGCGGTTGGCCTCGCCGGCCCCGCCTATGCCCTGGTGGCGACGCTGGGTGGTGCTGGCATGCTGTGGCTCGCCGTCGGGGTGTATCGCCGGCGGGAGGGCAAGGAAGCCACGAAGGCGTGCTGGAGGCTGTTCGGCTTCTCGATCCTCTATCTGTTCGCCCTGTTCGCTGCCTTGCTGGTTGAACGGCTCTTCGCCATGGCACGCTTCGGATGATGGCGATGGCGGAACCAGGCAAACAGCCGGAAGGCATTGTCCTTACCGAGGAACAGAAGCGCAAACAGCGTCGCCGTTCGGTCGCGCTTGCCTTGTGCATCGGCGGGCTCGTGGTTCTGTTCTACTTGATCACTGTCGTGAAGCTCGGCCCCGGCATACTTGTGAGGAAGCTTTGAACGCAGCTCCGTATCTCACTTCAGCAAGGCTTTCCGCGCGCAACCGGCGCACTGGCTGGATCGTCTTTGGTGTCGTGATGGGCATGCTCGGCCTGTCCTTCGCCGCCGTGCCGCTCTATGATCTGTTCTGCCGCACCACGGGGTTCGGTGGGACGCCGATGGTCGCGTCCAAGCCGGCAGACCGTCTGGGCACACGGATCTATACGGTGCGCTTCGATGCAGGGGTCAACCCGGCACTGCCTTGGCGATTCGAGGCTGAGGCCTCGTCCATCCAAGTGCGGCCCGGCGAAGTAAAGACAGTGACCTACAAGGTCCGCAACATCAGCGCCTCCGAGACGGTCGGGATCGCCAGCTTCAACGTGCTGCCGGAAATCACCGGCGGCTATTTCAACAAGCTCCAGTGCTTCTGCTTCACGGACGTGACGTTGAAGCCCGGGGAAACGCGTGAGGAATCCGTGGTGTTCTTTCTCGATCCGGATATCGAGAACACGCCGGGCCTGTCGCATGTCGACACGATCACCTTGTCGTACACGTTTTTCCCGTCCAAGACGCCGACAAAACCAATCGCCGCGAATGAACAGACGGGCGGGAGCCTCGCCCGATGAACTGTTCGAACGCGCCATCATTTTCTAGCTGAAGGGGAAGGGGCCATGGCAGCTGCCCACGGTAAGACACACGATTATCACCTCGTTGATCCGAGCCCATGGCCGTTCGTCGGATCGGTGTCGGCCTTCGTCATGGCGGTCGGCGCGATCGCCTGGATGAAGGCGATGCCGATCGCGGGCCTGAAGATGGGATCGTTCCTGTTCTTCGCCGGCTTCATCGGCGTGCTCTACACCATGTTCGCCTGGTGGTCGGACGTGATCAAGGAGGCCCACGGGGGCGATCATACCCGCGTGGTCCAAATTCATCACCGCTACGGCATGATCCTGTTCATCGCCTCGGAAGTGATGTTCTTCGTCGCCTGGTTCTGGGCCTATTTCGACGTGGCGTTCTATGCCGGCGAGAGCATTCAGTACCAGCGCACGGAACTGACCGGCGGGCACTGGCCGCCCAAGGGCATCCCGCTGTTCAACCCGTGGGAACTGCCGCTGTTCAACACGCTGATCCTGCTGACCTCGGGAACAACCGTGACCTGGGCGCACCACGCCATGCTGCATGGTGATCGCGAAGGCTTGAAGAAGGGCCTCTGGCTGACCGTTCTGCTCGGTGCGCTGTTCACCTGCGTTCAGGCCTACGAATATGGCCACGCCGGTTTCAAGTTCTCCGGCCATATTTACGGAGCCACCTTCTTCATGGCGACCGGCTTCCATGGCTTCCACGTCCTGGTCGGCACGATCTTCCTGATTGTCTGTCTGATGCGCGCCTATGCCGGGCATTTCACCCCACAGCGGCATCTCGGCTTCGAATTCGCCGCTTGGTACTGGCATTTCGTCGACGTCGTCTGGCTGTTCCTGTTCGCCGTGATCTACGTCTGGGGGTCGGAATTCGGTCGAGCCGCAACGGTGATGGCGCACTGAGCGTCAGAGCAATAGCGCTTAATAGGGCGGCGGCGACGCCGCCCTTGGCATTTGCGGAGCAGGGCCATGGACGAACGCTTCTCCACTGCGGCGGATCCCGTGACGGCGGGCCTGAGCGGACGTTGCCCGCGCTGCGGAGAAGGCCGGCTGTTCGAGGGCTTTGTCAATTTGGCGCCGGCATGCCGCAACTGCGGCCTGTCCTACAAGTTCGCCGATGCCGGCGACGGCCCCGCCGTGTTCGTCATACTTATTGCGGGATTCGTGATCATCGGGCTGTCGCTGTGGGTTGAGATCCACTACGAGCCGCCGGTCTGGGTCCACCTCGCCGTGTTCCTTCCGCTCACGTTGATCGTCTGTCTCGGCATGCTGCGTCCGCTCAAGGGGCTGCTCGTCGGCCTCCAGTACCGCAACAAGGCGGAACTCGGCCGTCTCGACCCATGACCAGAAAGCTCGTCTATCCGGCGGCATTCACGTTTGTCAGCCTGGGTATTCTTCTCGGCCTTGGTTTCTGGCAGTGGCAACGCAGATCGGAAAAGGCGGAGCTGATCCAAACCATCCAGACACGGATTGGCGAGTCGCCAGCACCGCTTGCCGTGCTCGGTCGCCTCGAGACCTTGGGCCAGCCTACCTTTGCCTATCGTCCGGTGCGCGCGACCGGCCGTTTCGATCACGGTCAGGAGGCGCATGTTTTCTTCGCCTTGGCAAAGCCGAAGAACGGCATCGGTGGTCCTGGCTATCTGATCGTCACCCCGTTTCACCTGACGAACGGCGGTACAATCCTCGTCAATCGCGGGTTCGTTCCGCAGGATCGCAAGGCTGCGGCGTCGCGCGAGGGCGGACAGGTGGCCGGCGAGTCCGAAATCACCGGCCTGATCCGACTGCCCGAGCGCCGGGGAATGTTCGCCAATCCCGACGATCCCGCCCGCAACATATTCTATGTGCGTGATCCTCTGACGATCGCCGCCTCCAGAGGGCTCGGTCCGGTTGCCCCGGTCATCATCGATCTCAAGACGCCAGTGCCTGCCGGCGGGCTTCCGCTCCCGGACGTGACGCTGGTCGACATCCCGAACAATCACCTCCAGTACGCTCTGACATGGTGGAGTCTGGCGGCCGTCCTGGGGATCATATTTCTCCTCTGGTCGCGTCAGGCAGGGCGCTGACAAGGCTGCACCCCGGTGCTATCCGGAAGCATGCGTTACATTTCGACCCGTGGCCAGGCGCCCGTCCTCAATTTTGCCGATGCCCTGCTTGCCGGATTGGCGCGCGATGGGGGCCTCTACGTTCCCGAGACCTGGCCGCGCTTTTCCCCGCAGACCATCGCCGGGCTGGCGGGCCAGCGCTTCGATCAGGTCGCGGTCGCGGTGCTCAAGCCCTTCGTTGGCGGCGCCATCCCCGATACCGTCCTCGAACGCGCGGCGCATGATGCCTATGCCACCTTCGGCCACAGGGCGGTGACGCCTCTGGCGCAGATTGCGCCGAACACCTTCGTGCTCGAGTTATTCCACGGGCCGACTCTTGCCTTCAAGGACGTGGCGATGCAGCTGGTCGCGCGGCTGATGGACCATGTCCTCGCCGAGCGAAGCCAGCGCGCCACCATCGTTTGCGCCACGTCGGGCGATACCGGCGGCGCGGCGGCCGAAGCCTTTCGCGGCCGGGCGCGCACCGACATGGTCATCCTGTTTCCCAGGGGGCGGGTGTCGGGCGTGCAGCGCCGCATGATGACGACGCCCGGCGAAGCCAACATCCATCCCCTGGAGATCGACGGCACGTTCGACGACTGCCAGGCCATCGTGAAGGCGCTGTTCAACCATCATGCCTTCCGCGATCGCTCCCGGCTTGCGGGCGTCAATTCGATCAACTGGGGCCGCATCGTCGCGCAGGTGACCTATTATTTCGTCGCCGCCGTGGCGCTTGGCGCGCCGCACCGCAAAGTGAGTTTCTGTGTGCCGACAGGCAATTTCGGCGATATTTTTGCGGGGTATGTCGCCAAGCGCATGGGATTGCCCATCGACCGGCTGATCATCGGCACCAACGTCAACGACATCCTGGCGCGCACCCTCGACACGGGTCGCTACGAGGTCCGTTCGGTCGCCGCCACAATGTCCCCGTCGATGGACATCCAGGTCTCGTCCAACTTCGAACGCCTGCTGTTCGAGGAAGGGGCGCGCGACGCCTCGGCAATCCGTGCCATGATGGGGTCTCTCGCGCAGTCCCGCAGCTTTGCGCTCCCGGAGGCGACCTTGACAGCAATCCGCGACGGATTCGACGCCGCGAGCGCGGACGAGGGCGAGGTGGCCGACACCATCCGCGACACGCTTTCCGGAAGCGGGTATCTCCTTGATCCCCATACGGCGGTTGCCATCAGGGCGGCGGCCAAGGTCGGTGGAGAGCCTGGAACGCCCATGATCGTGCTGTCCACAGCCCATCCCGCCAAGTTTCCCGACGCGGTGCAGTCCATATCGGGCGTTGAACCGGTCCTGCCGCCTCGCCTGGCGCGCCTGATGAGCGATCCCGAGCGCATGACGCCGCTGCCGGCGCAGGCGCAGGCGGTGGAGACCTACATCGACCGCTTTCTCGCGTTGACCGCATGATTGCTGGCGGCCGGTTCCAGCCTCTCCGGCTGCTGGGGGTGGAGCCTGCCGGTCCGCGCTGGCCAAGTCTGGTCGTAGCTGGCGGCGATCTGGTGTTGCGCCCGCCGGAGTCGGCAGACTACGGCGCCTGGCGGGAGCTGCGCGAAAGCAGCCGCAGCTTTCTCGAACCGTGGGAACCGCTCTGGCCGGCGGACGACCTGACACGGCCCGCCTTCCGCAGGCGCACCCGGCGCTATGAGGCCGAAATCCAGGCGGATGAAGCCTATCCGTTTTTCATCTTCGCGTCCGGCACGGGCCTGTTGCTGGGAGGCCTCACTCTCGGCAACGTGCGCCGGGGTGCCGCGCAATCGGCGACCGCCGGTTACTGGATGGGCCAGGCCTACGCAGGCAGGGGCATCATGTCGCAGGCGCTCGGTCTGGCCTGCCGTTTCGGATTTCAGCGGCTCGGGCTGGAACGGATCGAGGCGGCCTGTCTGCCCGGGAACCAGGCGTCGATCCGTGTTCTTGAAAAGGCCGGATTCCGGCGCGAGGGCTTTGCCCGCAGCTTTCTCAACATCGCCGGAAAACGACAGGACCATTTCCTGTTCGCGCTTCTGGCAACGGACCAGCCGGCGAGCCTTGGAACAAGCACCTGACCCGACCGACCGTGGATCGTCCCTGCCAGCCGCGCTTGCGGGCGCGGGCATGCGCGGCTACCAAGGTTGCATGATTTGGGGGCAAGTCAGAAGTCGCACCGCCCGGTTTCTCGCCGGCCTGATGGCCTTCGCCATCGGTGCATTCCTGTTGTCCGTTCCGGTCGTGGCGCTTGAAGCGGTGCGAGTGTCGCCGGAGCAGGACGCCATCGACCTGTTGCCCGCGCTGGACACCTACAAGTCGGAAGACGATCGTCTCACCGTCCAGACCGCGCCCGGAGCCGACGGCATCGTGCGCCGGATCGAAGTGCAGGCGCGCGAGAGCGGCTCTCGCCCCTCGTGGATCGTCTTCGCGCTGAAGAACGATTCTGATCAGCAGATCGAACGCCTGCTGGTCGCGCCCCGCTTCCGCATGGTGGATTCTGGCCTGATCTGGCCCGATCTGGGTGCTCAGCGCATCGAAGCCATCACCGTCAGCCAGGGCCAGCGCCCCGAGCGGGAAGAAAGCGGCGATTCCGATGTGTTCAGCATCGTGCTCGATCCCGGCGCCTCGGTGACGTTCATCGCGGAACTGCGCACGCCTCGACTGCCGCAGCTGACGCTGTGGGATCCCGAGGCTTACAAGGACAAGGTCAACAGCCACACGCTGTATCGCGGCATCGTGGTGGGTATCGCGGCTTTGCTGGCGCTGTTCCTCACCGTGGTGGTCACGGTGCGCGGTTCGCTGATCTTCCCGGCGGCTGCGGCGCTGGCCTGGGCGGTTCTGGTCTATCTCGGCATCGACTTCGGACTGTTCGGCAAGTTCCTGAACGTCAGGCCCGAGACCGAGCGCCTCTATCGCGCCGGCGCTGAGACGGTGCTGGCCGGCACGCTGGTCGTGTTCCTGTTCGCTTACCTGAACCTGAACCGCTGGCACGTGCGCTACAGTCAGCTCACGGCGATCTGGATGATTTTCCTGATCGCTCTTCTGGCCCTGGCGATCGTGAATGCCCCGGTTGCGGCCGGCGTGGCCCGCATCTCGATTGCGGTGGTGGCGGCGGTGGGGTTCGCGCTGATCGTCTACCTGTCTTTCCACGGCTACGACCGCGCCGTGATGCTCATACCGACCTGGTTTCTCCTGCTTGTCTGGGTCGGTGCCGCCAGTCTTGTCATCGGCGGCCAATTGGCGACCGAGTTCGCTGCGCCAGCGCTGCTCGGCGGCCTGGTGCTGATTGTCATGCTGATCGGCTTCACCGTGATGCAGAACGCCTTTTCCACCGGAATCATCTCGCGCAGCGCCGTAACGGATGCCGAGCGCAAGGCGCTGGCGCTGACGGGCGCGGACGATTTGATCTTCGACTGGGACGTGCTGGAAGACCATGTCTATGTCAGCCCGGAATTCGAACTGCATTTCGGTCTCAAGCGCGGGACGCTGGACGGGCCGGCCTCGTCCTGGGTGGACATCATCTACCCGGCCGATCGTGATCGCTACCGCACGATGCTTGAAACAGTGCTTGAGCAACGCCGCGGGCGCATCAATCAGGATTTCCGTCTGCGGTCCAGCGATGGGCAACTGTATTGGTTTCGCCTGCGCGCCAGGCCTGTCGTCGACAACAACGGCGAGGTCGTGCGGGTGATCGGCACGCTCGCCGACGTGACGGAATCACGCACGTCTGAAGAGCGTCTGCTGCGCGATGCCGTGCACGACAACCTGACGGGTCTGGCCAACCGCAAGCTTTTCATGGAGCGGCTGGAAGCTGCGTTGCTGTTTTCCCGGACGGATGGCGCCATCCGTCCGACCGTGTTCTGCATCGATCTCGACAGGTTCAAGCAGGTCAACGACTCGCTTGGCCCGACCGCGGCGGACACTATCCTGCTGACCGTGGCCCGCCGTCTGACGCGGTTGCTCAAGCCGCACGACATGCTGGCGCGGATCGGCGGCGACGGATTCGGGCTCATTCTCGTGTCTGAGAATGACCGCCAGCGCATCCTTGCCCTGGCCGATCTGATGCGACGGGCGATCAGCGCGGTGATGATCTACGATGGGCGGGAAATCGTCGTGCCGGCGACCATCGGCGTGGTGCTGTTTGACGATCAGATCGCGCCGGACCGCGACCTGCTCTTGAAGAACGCGGAACTCGCCGTGGCGCACGGCAAGCGTGCCGGGGGGGATCGGGTGGAGATCTACCGCTCCGACATGCGATCGGACCGCATGGACAAGCTGGCGATCGGCAGCGAATTGCGGCGGGCGATCGAACGCTCCGAACTGCGCGTTCTGTTCCAGCCGATCGTGCGTCTCGAAGACCGCACGATCGCCGGATTCGAGGCGCTGGTGCGTTGGGATCATCCCCGGCTTGGCCGCCTCACCCCGGGCGAGTTCATTCCGATTGCCGAGGAAACCGGCCTGATTCATGAACTCGGCCTGTTCGTGATGGAGCGCTCGGCGCGCGAATTGTCGCTCTGGCAGCAGGCGCTCGTGGTGGACCCGCCGATTTTCGCCTCGGTCAACATCTCCAGCCGTCAATTGCTGCGCCATGATCTGTTGCAGGACGTGAAGAGCATCCTGCTGAAGTACCCCTCAGCGCCTGGTTCCCTGAAGCTGGAACTGACGGAAAGCCTGATCATGGAGAACCCGGAGTACGCGGCGCAGATGATGCTGCGGCTGCGCGAGCTCGGGGCTGGGCTGGCGCTCGACGATTTCGGCACGGGCTATTCCTCGCTGTCCTATCTCCAGCGGTTCACCTTTGATACGCTCAAGATCGACCAGTCCTTCGTCCGTCATACTGGCAGCGGAGCACGCCCGGTGATCCTGCGGTCGATCATAGCGCTGGCGCATGATCTCGGCATGCAGGTCGTGGCGGAGGGCGCGGAGACGGAGGCCGACACGGTCGAGCTGTCGCAGCTGGGGTGCGAATACGCCCAGGGCTTCGCCTTCGGACAACCCATGAGCATCGAACAGGCACGGCGGCTGATCGGCGTGGCCAGCAACGAAGCCGCCTGAGGGCACCGCGTGCAGGGTTCAGGCGTGTCCAGCCTCGGACGAGAGCATGCGCGGGTCGATGCCGATGCGCCGCATGGCCCTTTCGTACTTCGTCTCGTGTTCCTTGTCGAAGATCAGGGAGAGGTCCGGTGGACAGTGCAACCAGCCGTTCTCCTGCATCTCGCGATCTAGCTGTCCCGGTCCCCACCCGGCATAGCCCAGCGCCACCAGCGCGCGCTCCGGTCCGCGCCCTGCGGCAATCGCCTTGAGAATATCCATGGTGATGGTCATGGCGATGCCGTCATCGACCGGCAGGCTGGAACTCTCGATGAAGAAGTCGTTGGAGTGCAGCACGAATCCCCGGCTTTTTTCGACCGGGCCGCCGCTCAGAACCTGGATGGCGTCGACCGCCGGCGGCAACAGGATGCCGGCGTCCTGGCTGATCAGCTTGAGTTGCACCATAAGGTCCTGGATGCCCAGGTTTGGCGCGCGCTTGTTGATTACCAGTCCCATCGCGCCATCGCTGGAGTGGGCGCACACATAGATCACTGTGCGGATGAAGCGCTCGTCCTGCATGCCGGGCATCGCCACCAGCATCTGGCCATCGAGGAACCCGCGTCGCTCACTTTTCCCGAGGATTTGTTTCAGCGTCATGCCGATATGCTATGTCAGCGCCAAGAAATGCCAAGGGGTGATTTCGTCCGCACCGTCGACGCAGGCGCCGGTGCCTCACGACTTTGTGGTCCTGATCCCTCAATCTTGAACAGTTTTTGCCGCCGACAGCTGATTTCATCGATCCAGGCAACCAACCTGCAATGAATTGGTGTTATTTCGCTATCATGAAACTCAAGATTGCATCGCTCCTGTTCGTTGCCTGCGTGCCGACGCTTTGCGCGGCGCAGCAGCAACGCCCCGGCCACGCATCCGAGTGGGTTCGCCTGTCCGGCGCGCAGGTCCGGCTCGTCGCCCTGCCGGTCGACCCGTCCGGACCGGACGCCTGGCAATCAGCCGGTGTCGAGATCCGCCTGGAGCCGGGGGTCAAGACATACTGGCGCGCGCCGGGTGACACCGGCGTGCCGCCGACCATCGACTTTTCGCCATCGCAGGGGGTGCGCGAGCTAACCCTGGACTTCCCGGCGCCGGTGGGATTCGACGACGGCGCCGGCGGCATGGCCATCGGCTATCGGGAAACGCAGATATTCCCCGTCCGCTTCAAGCTGGAGAAGCCCGCCGAACCCACGAGCACCGGCGGCGGGTTTTTCTCGCGCAAGGTCGAGGCGCCGCCGCCTCCGGTTCCCCCGAAGCTCGAAATGAACATCGAGTTTGGAATCTGCACGAAGAACATGTGCGTGCCGGCACAGGCCAAGGCCGCCTTGCCGCTGGGCGGCGGCACGCTGGAAGCTGCGTTGGGGGATCGAATCGCCGCCGCGAATGCCCGCGTTCCGGTGCGCCAGAAGGTCGGAGCGCCGGGTGCGGTCGGCATTTCGTCGGTCCACGTCCGCCGCAAGGCTGGCATGGCGGAGATCGAGGTTGCGGCTCGGGTCGGCAACGATACCGGCACCGCCGGTCTGTTCATCGAAGCCAAGGAAACGCTGGTGGCCAAGCGCACGGATGCTCCGATCGGAGGATCGGTGGTGTTCAGAGCCAAGACCGCCGACCCTGCCGACGGCAAGCTGGGCGAAGCACGGATTACGCTCGCGACGGACAAGGGCGCCGTGGACGTTCTGGTAGACCTCGACGCGGCCGCGCGCCGGCCCTAAGTTCAGGCGGCCGGCGTTGGTGCCGGTCCGTTTGCGCATGAAGGAGCCAGACAGATGCCGATCAAGGTGGGAGATCGACTTCCCGACGTCACATTCGTGAAGATGACCGACAAGGGGCCTGCGCCGGCGACCACGGGAGAGGTCTTCACTGGGAAAAAGGTCGTTCTGTTTGGCGTGCCGGGCGCGTTCACGCCGACCTGCCACAAGAACCACTTGCCCGGCTACCTGACGAACGTCGACGCGCTGAAGGCGAAGGGCATTTCGGAAATCGCCGTGACTGCGGTGAACGATCCTTTCGTCATGAAGGCCTGGTCGGAAGCCACCGGGGCAGCCGACAAGATCACGTTCCTGTCCGATGGCAGCGCCATCTTCGCCAAGGCGACCGGGCTGGAACTCGACATGTCCGCGCGCGGCCTCGGCATCCGCAATCAGCGATTTTCGATGCTGGTCGATGACGGCGTGGTCAAGGTCCTGAACATCGAGGAGACGCCAGGCACCGCCGACAAGACCGGTGCCGACGCCATGCTCAAGCAGCTCTGACGCGGCGCGCGGGCGGCACGCCGCCCGCTCTGTGAATGGGCCCCGACCCCAGGACTATTGAATGGCCGGCGCGGTACTGCCGGCCTTTTTCTTGAACGGCGCCATCCCGGCGCGTGCCAACGCATCCGCCCTCTCGTTCATGGCGTCGTCCGCATGGCCCTTCACCCAGTGCCAGGCGACGGTGTGACGGCGGGTCAGATCATCGAGCCGCTGCCAGAGGTCGACGTTCTTTACCGCCTTCTTGTCGGCGGTTTTCCAGCCGTTCCTCTTCCATCCGAATATCCATCCCGTGATTCCGCCCCGTAGATACTGCGAATCCGTATGCAGATCGACGGAGCAGCTGCGCTTCAGGGCTTCCAGAGCCATGATGGCTGCGGTCAGTTCCATCCGGTTGTTGGTGGTCTCAGGCTCGCCGCCGCAAAGCTCCTTCTCTGTGCCGTTATAGCGCAGGATCGCACCCCAGCCGCCGGGCCCGGGGTTGCCGGAACAGGCCCCGTCCGTCCAGACCTCGACGTGCTGCATCACGGCGCCAGACCGTAAGCCGAGGCGTCCTTGACGCCGCGATGGAACCGAAGACGCTTCATGTACTCGCGCGGATCGAGGGGACGGACCAGCGCGCCCGGCGGCACGTTCAGATAGTCGACCAGACGCGTCAGCAGGAACCGCAGCGCGCTGCCGCGGCACAGCAGAGGCAGAGCTTCGACTTCGCGATCCTCCAGCCGGCGGATTGTCTGATAGGCGGCGATCAAAGCCTTCCCTTTGGTCAGGTTGAAGGCGAAGTCGGACTCGAAACACCAGGCATTGAGGCAGATCGCCAAGTCATAGGCATAGGCATCGTTGCAGGCGAAATAAAAGTCGATCACGCCTGTCAGCCGGTCGCCCAGGAACAGCACGTTGTTGGGAAACAGGTCGGCATGGATGACGCCGGCCGGCAGGTCGCCGGGCCAACGCGTTTCCAGTTCGCCAAGTTCGTCGGTGATCAGCCGTTCCAGTCCGGGGGCAACCTCGTCACCGCGACCGCCGGTCTGGGCGTACAGCGGACGCCAGCCTTGCAGCGAAAGCGCGTTGGCGCGCCGGATGGCATAGTCCGCGCCAGCCACATGCAGTTCGGCCAGAACGCGCCCCAGCTCTGCGCAATGTGCCACGGACGGGCGTCGATACGAGACGCCATCGAGGAATGTAACGATCGCTGCCGGACGTCCAGAGAGAACGTGGAGGATCTGGCCGTCCCGCGCGCGCACCGGCTGCGGGCAGTTGATGCCGCGCTTCTGGAGGTGTTCCATCAGGCCGAGAAAGAAGGGCAGATCGTCTTCCCGGACGCGCTTTTCGTAAAGTGTCAGGATGTAGCGCCCGCGCTCGGTCTCGAGCACGTAGTTCGAGTTCTCGACGCCTTCGGCAATGCCTCGGAACGATTTGATTGCGCCGAGGTCATAGGGGCGGAGGAAGGCATTGAGATCCTCGACGCTGACTTCGGTGTAGACCGCCACGGCTGAGCTTCCGGAAAAGTGTTTCTGCGCCGCTGTTGTCGGGCGTCCGCGCCGTGTTATCGACTTTCGCTTGCCTTCGTCAAACGCTGGATCGAGGATCGCGTCGCGTGCTCTGGGCCGCCTTCACCGTGCTTGCCTCCGGCGCGCAGACCCTGCGCAACGCCACGCAGCGCGATCTGACGGGCCGCTTGGGAGCGCTTGGCGCAGCCCACGTGCGTTTCCTGTTCGGATTTCCTTTTGGCCTTGGCTTTCTCGCTCTGGCTTTGCTTGTCACCGGAGAACCGCTGCCCCGCATGGATGGCCGGTATTTCGCCTGGACCGCCGCCGGCGGCCTGACGCAGATCGCGGCTACCGCGCTGATGCTTTCGGCGATGACCAGGAAATCCTTCGTTGTCACCACCGCCTACACGAAGACCGAGCCGGTGCAGGTCGCCATCTTTGGTCTCGTCTTCCTTGGGGATCGTCTCACGCCTCTGTTGGCCCTGGCGATACTGATAGCCACGACGGGCGTGATGATCCTGGGCTGGCCACGGGCCGCCCAGCGCGGCGACAGGAAGGACGAGCTTCAAGCAGCCCTGTCCGGCATCGCGGCCGGCGGACTGTTCGCGCTCTCCGCCATCTGTTTCCGGGGCGGCATTCACGCCCTCGCTGATGGCAGCAGCTGGATGCGGGCCAGCACGACGCTTGCGGTCGGGCTCGGTCTGCAGACGCTGGTTCTCCTGGCCTATCTGCTGACGCGGGACAGGGGCATGCTGGCGGCGATCCTGGCGGCCTGGCGTCCCTCGCTGGCCGCCGGGTTTCTGGGCGCGGCGGCATCGCAATTCTGGTTCCTCGCCTTCGCGCTGACGACCGCTGCCCGCGTGCGCACGCTCGCACTCATCGAGGTTCTCTTCGCCTATGCGATTTCGGGCCGGCTGTTCCGCGAGCGGCTGTCGCTTCGGGAAGTCGCCGGGATGGGGCTGGTGGTCGTTGGTGTCGCGCTCAGTCTGAACGCGTAAGGGGTCCGTCCCCATCGCGCAACTTGC
>DAOMXN010000016.1:0-22802 GCA_035437025.1 Beijerinckiaceae bacterium | reverse complement strand
CCGTTGGTCACCAGCATGATCTGGTCGGCGTTCTCCACCGGGAAGGAAGCCACCAAAGCGCCGTTGCGCTCATTCACAGCCATGGCGACAATGCCTTTGCCGCCGCGGTTTGTGATGCGATACTCGTAGGATGACGAGCGCTTGCCGTAGCCGTTCTCCGAAATCGTCAGCACGTGCTGCTCCAGCGCCGACATCTCGGCGTAGCGCTCCGGCGGAAGATTGCCGGCCGAATCGGCGACTTCATCGTCCGCCGCAGCCTCCGCCTCGCCTGCCTCGCCGCGCGTCAGCCGCGCCTGCTTGAGGTAGGTCGAGCGCTCCTCGGGAGTCGCCTCGACATGCCTGAGGATCGACATCGAGATGACCCGATCATCGCCGCCAAGGTTGATGCCGCGCACGCCCGTCGAGGTTCCGGTGGAGCCATTGCCGCCAAAAACGCGCAGGTCCGTGACGGCGAAACGGATGCACTGCCCCTGAGCCGTGGTGAGCAGCACGTCATCGGCTTCGGTCGCCAATGCGACGTCGACGATGGTTTGCTCTGGCCCGTCGAATTCCATCACGCGTTTGCCGAGGCTGGTGCGCGGCACGCAATCCGACAGCTTGTTGCGGCGGATCGAGCCGGTCGTTGTGGCGAACATCACATCCAGCGCCGTCCACTGCCCTTCATCCTCGGGCAGCGGCACGATCGTCGTGATGCGCTCGCCAGGGTCCAGCGGCAGCAGATTCACGAGCGCCTTGCCACGTGACTGCGGGGCGCCTTCCGGCAGGCGCCAGACCTTCATCTTGTAGACCTGGCCGAGCGAGGAGAAAAACAGGATCGGCGCATGGGTGGAAGCGACGAACAGGCGGGAGACGAAATCCTCTTCCTTCGTCTGCATGCCCGAGCGGCCCTTGCCGCCCCGCCGCTGCGCGCGATAGGTCGAGAGCGGAACGCGCTTGATGTAGCCGCCGTGGCTGACCGTGACGACCATGTCCTCGCGTGCGATCAGATCCTCGTCCTCGAAGTCACTGTCCGCCTCAATGATCTCGGAGCGGCGTGGCGTGGCAAAGGCGGCGCGCACCTCGTTCAGTTCAGTCTGCACGATGCCGAGAATGCGCTCGCGGGAAGCCAGAATATCGAGGAACTCCCGGATTTCGGCGGCGATCTTCTCCAGTTCCTCGGCGATCTCGTCGCGACCGAGCGCGGTCAGGCGCTGAAGCCTAAGGTCAAGGATGGCCTGGGCTTGCCGATCGGACAGGCGGTAGGTCCCCTCGGCGGTCAGGCCGTGGCGCGGATCGTCGATAAGGGCGATCAGCGGCGCGACATCATGGGCCGGCCAGGCCCGTTCCATGAGCGCGGCCTTCGCGGTCGCCGCGTCGGCCGAACCGCGGATCAGCGCGATCACCTCGTCGATATTGGCCACCGCGATGGCCAGGCCCACGAGGACATGGGCGCGGTCGCGCGCCTTGTTCAGGCGGAACCGCGTGCGCCGGCCGATGACCTCCTCGCGAAAATCGAGGAAGGCGACCAGCATGTCCTTGAGGTTCATCGTCTCCGGACGCCGGCCACCGTTCAGGGCGATCATGTTGGCGCCGAAGGATGTCTGGAGCGCCGTATGCCGGTAAAGCTGGTTCAGCACGACATCGCCCATGGCGTCGCGCTTCAACTCGATGACGATGCGCATGCCCTGGCGATCGGATTCGTCGCGCAGGTCCGAAATGCCTTCGAGTTTCTTCTCGCGCACCAGTTCGGCGATGCGCTCGATCAGCGTCGCCTTGTTCACCTGGTACGGAATCTCGGTGACGATGATCGCCTCGCGATCCTTGCGGATCTCCTCGACCGACGCGCGGGCGCGCATGATGATCGAGCCGCGGCCGGTGGTATAGGCCGAGCGAATGCCGCCGCGTCCAAGGATCAGCGCGCCGGTCGGGAAATCCGGCCCAGGAACCAGCCGCATCAATTCGTCGATGCCAAGCGCAGGATCGGCGATCAGCGCGTTGCAGGCGTCGATCACCTCACCCAGGTTGTGAGGAGGAATGTTGGTCGCCATGCCGACCGCGATGCCGCCGGCGCCATTGACCAGCAGATTCGGGAACTTCGCCGGCAGCACCATCGGCTCGTCGAATTCGCCGGTATAGTTCGACTGGAAATCGACCGTATCCTCGCCAAGATCGTCAAGTAGCGCGAGCGCCACCTTCTCCAGACGCACTTCGGTGTAGCGTTCTGCCGCAGGGGGGTCGCCGTCGACCGAACCGAAGTTGCCTTGCCCGTCGATGAGCGGCAGGCGCATGGAGAATTCCTGCGCCATGCGCACGAGCGCATCGTAGATCGCCAGGTTGCCGTGCGGATGGTATTTACCCATCGTGTCGCCGGTGACGCGGGCCGACTTCTTGTAGGCCTTCTCCGGCGTGTAGCCGTTCTCGTGCATCGAATACAGGATGCGCCGATGCACGGGCTTGAGGCCGTCACGCGCGTCGGGCAGCGCGCGCGACACGATCACGCTCATGGCGTAATCGAGGTACGAACGCCGCATCTCATCGGTGATCGAGACAGGATGGACTTCGGACGGATCGTCCGGCTTCTTGTCGTCGTCGGCCAAGGGTCTGGAAACTCCACGAATCGCGTGCGGGCGTTATAGGCGATTCAGGTCGCCGGCGCCATGCCGGCGACACGCCAAAACACAATGCAAATCAATGAAATAGAAATCGATCAGGCGCAGCGCACGCCACAGCGTCCGGACCGTCAGAACGGGATGTCGTCGTCCATGTCGGATCGGCGTCCCCCGCCTGCCGGAGCCGGCCGCCGTTCCATGGGCGAGGAGCGACCGAAATCCGAGCCGCCGCGATCATCGCCGCCGTCGCGCCCACCGCCTTCGCCACGCCCGTCGAGCATGGTCAGCTGGCCATTGAAGCCCTGCAGCACGACTTCGGTGGAATAGCGGTCCTGCCCCGACTTGTCCTGGTACTTGCGCGTCTGGAGCTGGCCTTCGACGTAAACCTTGGCGCCCTTCTTGATGTACTGCTCGATGACCCGCACCAGATTGTCGTTGAAAACGACGACATTGTGCCACTCCGTCTTCTCGCGCCGCTCGCCGGTGTTCTTGTCGCGCCAGCTTTCGGACGTGGCGACGCGCATGTTCGCCACCGATCCGCCGCTCGGCAGCCGGCGGATTTCCGGGTCCGCTCCGAGGTTGCCGATCAGCATGACCTTGTTGAGACTGCCAGCCATTGTTCTCTCCACACTTAAAGGGGCATTCTAGCCGGTGGCGCGCAGGGTTGCCGATGGCAAATTGAGCGGTCCACAGGGAATTTTGTTCTTGTCTTGTTCTTATTCCGACATCATGCTGTGTGCAAGACTCAATCTCGGCGTGCCTGACGGTCGCGCCCGCAGTAGACAGGACGGAAACACGGTTCCGCCATGACGCCACCTGCCTCCGGATCGGCCCGCGCCCGCCGCGATGCCGACAAGACCCCTGTCGATTCCCTGTTCGACCGCGCCAAGGCCGCAGGTGGAAGCGTGGATGGCCGCGTGATCGCCATACGCGGCGCGCGCGAGCACAACCTCAAGAACGTGGATCTCGTTATCCCGCGCGACAAGCTGGTGGTGTTCACCGGGCTTTCCGGATCGGGAAAGTCCTCGCTCGCGTTCGACACGATCTATGCCGAAGGCCAGCGCCGCTATGTCGAGAGCCTCTCGGCCTATGCCCGCCAGTTCCTGGAAATGATGCAGAAGCCGGACGTCGATCAGATCGACGGCCTCTCGCCGGCCATCTCCATCGAGCAGAAGACAACCTCGCGCAATCCGCGCTCCACCGTTGGCACGGTGACCGAAATCTATGACTACATGCGCCTGCTTTGGGCGCGCGCCGGCGTGCCGTACTCGCCGGCGACAGGATTGCCTATCGAGAGCCAGACCGTCAGCCAGATGGTGGACCGGGTGCTGGCCCTGCCGGAGAAGACGCGGCTGCTGTTGCTGGCGCCGGCGGTGCGGGGCCGCAAGGGCGAGTACCGCAAGGAACTGGCCGAGTTTCTCAAGCGGGGCTTCCAGCGGGTGAAAATCGACGGCGCGATGCACGAGATCGCCGACGCGCCGGCGCTGGACAAGAATATCAAGCACGACATCGACGTCGTGGTGGACCGGATCGTGGTGCGGCCCGACATTGGTGCGCGCCTGTCGGAAAGCCTCGAGACCGCGCTGGAGCTGGCGGACGGCATCGCCGTGATCGAATGGGTGGACGAGCAGACGGCCGACGGGTCGCCGAGGCGACAGATCTTCTCCTCGAAATTCGCCTGCCCCGTTTCCGGCTTCACCATTCCAGAGATCGAGCCGCGCCTGTTTTCCTTCAACAACCCATTCGGCGCCTGCCCGCATTGCGGCGGTATAGGCTCGGAACTGAAGATCGATGCAGACCTGATCGTTCCCGATGCCAGCCTGACGCTGAAGAAAGGCGCAATCGCGCCCTGGGCGAAGTCGACGAGCCCCTACTACGGCCAGACCCTGGACGCCCTCGCCAAGCACTACGGATTCTCGCTCACCGTCCCCTGGGAAAAGCTGCCGAAACAGGCGCAGAACGTCATCCTCTATGGCTCGGGCGGCGAAACCATCCGCATGGCCTACAACGACGGACTGCGTTCCTACGAGGTGAAGAAGCCTTTCGAAGGCGTAATCATCAACCTCGAACGCCGGTTCAAGGAGACCGAAAGCGACTGGGCGCGCGAGGAGATCGGCCGGTTCATGGGCGAGACGCCGTGCCTGACGTGCGAAGGGCACCGGCTCAAGCCGGAGGCGCTGGCCGTGAAGATCGCGGGACGGCATGTCGGGGAGGTGACGCGGTTGTCGGTGAAGGACGCCGCCGACTGGTACAACACCCTGCCCGAGCGCCTGACGGCGAAGCAGAATGAAATCGCCGGACGTATTCTGAAGGAGATCAGGGATCGTCTGCGCTTTCTCGTCGATGTCGGTCTCGAATACCTCACGCTGGCGCGGTCTTCCGGCACGCTGTCCGGCGGGGAAAGCCAGCGCATCCGCCTGGCGTCGCAGATCGGCTCGGGGTTGACAGGCGTCCTCTATGTGCTGGACGAGCCGTCGATCGGCCTGCACCAGCGCGACAACGAGCGTCTGCTCGGCACGCTCAAGCGCCTGCGCGACCTCGGCAATTCCGTCATCGTGGTCGAGCATGACGAGGACGCGATCCGGCAGGCCGACCATGTGGTCGATGTCGGGCCGGGCGCGGGCATCCACGGCGGCCGCATCGTCTCGCAGGGCACGCCCGAGGAGGTGATCGCCGATCCGAAGTCGCTGACAGGGCAGTATCTGTCCGGCACGAAATCCGTGCCCATGCCGAAGAAACGCCGCGTTCCGCAGAAGTCGCGCATGCTTCGGGTCGTCGGCGCTCGCGGTCATAATCTGAAGTCGGTGACGGCCGAGATCCCGCTGGGCCTGTTCACGTGCGTCACCGGTGTCTCCGGCGGGGGCAAGTCGACGCTGATCATCGAGACGCTCTTCAAGGCCGCTGCGCGGCGCCTCAATGGCGCGCTGGAGCACCCTGCCCCGCATGACCGCGTCGAAGGCCTGGAACTGCTCGACAAGGTCATCGACATCGACCAGTCGCCCATCGGACGGACGCCGCGTTCCAACCCGGCGACCTATACCGGCGCGTTCACGCCGATCCGCGACTGGTTCGCCGGACTGCCGGAGGCCAAGGCGCGCGGCTACCAGCCGGGCCGCTTTTCTTTCAACGTCAAGGGTGGGCGCTGCGAGGCCTGCCAGGGCGACGGCGTGATCAAGATCGAGATGCACTTCCTGCCGGACGTCTACGTCACCTGCGACGTCTGCAAGGGCAAGCGCTATGATCGCGAGACACTCGAGGTGAAGTTCCGTGGCAAGTCGATCGCGGACGTTCTCGATATGAGCGTCGAGGAGGCGGCGGAACACTTCAAGGCGGTGCCGCCGATCCGCGACAAGATGGAGACCCTGGCCCGCGTCGGCCTCAAGTACATCTCCGTCGGCCAGCAGGCGACGACGCTCTCCGGCGGCGAGGCGCAGCGCGTCAAGCTGTCGAAGGAACTGTCTAAGCGCGCCACCGGCCGGACGCTCTACATTCTCGACGAGCCAACCACCGGGCTGCACTTCCACGACGTGGCCAAGCTGATGGAAGTGCTGCACGAGCTGGTGGACCAGGGCAACACCGTGGTGGTGATCGAGCACAACCTTGAGGTCATCAAGACCGCCGACTGGGTCATCGACCTCGGCCCGGAAGGTGGCGATGGCGGCGGAAGGATCGTGGCGCAAGGACCGCCAGAGGCCATTGCCCGGGCCGAAGCCAGCCATACCGGGCGATTCCTCGACGACGTGTTGAAGCGCAGGCCGCGTGCCACGTCCTGACGCGACCTGTTTGCCGCGCCGCCCGCATTCTCGCTATCCGTGTGCTGGCTGCTTGGCCCGCTGCGGCCGGGGATGCGGGCATGGCCAGCACCTGCCCGCCCTTTGGCTGCTGCGAATAAACAGGCGCGGGTGTAACGGATGCGCTGCTTGAGCGCGTTGCTTTAACAGACTTGGTTAAGTTAAGCATACGTTACGTTAATCATTGCAATACTGTGCCGAAAATGGACACCTCCCGCGGGAAGGGCGGATGAACCGCCGGGTTGGGAGTTGTCAGCATGCGTATCAAATCCATCTTCGCGAAAACCGCGATTGCAACCGCCTTCGGCTTTGGCGTGGCGCTCGGCAGCATCACGCTTGCGGATGAGCTGCCACTGAAGCCCGCCGGAGCGAATGCCCAGAACCAGAAGGCGACGAAGGTCGCCGCGGTCCCTCCCGCCGTCGCCGCTGCTGCCAAGGTCGCGCAGGGCTCGAACATGCGCATCGTCGTGGTCGAGTGGAAGATCAAGAAGGGTCGCGAGCAGGAGTTCCTGGACTACTGGGCCGAGCGCTCGACCATCCCGAACCGCGATGGTCTCGTTGCTGAGTTCCTGAGCACCGTAGACTCCAAGGAGAAATGGCCCTGGATCAACTGGCTCGGCCCGATCGACAAGCCCGGCATCACGACTTTCTACAACGTTGGCCTGTGGCGCGATGGCGAGAGCTTCCAGGACAACATCGGCAAGTTCATCGACAACAACCGTCCGCCGCTCGACTTCGAAGGTGAGAAGCGCACCCGCGTCTTCCTGGCACCGCAGCGCTGGCGCGTCGGCGAGACCCGCGTCCCGGCCAAGGATTCCGACGGCACGAAGTAAGCCGCCTGAGACGAGTAACTGCACTTCAGGCCGGCGCGTGAGCGCTGGCCTTTTTCTATGCGCTTTTTGCATGGCTGGCACACATCAATGGCAGACACCCTCGCCACGGGAGTGCCCATATTGCGCTGCACAAGAGATTGCCCACGGTCAGACCGACCGGAGGCAGAAGTGAAGGAGACTACCTATGATCTTGTCCGTGATCCTCGCCCGCATTCAGACCTGGCTGAAGGTCCGTGCCAGCATGCGCGAACTGAACGCCCTGTCTGATCGCGAACTCGCCGACATCGGCGTCAACCGGTCCTGCATCGAGCAGGTCGCACGCGAGTGCAGCGCGGCGCACTGAGCATCGACCGCCTGTTGAATATGGCAACCGTCAGGCCCGCGCGAGCGGGCCTTTTTGCTTTTGGGCGCACGGCAATGCCAATCTGTACTGCCCTGCCCCGTTGCGTCTGCTCCGGCTTCGCCGTAACGGGGCGGCATGAGCAAGACACTGACTTCCCTCAGTCCCATCCATGTCATCGGCGGCGGCCTCGCCGGCAGCGAGGCCGCCTGGCAGATCGCCGTGTCGGGCGTGCCGGTCGTCCTGCATGAGATGCGTCCGGAACGAATGACCGACGCGCACAAGACGGAAGGCCTCGCCGAACTGGTTTGCTCCAATTCGTTCCGCTCGGACGACTGGCAGACCAATGCGGTCGGCCTGCTGCACGCCGAGATGCGGCGTATGGATTCGCTGATCATGCGCAGTGCCGATGCGCATCAGGTGCCGGCCGGCGCCGCGCTCGCGGTGGATCGTGACGGCTTTTCGCAGGCCGTAACTGCCGCTCTTGCTGCACATCCGTTGATCACCATCAATCGCGGAGAGATCGCCGGCCTGCCGCCGGCAGACTGGGACAGCGTCATCATCGCTACCGGTCCCCTCACCTCGCCCGCTCTGGCTCAGGGCATCCGTGACCTCACCGGCGAAAGCGGGCTGGCCTTTTTCGACGCCATCGCGCCGATCGTGCATTTCGACTCAGTCGACATGAAGAAGGCCTGGTTCCAGTCGCGCTACGACAAGGCCGGCCCGGGAGGCACCGGAGCGGACTACATCAACTGCCCGCTCGATCGGGAGCAGTATGAGGCCTTCGTCGATGCCTTGCTGGCCGGGGACAAGACAGAATTCCGTGAGTTCGAGAAGAACACGCCCTACTTCGACGGCTGCCTGCCCATCGAGGTCATGGCCGAGCGCGGCCGCGAGACGCTTCGCCATGGACCGATGAAACCGGTCGGCCTCACCAACCCGCATAACCCGACGGTCAAGCCCCATGCCGTCGTGCAGTTGCGCCAGGACAACGCGCTCGGCACGCTGTTCAACATGGTCGGTTTCCAGACCAAGCTCAAGTACGGCGCGCAGTCCGACATCTTCCGGCTGATTCCAGGGCTTGAGGGCGCCGTCTTCGCCCGGCTCGGCGGCATTCACCGTAACACGTATCTCAATTCGCCGCGTCTGCTCGACAACCGGTTGCGTCTCAGGGCCGATCCGCGCCTGCGCTTCGCCGGGCAGATCACGGGCTGCGAAGGCTACGTGGAAAGCGCGGCCGTTGGACTGATAGCGGGGCGGCTGGCCGCAGCCGAACGCCATGGACGGGTGATGGCACCGCCTCCGGCGACAACCGCGATCGGCGCGCTGATCAACCACATCACCGGAGGTCATATCGATACGATCGACGCCGGGCCGCGCTCGTTCCAGCCGATGAACGTCAACTTTGGCCTATTCCCGCCGCTCGACTCCGCGCCGCGTTCGCCGGATGGCAAGCGCCTGAGGGGCAAGGACAAGGCATTGGCGAAAAAGAAAGCGCTGACGGCGCGGGCGATGGCGGATTTGGCAGGATGGTGCGACGCGCATGTCGCGCCTGGCGAACGCTAACGCTGGAGCGCATCTACCCCCTAGACCTCCGTGATTGCCGCCAGAGCGTGAAGAGCTTGAGAAGCCTGGAGACGTCGATGCGGGTGCGGAAGGGATCGTAGTCCTTCGCTTCCATCTGCCGCAGATAGGGTTCGACCAGGCAACAGGGGAAGAAGGCGGGAGCTATGCGGGGCGAGACCGAGCCAATGAGCTCCCGTGTCTTGCGCAGATGATCCATGGCCCGCTCGCGCACCTCCCCGAGCGCCGCGCGCAATCCCGACGAATCCTTGCCTTGCGGCAGGTCCGCCAAATCCACGCCGTGCGCCGCGAACACCTCCTTCGGCAGGAAGAGCTGGCCGCGCCGGCAGGTCCAGGGGAATGCACGCAGGAGCCCGGTGAGCGCGAAGGCGACTCCGGCATGGCCGGCCGCGATGGCTGCGTCATTGTCCGCCCCGCCGCCCAGCGCAAGGCTGGTCAGACGGATCAGCGCCGAAGAGGTTTCGCCACAGTACCCCTCGCAATCGAGCCAGGTCGGCATCGGATCATCGTAGAGGTCGAAGGTTCGGGCTTCGAGCAGGTCCGTGAATGGCTTCACGGGAAGCTTGCAGGTCTGAATCGTGGCGACCAGAGCAATGGCGATGGGATTGCGGGCCGCATCCCCCTGTGCCTCGCCATGAAGCAGGTCGCGCCACCATTGGAAGCGCATTTCGCCAGGCAGCGGATCGCTGACCAGGCCGCGCACGCGGGCGATCTCGGCATTGAAGGCGTAGAGCGCGAAGATGTGCGGCTGGCGCTCCGCCGGAGCAAAGAGAGTCGCGAGATAACGGTCGGCATCCAGAGTCCGCACATGCTCGCAGCAGGCTGCGTAGGCCTTTTCAAGCATGATGGATTTGGGCGCCTGGAAATTCATAGCCATCCGTCGGTTGACGCTTATGTGGCGCAAAATTCCGGCTTGAAAAGTCCGGACTAAGCAAAAGTTCAGTCGACCGCGATCAACCCGGCCGCTGCCCGCCGCCCCTCGCGCACCAGCACGTTATAGGTGCGCGCCGCGGCGGCGGTTGGCAAGGCCTCAAACCGCAGGCCAATCGATGCCAAGTGCTCCCTGACAGGCGCAGACATCGGCACGAGATCGCGGCCCGTGCCCAGAAACAGCAGGTCTATCCGCGCGGCGTCCGCCGCAAGCGCTTCCAGCACCTCCGGTGTGATTTCACGCGCCGACCTGGGGGACCAAGCGTGAATCCCGGATGGCGTCGCCAGGATCGAGCCGATATGCGAGACGCCGCCAAAGCGGAAGCCGCCCCGGCCATAGGCCTCGATCTCGTGGATGCCCGGCGCGAAGCCGGATCGGGCCAGGGTCATGCAAACTCCATGATCACCGCATCGACGGCAAGACTGTCGCCTTCCTTCGCCTTGACAGACTTGACGGTCACATCCTTTTCGGCCCGCAGCACGTTCTCCATCTTCATGGCCTCGACCACGGCGAGGATGTCGCCAGCCTTGACCTCCTGGCCCTCCTTCACCGCGATCTGTTTGACCAGGCCCGGCATAGGGCAGAGCAACGTCTTGGAGGTGTCGGCCTTCTGTTTCTTCGGCGTCAGGGCGAAGATATCGGCTTCCCGTTTCGTATAGACATAGACGACGGCGGCCGCGCCGCCATGCGACAGCCGGTAGCCGTTGTTGACGGCCCGCACCTGCACCGCGACTGGCGTCTTGTCGAAAGTTCCGCGCCAGACGAGTTCACCCGGCAGCGATTGGGGAACAACTTTCACACTGCGCCGCTTATTGCCGTCGAGGAAAGTCACGGTGAAGCCGGAATTCGTCATCTCCGTTTCGAGGTTGACGCGCTCGTCGCCCAGCATGACCGCACGCACGCGCTGGATGCGGTCGGTCCGCGCGCCGTCGATCTGGCCGGAAATCTGCCGCCGGCGATGGTTGGACTGGTGATCGAGCACGGCGGCCACCGCCGCCATGCGGTCGCGAATCTCGCCTTCCGGATGCGGCGCAACGAAACCCTCGGGGAATTCTTCCTTGATGAAGCCGGTGGAGAGCGCACCGGAGCGCCAGCGCGGATGCTGCATCAGCGTGGAGAGGAAGGGGATGTTGTGGCGGATGCCGTCGATGGCGAAGGCGTCGAGCGCCTCAGCTTGCGCCTCGATGGCGCCAAGGCGAGTCGGCGCATGGGTCACCAACTTGGCGATCATCGGATCGTAGTAGATCGAAATTTCGCCGCCCTCGAAAACGCCGGTGTCGTTGCGCACCTTGACGCCGTCAAAGAAGCCTTCCGTCGGCGGGCGATAGGTGACAAGCCGCCCGGTCGACGGCAGGAAGTTGCGGGCCGGGTCCTCGGCATAGACGCGGCTTTCCACCGCCCAGCCGTCAAGCTTGATGTCGGATTGCGTGAAGCGCAGCTTCTCGCCCGCCGCGACGCGGATCATCTCCTCCACGAGGTCGATGCCGGTGATCAACTCCGTCACCGGATGCTCCACCTGAAGCCTGGTATTCATTTCAAGGAAGAAGAACGACCGGTCCTGCCCGGCGACGAACTCCACCGTGCCGGCGGAATCGTAGTCGACGGCTTTCGCCAGAGCGACGGCCTGCTCGCCCATCTTCTTGCGGGTGGCGGCGTCGAGCAGCGGCGAGGGTGCCTCCTCGATAACCTTCTGGTTGCGGCGCTGGATCGAGCACTCGCGCTCGTGCAGGTAGACGACGTTGCCGTGCTTGTCGCCGATGAGCTGGATCTCGATATGGCGCGGATCGGTGATGAACTTCTCCACGAACACGCGGTCGTCACCGAAGGAGGCCTTCGCCTCGGACTTGGCGCGGGCGAAGCCGTCAGCCACCTCATGCGCCGAATGGGCGATGCGCATGCCCTTGCCGCCGCCGCCGGCGGAGGCCTTGATCATCACGGGATAACCGATCTCCTCGGCGATCGTCACCGCCTGCTCCGGCCCGTCGATGATGCCGAGATAGCCGGGTACGGTCGAGACTTTTGCGGCGTTGGCGAATTTCTTCGATTCGATCTTGTCGCCCATGGCCGCGATGGCCCTGGGGTTCGGCCCGATGAAGGTAATGTTCGCTGCCTTCAGCGCTTCGGCGAAAGCCTCGCGCTCGGAGAGAAAGCCGTAGCCGGGATGCACCGCTTCCGCGCCGGTCTGCTTGCAGGCCGCAATGATCTTCTCGATGACAAGGTAGGATTCGGCTGCGGCCGGCGGGCCGATATGCACCGCCTCGTCGGCCATCGCGACATGGAGCGCATCCCTGTCTGCGTCGGAATAGACCGCAACCGTCTTTATGCCCATGCGGTTCGCGGTTTTCATGACGCGACAGGCAATTTCGCCACGGTTGGCGATCAGTATCTTTCCGAACATGCTCTCACCCCGACCGTTTCGATCTGATTGGGGCGAGGTTTTAGGCGAGCGCGTGGGGCGCGTAAATGATCCGTTCGTCAGATGAGAACGGCAGACGGTCCGCGCATTGCTCCGCACCGCATGGCGAGGTGGATCAGGCACCCCGGAACATTCTCGGCCTGCAGGATGATCGCCCGCAGCAGAGCCGGAACGCTCGCGGAGGCTTCCGTTCCGACGCAAGAGACGATCCACTGGGCATCCGTGTCGCTGACCTGGCCTGTCGGACGCGAGCCATAGACGACGAATTCGACAAGACTTTCCACGAAGAACGCGGTCCAGGCCGGGTTGTCACCATTCTGTACCGAGTCGATCTCGAACAGGATTTCTGCCTCGCGCCGGGTCATCACCGGCTTGAATGTCACATCGAACTGCGGTTCGGCCTTCGGCACGACCTGCAATTGCGGGCTTGTCTGGCGCACGGCGCGCATGACGGCTCCTGTCATCGGTCTGACCCCTGTCCCTGCGGGAGGCTGTGTCCGCCTCTCTCGTCGGCAGGAAACCTCGCATGAACGCCGCGTGAAAGCCGTTAACGCGAAAGGATGAATGCGCCGCAACCTTAACCTAAGGGAAGCGGGGATGGTTGCACCGATGTAAACTCGACCGAGGCGGCATGATTTCGCAACGAACCGCGGCGTGCCCCCGAGGGTAGCGGTGTCCCGGGTTCTCGGCCGCGGCGATTTGCTATTCGACCGTCACCGACTTCGCCAGGTTGCGCGGCTGGTCGACGTCCTTACCCATATGCACAGCGGTGTAATAGGCCAGCAATTGCACCGGTATGGCATAGACGATGGCGGAAAAATCCGGCTCCATGTCCGGCATGACGATGCTCTCGGCCGATGTCAGTCCGGCCTGATCGGCGATGCCCTTCGGCCCGATCAGCAGCAACTGTCCGCCGCGCGCGGCGACCTCCTGCACGTTCGACACGGTCTTGTCGAACCACTGGTCGCGCGGAGCGAGGACGATCACGGGCAGCGTTTCCTCGATCAGCGCGATCGGACCGTGCTTGAGTTCACCCGCCGCATAGCCTTCCGCATGGATGTAGCTGATTTCCTTCAGTTTCAGCGCGCCTTCGAGGGCCAGAGGATAGGATGTGCCGCGACCGAGGTAGAGAACATCCTTGGCCTTGGTCAGCTCGCGCGCAATCTGTTCCACCTGCGCCTCGCGCTTGATGCTGTCGGCGACAAGGCCAGGGATCAGCATGAGGTCGGAGACCAGCTTGTGCTCGCGCGTCGCATCAATTGTTCCCCGGGCTGCGCCTGCCGCGACGGCGAGGGCCGCCAGCACGGACAGTTGGCAGGTGAAGGCCTTGGTCGAGGCGACGCCGATTTCCGGCCCCGCCAGCGTCAGCGCGACCACGTCGCTCTCGCGCGCGATCGTCGATGTCGGCACGTTGACCACGGACAGAATGTGCTGGCCGCAGGCCTTGGCGTAACGCAGCGAGGCCAGCGTGTCGGCCGTTTCCCCCGACTGCGAAATGAAGATTGCGAGTTCGCCTTTGTCGAGCGGCATTTCGCGATAGCGGAACTCGGAGGCGATATCGATCTCGACCGGAAGGCGCGCGATGCGCTCGAACCAGTATTTCGCCGTCAAGCCGGCAAGAAAGGCCGTCCCACAGGCCGAGATCGAGACTTTACGCAACGTCCGGAAATCGAACGGCAGCGCGAACGGCAGGTTGACCCGTCCGGCGGCCATGTCGAGGTAATGCGCCAGCGTGCGACCGATGACTTCCGGCTGTTCGTGGATCTCCTTGGCCATGAAGTGGCGATGATTGCCCTTGTCCACCAGAAATGCCCCGGCCTGGGTCTTCTGGCGCGGCCGATCGACGATGGCGTCGCTGGCGTCGTGAAAAACTGCGGAATTGCGCGTCAACTCGACCCAGTCACCATCGTCGAGGTATGAAATGACGTCCGTGAACGGTGCCAGCGCGAGCGCGTCCGACCCAAGGAACATCTCGCCGTCGCCGTAGCCGACAGCCAGGGGAGCCCCCTGACGGGCGCCGATCAGGAGATTTTCCTCGCCCTCGAACAGGAAGGCCAGCGCGAAGGCGCCGTGCAGCCGCTTGAGCGCGAAGGCGACTGCGTCGCGCGGGCTTGCTCCTTTGCGCAGTTCCCGCGTCACCAGATGGGCGACGACCTCCGTATCGGTGTCGGAGGAGAAATTGACGCCCTCGCCCGTCAATTCCTGCCGCAATTCCCGGAAATTCTCGATGATGCCGTTGTGCACGACCGCAACGCGGTCGGTTGCGTGGGGATGGGCGTTGTACTCGCTCGGCCGACCGTGCGTCGCCCAGCGGGTGTGACCGATGCCGATATGGCCGGCCAGCGGCTCCAGCGTCAGCAGCGCTTGCAGGTTGCGCAGCTTGCCTTCCGCGCGCCGGCGGGTGAGGTGGCCGTTCTCAAGGGTGGCGATGCCGGCGGAATCGTAACCCCGGTACTCCAGCCGCTTCAGGGAATCGACCACCTGGGGCGCGACAGGACCGACGCCCAGAATGCCCACAATGCCACACATGTCGCTGCCCCTCGCGATTCCGTGATCGTCGGCGGCTTTTCGCCGGTTCGCCCCACGATCTCAAGTCACGTTGCACAACAAGTTTAAAAATCTTGAGAATCGCCTGTTTTCTGGCGGATTTTTCCGAAAGATCGTGAAAAGCCCGGTCAGGACCTACGGGTCACGGAAGGGTTGCGTCAGCATGCGATCGAGCCGCTGCTCGCCCGGATCACGAAAGACCTCCAGGCCGATTTCCATGCCGTCGAGGCCCTTTTCGGGCCGCTCGTTGTAGGTCTTGAACAGATAGTCCCACCAGGGCAGGCTGAACCCGAAGTTGCTGTCCGTTTCGATGCGCTCGCTGGAGTGGTGCACCCGGTGCATGTCCGGCGTGACCAGAAACCATCGTAGAACGCGATCTGCTCGGGTCGGAAGAACGATGTTCGCATGGTTGAACATCGCTGTTGCGTTGAGCAGGATTTCGAACAGGATCACCGCTGCGGCGGGCGCGCCCAGCACTGCGATGGCGGCCAGCTTGATGGCCATCGACAACAGGATTTCCAGAGGATGGAACCGCGTCCCCGACGTGGCGTCCAGCATGGTGTCGGCATGGTGCATGCGATGCAGGCGCCAGAGTGCCGGCACGTGATGGAAAACGCGGTGCTGCAAATAAATCGCCAGGTCGAGGGCAACCGCTGACAGGACGAAGGCGATCCAGCCGGGAACGGCCAGCAGGTTGAACAGCCCCCAGCCCTTCAGCGCGCACAGTTCCGCAAACCCGGCAGCGGTGACCGGGAAAACCAGGCGCACCAGCGCAGAATCGATCAACAGCACGCCGAGGTTGGACGGCCACCGCCGCAAACGCTGAGCCTGCCCACGCCAGGGAGCGAAATGCTCGACCACCATGAGGCTCGTCAGGATCGCGGCAAAGACTATCAGCCGCAGGACTTCAGTAGACATCGAACTCCGTCGCAAAGGAACGGCCGAGCGTGCGATGCCTTGCGCTGAATTTCAACCCGAAATGGAGCAGTAACATCCGCTTTTTGCCTCCGGACAGCGCTTTTTCGTTCGCAATTAACGTGATCGAAAGAGCCGGCATGCGACAGATTTCATAGGATATTGATGATCTAACCCGGGGCTAACGCAAGTGCGAGCAACAGGCCGAGACTCCTTGAGGCGTTTGCGCCCGATCGCAGCAACGTTTGCCCTGCTCGGACTGGTCGCGACTGCACAGGCCCAGCTCGCATGGAAGGCCGTGACGCCTTCCTGCCTGCCAGTGCCGGGCAAAATGATGCGCTGGAGCAATCCGCAAAACATTCCGGCCTGTCACTGCCCGCCCAAGGACTTCTGCCCGACGACAATGGACGAGTGGACGTCGGAAGCGAGAATGCCGTCGTTCATGGCCGAAATGTGCTGCGATCGCCCGTATCAGTGCACGGTTGAATGGATCCACAATGGCGGCGGCCCCTGCCCCAGCTATTTCCGAGCCGGGCCGGAGAAGGCCGAGTTCTGCAATCATTACAAGCCCTTGCAGACTTCCGACAACAAGGAGAAGGAGCGGCGTGCGAATGCGGCCAAGGACCTGAACGCCTGTCTCGCCAAGAAGTGCGGTCCTCTCCAGAAGGCGCTGCTCGATGCCGCTCCCAAGCACAACACCGGAGTAACGTCTCCCAACACCAAGGCGCTGGCGGACTATGCCCTTTGCGAGATCACGTGCCGGACGGATGCGGCGACGGCGCTCGGCATCGCGGTCAATACAATCGACCGCTCGTTCTATGATACCGCCGCCAAGCTTTCGACGACGTTCAACGGCGTTCAGATGCCGAGCCGGGTTGCCGCCTTCATGCAGACGCGCCAGCTTCCGAGCCCGTGGAAGGTCATTCCGGCCGGTCAGGGACTCGAGTCGAAGCTGACCTGCGACGACAAGCAATCTTCCAATATCTGCCTCGGCGCGATGGTCCAGACCCGCTCGACCTGCGGCGACTGCCTGGCCGCCGGAACGCGCATCCAGATGGCCGACGGGTCCGAGAAGGTGATCGAGGACATTCGCGCCGGTGATGTCGTCGCCGGCCTCGGGCGCACGAATACCGTGCTGGAACTGGTTTCGCTCGACTGGTCGCGCGTGATTCTCCATCGCATCAACGGGGCCATCACGCTCACGGCGGATCATCCCGTCATGACCACGACGGGCTGGAAGGCCATCGACTTCGAGGATGGCGCCTTCAAGTACGGATTGCAGGACGTGCCGAAACTCGTGGTGGGCGACACACTGGTCACCCTCAACGGCAGCGTTCGGGTCGAAACCATCGAAGCCGTGCCGGAAACTGACGGGTACAGGACCTACAACCTGCGTACGCGGGGGAACGGGACCTTCATCGCCAACGGACTGATCGTGAAGGATAGCGTCGGTGTCGATTGATCCCCGTCCTGCCGGCCATAAGCGCCTGCTCTCGCGCCTGCTGTCGGCTGGCGCTCGCCTGCCAGCCGACCGGCAAGGCTCAAGCGCCATCATCGTGGCACTCGCCCTGCCAGCCCTGATCGGATTCGCGGGACTTGCCGTGGATACGACGCGGTTCCTGCGCGCCAAGACAATCGTCGCCAACGCGGCGGACCACGCGGCACTCGCCGCAGCCTCGGTCGATGGTGAGGATCGCGTCGCGGTGGCCGAGCGGTTCTTCAACGCCCAGGTTCCGGAGAGCTACAGGCAAGCTGTCTCGATCAAGCCCGGTGGCGTGAAAGTGCGCAGTTCGACCGGGAACGGTCCGGTCATCGTCGAGGTGGACATCGAGGCGGAGGTGCAGACCATCCTCGGTCAGGTGGTCGGGATTCACAAGCTCGGGGTTCAGCACCGGGCGCAAGCCAAGCGCGAGGTCAACAACCTGGAAGTCGTGATGGGGCTGCCGGCCTCAGGAACGATGTGCTCAAACAAGGGCCGGACGCCGAACACAAACCGCAAGGTTCCCGGCGACACGTTGCTGGAACTGACGCCCGATCCGGGCTGCCGGCATTTCAACGCCATGAAGACCGGCGTCAAGGCCTTCATCGACATCGTCAAGGCCAACCAGGCGACCGCGAGCTTCAAGGTCGGGCTTGTGCCCTACAACGCCAAGGTCAAATTCGCCAATCCGACCATGATTCCGCCCAGCGTCGGGCAATCCGAGGCACAGGGCTACTACGCGGACTTCAATGGCTTCGAGCCGCTCGGCGCCATCCAGTCCATGACCTCCAACACCACCCTGCTTCAGCAAGCCCTGGACCGCATGACGCTGACGCCGGAGGCCGTCGCCTGGACCAGGACCGACCTGCCGACGCATACGGCCGGTCTCATGCTCGACCCAACGCAGAGGACCTACTTCCCGGGCGCCGAAGAGGTGAAGCCCTACAACACCCGCGACATCAAGAAAGTGCTGATCCTGATGTCTGACGGATCGAACATCGGGTGTTGCTTCACGAACTGGCGACCCGGAAATTTCTACAACCAGTATGTCTACAACTACAAGCCATACAACGATGAGCAAATCCGGATCTGCAAATTCCTGAAAGAGAACAACGTCCAGATTTTCACCATCCTGTTCGACGTGCAGGAGTCGGATGTGGGCGGCGACATCATCAACAACGTCTTCGCCCGCTGCGCCAGCGGCGCCTACAGCGACGCCACGGCCCGGGAAGACAACCCCAGCGCCATGCTTCGCTGCAAGCACCGCCAGAATTGCTACAACGTCGCAACGGATGAGCAACTTGTCGCGGCCTACAAAGACATCGCGCAGAATTTCTATGCGCCCGTTCTCCGCAAGTAAGGACCCGGTCGGAACCATGGTTCGCAGAAGTTTCATTCGCCGGTTCCGGCGAGACGAGCGGGGCGCCACGGCGATCGAGTTCGCGTTTGTCGCTCCGGTCCTGATCTTCCTGATGTTCTCGATCATCGAACTCGGGTTCATGCTGTACTTGCGGTCGGCGGTGGAAACCGCGACGCAGATCGTCGCGCGCCGCGCGATCACTGGCAATTTCGCAGGCGAGATTCCGGCCAACCGCCAGCAACTCTTCAACGACATGCTCCGTCAGGAGGTCGGGCAGTTCCTGCTCGCCAACACCACGCTTCAGGTGACCACCACGATCTGGAGCAGCCTCAGCCAACCCAGTCGCGTCGGCGGCGGCAATATCGGCGGTGCGAACCAGATCGTCCGGTATCAGGTCGATTGCACCTACAAGTTCATGACACCGCTCATCGGCTGGCTCAATTCGGGCAGTTCCGACAATCTCCACATCCAAGCAACGGCGTTCGTGAAAAATGAAGCTTATTGATCGCCTGAGACAGCACCGGCTGCGCAAGGACGAGCGGGGACTGGCCGCGACCGAGTTCGCGTTGATCGCACCACTCCTGATCACGATCTTCATCGGCCTGATCGAAGCCTCGAACTATGTCTACGCCAACCAGAAGGTGGAAAGCTCGGCCGCGAACGTGCTGAACATCATCAATCAGCAATCCCAGCCGTCTCTGGATGACATCCAGCGCATCGCAATGGCGGTCCCGGAAGTGGCCAAGCCGCTGCAGGTCGGAGGTGGGGATTTCCGCGTGGTCTACACCGCGATCCAGCGGGACAAGCCGGGGCGCACCGCCGACGTTTTCCCCGAACCCTATGTGCTCTGGCAGGAATCCTATGGAAACCCAGGTTTGGGCAGCTCGGTGCTGCGCTATTCGCGCGGCGGTTCAAAGGAGCAGAACAAGCTCAATCCCGGCGACCTGCAGGGCCTGCAGTTCACGCCCGGCGACCAGGTCATCGCGGTGGAGGTCTACATCCGCTACAAGCCGACGATCCAGACCGGATTTTCGCCAAAGTACGACACGGCGATGTACTACTTGAATTTTTCGCGCCCGCGGAAAGGCTCGTTCTCGATGTCGCCGCGTGAAAAATCCGAGTTGACGAACTGACCACGACGGTCCGCTGACGCCGTCAAGGGCGACAAGCCCTGTTCGCAACCATCGGACAGGGCTTTTGTTCGCGCGTCCGCTCCTGTAGATTCCTGCCCGATGCAGCGGAAACTTCTTTCCTGCCGCGGAAAAGGAACCGACACGTGTCTGGCAGCGAACCCACATCCTCCCCGCTCATCGAGGAAATCCGCCGCGTCGGCGAAGGGCTCGGCCCCGCGGCCCAACGGGTCGCTGCCTTCATCATCGAGAATGCCACCCGCGTTCCCGACCTTTCGATTACCGACGTCGCACGCGCGGCGAATGTCAGCGAGCCGACCGTGGCGCGCCTGTGCCAGAGCCTCGGCTACAGCGGCTTCCGCGAGTTGCGGATCGTGCTGGCGCGGCAGCAGCCGGATTCCATGCCGATCGTCCAGATCGAGATTTCGGCGCGGGACCGGCCCAACGAAATCGCCACCAAGGTCATCGACCGGGTGCTGTCCTCGCTGATGAAGCTGAAGTCCGAACTGGACTATGCCGCGATCTCGGCCGCCTCGATCCTGCTGGCGGAGGCACGCCGCATCGAGTTCTACGCCCACGGCGAATCGGCGTTCCTGGCGCAGGATGCGCAGCTGCGGTTCGCCCGGCTCGGCATTCCATCAATCGCCTATTCGGATTCGCATCAGCATGTGATGTCGGCCTCGACGCTTGGGCCACGCGATGCGGTCGTGTGCATCTCGCGCTCGGGCGCGAACGCGGAACTTGTGCAGACCCTGGCCATTCTTGGAGAGAACGCCGTGCCCGTGGTCGGTATCATGCCCCGCGACACGGCGCTCGGCGCCTATTGCACGCAACTTGTACATATCGGCGCCGACGACGAACCGAACGTCTACGCGCCCAAGGCCTACCGCTTCAGCCAGATGGCGACGATCGAGGCGCTGGCCATCGCGACCGCCGTGATGTGCGGCCCCTCGGCCACCATGAACCTGGAGCGCACGCGCGCCGCCTCGCTGGGCAAGCTGCTCGACTAGCGGGACGGGAAGATCCCGCGCCCGCCGGAAGTGAGCGCCGCCGGCGGCAACCGGCTCCAAATGCGGCTTAACCGCATGGACCGTTTTCCCATGTAAGGGCTTTCCATACAGGCGCCGGTTTGCTAGAAGGCCTGTTGCAGACGATGCCTGCGCTTGCGGGCATGGCGCGACATGTTTGGATTGGCATGACAGTCAGGATCACCAACGGCTTCGGTTCGATGCCCGCCCCTCAGGCGGATGCTGACCGTGCGCGCGTGTTCACCTCGCTGGTCATGGCCGAAAACCGCTCCGGCGCGCAGGCCCGCGCGCATCAGGCGCAACCCTGGGCCGGCCAGTTGAACGGCAAGCCCTGCAGCGCGCAGCCGCAAGGACCGCGCGCCGCGAACGGGGATCAGATGTGGCGGGTGAAGTGGCTGCCGGACGGTCGCACGCCCGTTCAGGTCGACACCGCGCTGCGCGAGCAGTTCGGCCCGCAGCACGTCCAGCCCGGAACGCCGGTTCGCCGGGCGCTGGAAACGCAATGGGGCGCCAACCAGTCCGGCCCGCGCCCATGGTCCAGCGCCGACGGTTTCATGGGCCGTCCGGTCGAGGCCAAGCCGGTTCGCCGCGTTCCCGGCACCGACAAGCATGTCTGGGAAGTGTCTGTGGGCGCACCGGCCACGCAGAAGGGCGGCCTCGCCTCCATGCTGCAAAAGCCGGCCACGGCCACGGTGATCCTGGATGGGGCGTTTGACGCCCGCTGCCTTTCCCAGGAACATCCGCTCGGGCGCGAACTCAAGGCCAAGCTTGGCGCCTGACGGCTGCGCCGGACCTGGCTAGTCTTTCTTCTTGGCGATGTTTTCCGGCCGGGCGCGGAATGCGACCGCCCAGCCCGACTTCACCGCCTGACGGCCACGTCCCAGCGCCAGCGCATCGTTCTCGACATTGTCGGTGATGACCGAGCCGGAAGCGACGAAGGCCCCGTCGCCAATGCTGACCGGTGCGACCAGCGACGAGTTGGAGCCGATGAAAGCCTGCCGCCCGATGTCCGTCCGATGCTTGCGGAAACCATCGTAGTTGCAGGTGATGGTGCCGGCGCCGATGTTGGCTTCCGCGCCGACGCGGGCATCGCCGATGTAGCTGAGATGGCTGATCTTGGCGCCGGCCTCGACCTGGGCCGCCTTGACCTCGACGAAATTGCCGACCTTGACCTGTTCGCCGAGCTGCGCGCCCGGACGCAACCGGGCGAAGGGGCCAACCGAGGCGCCGCGTCCGACCGTGGCGCCTTCCAGATGCGACCAGGCATGGATGACGGCGCCCTCCTCGACCCTCACGCCCGGCCCGAAAAACACGCCGGGTTCGACGGTGACGTCGCGCGCCAGGACCGTGTCCATCGACAGATAGACGCTGGACGGATCAATCATGGTCACGCCGGAGAGCATGGCGGCGCGGCGCAGCCGCCCCTGCAAGACCTGCTCCGCATAGGCCAGCTGCGCCCGATCGTTGACACCGAAAGCCTCTTCCTCGTCCACCTCGACCGGGCGGACAGCAAGGCCGCGCCCCCGCGCCACGGAAACCGCCTCTGTCAGGTAGTATTCGTTCTGCGCATTCTGGCAGCCAATGGCCTCAAGGATGGCCAGCGCCGATTGGCCCGGAATGCCGAAAAGACCGCCGCTGCAGAGCGTTATGCGCCGTTCTTCATCGGTAGCGTCCTTCTGCTCGCGGATCGCCGCGACATTCTCGCCATCCATCAGGAAGCGGCCATAGCCCGTCGGGTCCTTGGCGCGGAAGCACATCGCCGCGACGGCGCCGCCATGCGCCACCTCAGCCAGGCGCTGCACCGTCGCGGCGCGCACGAGCGGGGTATCGGCGAACAGCACGACAATCGCATCGAAGCC
>DAOMXN010000015.1:0-23242 GCA_035437025.1 Beijerinckiaceae bacterium | reverse complement strand
GTCACATTCGACTGGATCCGGCGAACGCGGCGGGGGGGCGACAACTGGGAAGCGCTCGACGTTCCGCTCGGCGAGGAGAGCGAAGCCTATCGCCTGGACATTCGCAGCATGGCGGGCGCGCTGCTGCGCTCGATCGCCGCGACCCAGCCGTCATGCGCCTATGCCGCCGCGGACGAACTCGCCGATTTCGGTGCGCCGCAAGCCGCGCTGAACGTCCGGTTGGTGCAGATTAGCCGTGCCGTCGGCGACGGCATGCCATTCGCCGGCATCGTGCCCATCCGCTGAATGTCCCCAACACGAACGGACTGACCCCATGAGCGAAACCACGCCCTTGCTCGGCCTGCAACTGACCGCCGCAGGCCAGGCGCAGAAGCACGTCACCGTCAACGAGGCGCTGCTGCGGCTCGACGCGATCGTCCAGCTCGCGGTGATCGAACGCAACCGCGACACGCCTCCGGCTGCCCCGGCGAATGGCGACCGCTACATCGTCGGTGCCGCGCCGACCGGGGCCTTCGTGGGGCATGCCGGCGCGGTCGCAAGCTTCGATGCCGGCGGCTGGAATTTCCTGGCGCCGGGCGTTGGCTGGTGCGCCTACGTGATCGCGGAGAATGCCTTGCTTGCCTTCGACGGCTCTGGCTGGAGCGCTACGTCGTCGACAGGCGGCATCACCGAACTCCAGAACCTGGTCAAGCTCGGTCTCGGCACGATGGCGGATGGCGCCAACCCTCTTGCGGTGAAGGTCAACAATGCGCTCTTCGCGGCGGAATCCACGCCGTCCGGTACCGGGGACCTCCGTTTCAAGCTGAACAAGGATGCTGCCGCGAATACGGTGAGCCAGCTGTACCAGACCGGTTATTCCGGACGGGCGGAAACCGGACTGATGGGCGATGAACAGTACGCCATCAAGGTGTCCGCAGATGGCGCGACCTGGAAACAGGCGCTGGTGATTGACCCGACGAGCGGCGTGGTGGACTTCCCTTTCGGAGCCACCGGCGCCGGGGGTGGCGGCGGCGGAGCGGCAAGCGGCATCAACGCGCTGGTGAATGTCGGCTTGTCAGCCAGCGTTGCAGGCGGCGCGCTGACGGTTGACCTGAAGACGGCGGCACTTGCCGCGCCATCGGGCTCCGACACGGTCATGATACCGTTCCGGTCCGCTACGGCCAGTTCCGGCAGCGTCGCAACGCGCGAGGTGGCAACCCCAACCTCGTTGACGCTCTCATCCGGCTCCACCCTGGGCGTTGCAGCCATCAACACGCCGTTCGCGCTGTGGATCGTCGCCTTTGACGATGGCGGGACCGTGCGCCTCGGGATCATCAACTGCCTGTCCGGAGAAAACATCTTTCCGCTCGGGCGCGGCTCGCCCATCGCCTCATCCACGGCGGAAGGTGGCGCGGGCGGCGCGGACAGCGCCCATGTGTTCTACACAGGCGCGGCGGTCGCCTCTAAGCCCTATGTCGTTCTCGGCCGTCTGGAATGGTCTTCCGGACTGGCGACGCTCGGCACATGGACCGCACCGACGAACGTCGCGGTCTATTCCGCCGGCATGAAGCTGCCGGGCGATCTGGTGCAGATCGCTTCGGACCGCTACACGGCCAATGCGGCGCTTTCGACTTCCATTCCGAACGACGACACCGTGCCGACCAGCACGGAAGGGACGCAGATCGTCAGCGCGACCCTGACGCCGACCTCGGCCGCGAACCGCATCCATGCGCGATTTGCCGGGCCGTTCGACAGCACCTCGGCGATCTACGCCTATGCCGCGCTGTTCAACGGCGGCTCCGCTGCGATCGGCACCGTCATGTCGACCATCAACGGCAACGGATACCCGACCGTTCTCGCCATGGAGCGGGCGCAGGCGGCGTCCAGCACGTCATCCCAGACCTGGAGCGTGCGCGTTGGCGGCTCGTCGGCGATCTATGCCAACGGGCTGTCTTCCGGCCGCAAGCTCGGCGGCTCGATGGGCGTCACCCTGATCGTGAGCGAGGTGCAGGCATGAAGGTCCTATCCGCACGTTACGCCAACCTGGAGGGGACGGCGGCGATCATCGCCACCGACAGCGCCGGGGCGGTGGCGCTTTCGGCGCCCGATCATCCCGAGGCCTTCGCGGCGCTGCTGGAGTCCGGGGTTGCCATAGCGCCCTATGAAGCGCCTCCCGCGCCGGTGCGCTGCGCCTCGGCTCTCGCGCTGCGCTATGCGCTCAATGAGATTGGCCAGAGGGCCGCATGGGATACCGCTCTCGCGGCGATGTCGCAGGGCACGCGGGACTATTGGGTATCGGAACCCAACCCGCCGGAAACATCGCCCAAGCTGAACCGCATCGCGGCGGCGGCGGGGGTTGATCTCAAGGCGCTGTTCGACCGCGCGCGGGCTGGATGAGGCGACCATGGCGAAGGGCAATTTCGAGCGGTGTCTCGCGCACACACTGGCGCATGAAGGGGGATTTGCCGACCACCCCGCCGACCCCGGGGGGGCGACCAACCTCGGCATCACCCGCGCCGTGCTTGCCGCCTGGCGTGGCAGGCCGGTCAGCAAGGCGGAGGTGCGCGGACTAACCCGAGCCGAAGCCGCGGCGATCTATCGCCAGCGCTACTGGGACGCCATCGGCGGCGACCACCTGGCGCCGGGCGTCGATCTCGCGACGTTCGACTATGCCGTCAATTCCGGTCCGAAACGGGCGCTTCGCGCCCTTGCCACTGCGCGCTCGGACACGCCACAGGCGACGATCCGCGCGGTGTGCGCCGAACGGCGGGGCTTTCTCGGCAAGCTGCGCATTTTCGCCGTTTTCGGGCGTGGCTGGATGGCGCGCGTCGCGGCGGTGGAGCGCGCCGCGCTCGCCATGGCAACGGGACAGCCATCACCATCCATCGCCTCCAACACCTCCAACACCACTACAAGGAAAACGCAGGCCATGACACCGACCAAATCCATGTTCGAAAGCCGCACCGTCTGGGCCAATCTGGTGGGACTGACAGCCGTCGCGGCTTCGATGCTCGGGTTCAACACGGGCATGATCGATCAGAATGCAGTGGTCGAGGCCATCCTGAACGCGGTCGCCGGCGCCAGTTTCGTGGCTTCGACCATGTACCGCGTGGCGGCCACGCGCAGGATCGACTAGAGCCCGTTCAGGCCGAGTTCAGGGACCCTGTCGCATCGCAGTCGCCGCCGGCGCAATTTCCTGTCGCGTCGGCGGTGCCTGCTGTATGCTTTCGAGGGATTCCCTTCCGGGAGAACGTGAACGACCATGCGCCTGCTCGTTGTGGAAGACGACAAGGATCTGAACCGCCAACTCGTGACTGCGTTGCAGAACGCGGGCTATGCGGTTGATACCGCTTTCGACGGCGAGGAAGGCCATTTCCTTGGCGACACCGAGCCATACGACGCCATCGTGCTCGATCTCGGACTGCCGCGCATGGACGGTGTTTCAGTGCTGGAAAAGTGGCGCAAGGGGGGGCGGCGCATGCCGGTGCTGATCCTCACCGCGCGCGACCGCTGGAGCGACAAGGTCCAAGGGTTCGATGCCGGTGCGGACGACTACGTCACCAAGCCCTTTCATATGGAAGAGGTGCTGGCCCGCCTGCGCGCGCTGGTGCGCCGGGCGGCCGGCCATGCCACCAGTGAACTTTCCTGCGGGCCGGTGCTGCTCGATACGCGTTCGAGCCGGGTGATTGTCGACGGCAATCCCGTGAAGCTGACGTCCCATGAGTACCGGCTGCTGGCCTACCTGATGCATCACCAGGGGCGCGTGGTCTCGCGCGGGGAACTGGTCGAGCACCTCTATGATCAGGATTTCGATCGCGATTCCAACACCATCGAGGTGTTCATCGGTCGCTTGCGCAAGAAGCTTGGCGTCGACATCATCGAGACAGTGCGCGGCCTCGGCTACCTCGTCGGCCAGCCCGGGAAGGCCAAGTCAGGCTAATCCTGGATGCGGATCCGCTCGCTCTCCGGCCGCCTCCTGCTTTCCGCCACGCTGTTATGCTGCACGGTCCTGCTGATCGCGGGGCTGGTGTTGTCTGAACTCAACCGCCGTTCGGTGACACAGGCCTTTGACGAGCGGCTCCGTCTCTACCTGAAGGCGCTAGTTGCTGACGTCGCCACCCTGACTGACGGGACATCCACCGATGTGGGCAATCTCGGCGAACCGCAGTTCCAGATTCCTCTTTCGGGCTGGTACTGGCAGATCGTCAAACTTGATCAGGAAAAGGACACTGCGGCGGTGATGCGCACCTCGCGCTCGCTGTTCTCCACCAAGCTGCCCTTCCTTATTGACCCGATAGACCCCAGGCGAGAGAACGATGCTTCGGATGGCTACATCACCGGGCCGGAAAGCAAGAGGTTGCGCATCCTCGAACAGCTGATCGACCTTGGCGACAACAATCGATTCTACATTTCAGTCGCCGGGAACGCGGCTGAAATCCAGGATGAAACCAACCGGTTCAATACCGCCCTGACCATCACATTCGTGCTGCTCGGCGCTGCTCTGATCGGGTCCACTGTGGTGCAGGTTGGCTATGGCCTGATGCCGCTGGCCGAATTGCGCCGGGCCGTCTTTGCCGTGCGCCAGGGCGACGCGGAGCATGTCGGCGAACGTTTCCCGCAGGAAGTGGCGCCGCTGGCCCACGAACTCAATGAGCTGATCGACGCCAACCGCGAGATCGTCAATCGCGCACGCATGCAGGTCGGCAACCTCGCGCATGCATTGAAGACGCCGATTAGCGTGCTCGTCAACGAAGCTGAGCAGGATACGTCGGCGCTGGCACTGAAGCTCCGCGAGCAAACCGGGATCATGAAGGATCAGGTGCAGTACTACCTCGATCGTGCGCGCGCCGCGACGCGCGCCGTCACCATCGGCTCGGTGACGGAGGTCGATCCTGTGATCGATGCATTCCTGCGCACCTTCCCGAAGATCTACCGTGACCGCGACGTCGCCTATGTCTCGACCGGCGCGAAAGGTCTGAGGTTCCGGGGTGAGCGGCAGGATCTGGAAGACCTCATAGGCAACCTGATCGACAACGCCGGAAAATGGGCGAGGAGCCGCGTCGAGGTCTCTATCGCCCCCGTTCCCGTGGATCCCGGCGCCGCGCCACGGTTCAGCGTCCTCATCGATGACGACGGCCCGGGCCTGACACCAGAGAACCGAATGCAGGCGACCCGCCGCGGCCGCCGCCTCGATGAGACCAAGCCCGGCTCCGGCCTTGGCCTTTCCATCGTCGTGGACCTTGCTGCCCTCTACCATGGAACGTTCGAACTCGACGACTCGCCGCTTGGCGGGCTGAGGGCGAAACTGGTGCTGCCTGCGGTCTAATGGCGCCTGCAAGAACGAAATCGCAGGGCCGTGCGCGAAAGTCGCGTTTCCTTTCCGCGCCAAACGCCTTATGTGCAGCGGCATGCTGTTCTGGTTTCTGGCTGCGGGCATGGTCGCAGCCGTCGTACTGGTGCTGTTGATGGCCATCACGCCGAAGCCTCTGGCTTCCGGCGGCGGCGATTTCGACGTTGCATTCTACAAGAGCCGTGAAGCTGAAATCGCGCGGCTGGAGGCCGAAGGGCTGATGGCGGCCGACGACGCGAAGGCCGCGCTGGCCGAAGCAGCGCGGCGGCTCATCGGCGTGAAGCGCGGCGGCTCGGCTGCAATCGGTAACGATGCAAGCCGCAGGCGGCTGGCGCAGGCGCTCACGGTCCTGGCGATACCGGCGTTGACCCTTTCACTTTACCTGACCCAGGGCCGCCCGGAACTTCCCGGCATGCCCTATGCCTCGCGCACCGATCTCAACCGTTCTGACGAGGAGTTGACCCGCCTGATCGGCCGGCTCGATGCGCACCTCGCTGACAGCCCGGACGATGCCCGAGGCTGGGAACTCGCCTTCCCTGTGTACATGCGGCTCGGCCGTTTCGAGAACGCGGTCGCGGCAGCGGAACGGCTGATTGCGTTGAAGGGCGATACGCCGGAGCGGCAGGCGTCGCTGGCCGAGGCGCTGATTTTCAACGCACGCGGCGTCGTCGGCGATGCTGCGAAGGCTGCGATCGACAAGGCTCTTGCCGGCGATCCGAAACTGGCGCGCGCCCGCTTCTACCGGGGACTTGCAGCAGAGCAGTCCGGAGACCTGGACGGCGCCCGCGCAGTCTGGCAGGCGCTGCATGACGACCTGCCGGACGGCAACGAGAAAACCGCGATCCGCTCCAATCTCGCGCGCCTGGGTCCGACGGGCGCCGCCGCCGACGCGATCCGTTCGCTTCCGGAGGCAGAGCGCCGCACCGCCATCCGCGGCATGGTGGACGCCCTCGCAATCCGGCTGAAACAGGATGGCGGCTCGGCCGAGGACTGGCAGAAGCTCATTCGCGCTCTCGCCGTCCTGGGCGAAAGGGATAAGCTGATCGCGGCCGTGGCGGAGGCCCGCGCCGCGTTCCGGGGCAAGGATGGTGCGGCAGCCATCGAAGCGCTTGCCGGGGAACTCGGGCTCCCGGCGGAGGCCAAGCCATGACGCGAAAGCAGCGTCGCATCACCTTGATCGCGTCGGCCGGCGCCATACTCGCCCTGGCCGTGGCCCTCATCCTGACGGCCCTCAAGGACCGGATCGTCTTCTTCCGCTCACCGACTGAAGTGCAGCAGATGGCAATCAAGCCAGGCCAGCGCTTCCGTCTCGGCGGCCTTGTCGAGAACGCCTCCGTGGAGCGCGCCGTGGGGCAGCGTATCAGCTTCCGCGTTACCGACGGCAATGCCTCCATCACTGTGCGACATGTTGGCATCCTGCCGGATCTGTTCCGTGAAGGGCAGGGGGTGGTCTGCGAGGGTGTGCTGCACGCCGACGGCAGCTTCCTCGCCGATACGGTGCTTGCCAAGCACGACGAGAACTACATGCCGCGCGAAGTGAGCGACGCCCTCAAGAAACAGGGGCACTGGCAGGGCGAGGCCAAGCCCGGCGAAGCGGGGGGCAAACCGAAGTGATCGCCGAACTCGGACATTTCGCCCTGGTGCTGGCGCTGGCGTGCTCCGCCATCGGTACGGTTCTGCCCTTGTGGGGCGCGGTGCGCGAGGACCGCGCGCTGATGGCAACGGCGCGTCCCGCCGCGCTGGCGCAGTTCGTTCTGCTGGCGCTGGCCTTCGCGGCGCTGACGGCAGTCTACGTCCAGTCGGATTTCTCCGTTCTCAACGTCTACGAGAACAGCCACACCGACCAGCCGTTGATCTATCGCTTTTCCGGCGTCTGGGGGAACCACGAGGGGTCGATCCTGCTCTGGGTGCTGATCCTGGCGCTGTTCGGCGCCTGCGTCGCGCTGTTTGGTCGGCACATGCCCGAGGCATTGCGGGCCGCGACCATCGCGGTGCAGTCCTCGATCGCGTTCGCCTTCCTGCTGTTCATCGCGTTGACGTCAAACCCGTTCCTGCGCGTGTTTCCCGCTCCCGCAGAAGGCCGTTCGCTCAACCCCATCCTGCAGGACCCAGGCCTGGCGATCCATCCCCCGCTGCTCTACCTCGGCTATGTCGGCTATTCGATCGTGTTTTCCTTCGCCGCCGGCGCCCTGATCCTCGGGCGTATCGATGCGGCCTGGGCACGGGTCGTGCGGCCGTGGAACCTGATCGCCTGGACGACGCTGACCGCCGGCATCGCCATGGGGTCGTACTGGGCCTACTACGAACTCGGCTGGGGCGGGTTCTGGTTCTGGGATCCGGTGGAGAACGCTTCGCTGATGCCCTGGTTGACGGGCACGGCGCTTCTGCATTCGGCCATCGTCATGGAAAGGCGCGAGGCGCTGAAGGTCTGGACGATCCTCCTGGCGGTGCTCACCTTCTCGCTGTCGCTGCTCGGAACCTTCCTGGTGCGCTCCGGCGTGCTGACCTCTGTCCACGCCTTCGCCTCCGACCCGGCGCGCGGCGTCTTTATTCTGCTCATCCTGTGCCTGTTCATCGGCGGGGCCTTCGCCCTGTTCGCCTGGCGCGGACCGGCGCTGGCCGGCGGCGCATTGTTCTCGCCGGTCTCGCGCGAGGGCAGCCTGGTTCTCAACAACCTCTTTCTGTCGGCGGCCTGCGTCGCGGTATTGACCGGCACGCTCTATCCGCTGGCGCTGGAAGCGGTGACAGGCGACAAAATTTCCGTTGGTCCGCCCTTCTTCAACGCCACCTTCCTGCCGCTCTGCGCGCCGCTGGTGCTCGCCATGCCCTTTGGGCAGCAACTGGCCTGGAAGCGCGGCGATCTTCTGCCGGTAGCCCAGCGGCTGTTCGTCGCGATCCTTGTCGGGGCAGGAATGTTCGTCGCCGTCCTCGCGATCACCCGCACGAGCGAAGCCGTGGCAGCCTTTGGCCTCGGCGTCGGGATGTTCGTCACTGTCGGCGCGCTCGACGACTTGCGCGTGCGCGCCTCGCGGGGAGCGGCGGGCACCTGGATGCGGCGCTTCGTTGGCCTGCCGAAGTCGGTGCATGCGACGGCCATTGCCCATGCCGGTGTCGGCCTGATGACGATCGGCATTGCCGCGACGGCCTTCCACGAAGAGAAGATCGCCACCATGGCTCCGGGTGACAAGGCGATCATCGGCGGCTACGAACTCGTCTTCGAGGGGCTGCGCAAGCAGCCCGGCCCGAACTTCGCGTCAACCGTCGGTCGCTTTGTCGTGAGCAAGGATGGCGTGGCGTTGGCGGTTCTGGAACCGGGCAAGCGGACCTATGTCGGCCGCACCATGCAGACATCCGAAACTGGAAGATTGACGCGTGGACTTGGCCAGATCTATCTCGCCATCGGCGATGCCCACGGCGCCTCGGTCGATGTCAGGGCCTACTGGAAACCCTGGGTGCTCCTGATCTGGCTCGGTCCCCTGGCGATGACCATCGCTGGCCTGATCTCGCTCATGGACCGCCGGCTGCGCGTCGCGGCGCCGAGCCGTCGCAAGTTGCCCGCCATGCCTGAGGCGGCGGAATGATGCGGCGCCAGGCCCGATTTCTCGCGGCAGCGATGATGATTGCCGTGCTGTCTGGCCCGGCTTTTGGCCTGTCTCCCGCAGAACGCCTTCCCAACCCGGCGCAGGAGCAGCGGGCGCGCGAAATCGGGGCAGAATTGCGCTGCCTTGTCTGCCAGAACCAGTCTATCGATGACTCCGACGCCGAACTGGCCAAGGACCTGCGTCGGCTGGTACGCGAGCGCATCAGCGCCGGCGACAGCGATCGCCAGGTCAAGGACTTCCTGGTGGCGCGCTACGGCGAGTTCGTGCTGCTGCGCCCCGTCTTCTCCATGAAGAACCTGCTGCTGTGGACGCTGCCGTTTCTGGCTCTGATCGCCGGCATTTTCGGCGTGCGCCGGTTGTTCGGGCGACAGGTCGCCGCGCCTGTCGCGCAAGCGGCGCTCTCGGCCGAGGAGCAGGCGGAACTCGACCGCATCGTTGCGGCGCAGGACAGCATTACCAAGAATTCATGATCCGGACAGGTTTGCGTAATCGCAGGCCACCTATGGTCAGGATGCTTCACGAGACGGCCTGCCAAAGTCCCGTCGCCCCCAAGGTAGCCCAATCCGGGAAGCGTTTTTGAGGCAGGTCGGACCGCCCAGTCCGGCCTGCCTTCTCACTTTTCTCGTGGTAGTCTCATGACCATGAAGATTCTCATCGTCGAGGATGATGCGGAGGCGGCCGCCTATCTCGCCAAGGGGCTGCGTGAGGCCGGGCATGTCGCCGACCACGCCGGCGACGGCGAGAAAGGCCTGGAAATGGCGCTTTCCGCCCCTTACGACGTAATGATTGTGGACCGCATGCTCCCAAGGCGCGACGGGCTGTCGCTCGTCAGCGCAGTGCGCGGGGAGGGGCGCGAAACGCCGATCCTGGTGCTGTCCGCGCTTGGTCAGGTGGATGACCGTGTCGTGGGGCTTAGGGCCGGCGGTGACGACTATCTCTCAAAGCCCTATGCCTTCACCGAATTGCTTGCCCGCGTTGAAGCGCTGGGCCGGCGGCGCGGCTCTTCCCCGGCGCAGACTGTCTATCGTGTCGGCGATCTCGAAATGGACCGACTCTCCCACCGCGTCGCGCGCGGCGCCACCGAGATCGATCTGCAGCCGCGCGAGTTCCGCCTGCTCGAATACCTGATGCGCAACGCCGGGCAGGTCGTGACCCGTACGATGTTGCTGGAGCACGTCTGGGACTATCATTTCGACCCGCAGACCAACGTCATTGACGTGCATATGTCGCGATTGCGGTCGAAGATCGACAAGGGCTTCGATAAGCCGCTGCTGCATACCGTGCGCGGCGCCGGATACATGATCCGTGACGGGCTTCGGTAAACTACTCCGCACCACGGCCTTTCGCCTTGCGGTCGTCTATCTCGTCATTTTCGTGCTCTTTGCCGGCGCGGTGCTGGGCTATGTCGCCTGGAATACGCGGCGCCTGCTCGAGTCGCAGCTTTCCGAAACCATCGAAACCGAGATCAACAGCCTCGCCGAACAGTACCGGATCGGTGGCATGCGCCGGCTCGCGGCGACCATCGAGCGCAGATCCCGACAGGCCCGCGGCTTTCTCTATCTCCTCGCCGATACCCGCAGCGAGGTTCTGGCCGGCAACGCCACGGAACTGGTTCAGGTGTTGCAGTCGCCGCCAGGCTGGCGGGAAGTGCCGTTCCGCCGCGCCGACGAGCAGGAGTCGTTCATTACCCTGGCAAAGGTGCGCATCTTCGTCTTGCCGAACGGCATGCGGCTGCTGGTCGGTCATGACCTGGAAGAGCGCCAGCGATTGCGTCAGGTGATCCGCCAGGCAATGGGGCTTTCGATCCTGCTGGTGTTCGTGCTCGGTGGTTTCGGCGCGTTGATGGTGTCCCGGCGCGTGCTGCGCCCTGTCGAGGACATCGCGGAGGCGGGCCGGCGCATCATGTCCGGCGACCTCAAGGAACGCCTGCCGGTTCGCGGTGTCGGCGACGAGTTCGACCGGCTGGCCGAGAGCCTGAACCAGATGCTTGCCCGCATTGACGAACTGATGTCCGGCATGCGGGCGGTGTCCGATAACATCGCCCATGACCTGCGCACGCCCCTGACCCGGCTTCGGGCCGGAGCGGAGGAAGCGCTGCGCAACGCGCGTTCGCCCGATCATCTGCGGCAAGCGCTCGAGCGGACGATCGAGGAGTCCGACGCGCTCATCAAGGTGTTCAATGCGCTGCTGATGATCGCCCGCGCGGAGGCCGGGTCCACGCCCGGCGCCATGACGGACGTCGATCTTGCCAAGATCGTTCGCGATGTCGGTGAACTCTATGATCCGGTGGCGGAGGAGGCCAGGCTGCGGCTTGTGGTCGAGGCGCAAACGCCCGTCGTGGTGCGCGGCAACAGGGAACTGCTCGGTCAGGCGCTGTCCAATCTCGTCGACAATGCCGTCAAGTACGGGGTGCCGGTTGAAGGGGCGGACGCGCCTGCCGAAGTGCGCCTGACGCTTGGCTGCGAAGGTGGAACCGCCCTGCTGGTGGTCGCCGATCACGGTGTAGGCGTGCCGCCAGCCGAGCGCGAGCGCGTGCTGGATCGATTTGTCCGTCTGGAGAAGAGCAGGGCCCAACCCGGCTTCGGGCTTGGTCTAAGCCTCGTCGCCGCGATCGCACGTCTCCACGGCGGAAACTTTCGGATCGAAGACAATGCACCGGGGGTGCGCGCGGTGCTGACCCTGCCACGGGCTTCGGCTGTTCCAGTGGCCGCGCAGTAGCCTGCCTCAGGCAGCGAGCGAATCAGGGTCACGCGTTCCAGGCGGCGGCGCAATCGGCAGGTGGACCAGCACGATGGTGCCGGAGTTGACCCAGGACCGGACACGGATGCCACCGCCATGAAGCTCGACCAGCGACCGGGCGATCGCGACGCCGAGGCCCGACCCCTTGCAACCGTTGATCAGCTTGCCCTCCATGACATCGAAGGGTCGGCCAAAGCGTGCAAGATTCTCCGGCGAGATGCCAACCCCGGTGTCCTCGATGAAGATGTTGACGCCGGTCATTGCCCTGCGCACGCGGATGGCGGCGCGCCCGCCATCCGGCGTGAACTTGATGGCGTTGTGAAGGAGATGAGCCAGCGCCTGCCGGACGGCCCGCGCGTCTGCCCGGACCCACAGGTCCGCGCGCAGGTCCAGCTTGAGGTCGATGCGCTTGGCAGCCGCTTCCTCGGCGACCAGATCGGCGACGGATTGCACCAGCGGTGTCACCGGCAGTTCAGACACATCGATCGCGACATTGCCGGCCTCGATCCGGGCCATTTCCAGAATGTCGTTGATGATGGTGAGCAGGTTCGAACCGGAACGGCGGATGAGGCCCGCATACTCCTCGTAGTGCCGCGAGCCGAGATCGCCATAAATCTTGTGCTCCATCATTTCCGAGAAGCCGATGATGGCGTTGAGCGGCGTGCGCAACTCATGGCTCATGTTGGCGAGGAAAGCAGTCTTGGCATTGCTGGCGGCTTCGGCCGCGATGGTCTTTTCCTTGTAGCGATCGGCGAGTTCAGCGAGTTCGACCGTCTTGATCTGCAGCGCCTGTCGCGACTTGCGCAGGTCCGCCACCGTGGCGAGCAGGCGGCGCTCGCTGTCCATCAGCCGCGCTTCCTGATCCTTGTGGGTGGTGATGTCGGTTCCGACGGAGACGAACCCGCCGTCCATCGTGCGGCGCTCGCTGACCTGCAGCCAGCGCCCGTCCGGCATTTGCGCTTCATAGACGCGGGATAGCGAGCGGTCGCCGCGCTCGCCGGTCGATCCTGTTTCCATTTCCAGGGATGTGTGCGGAATGACATCCTCGTAGCGGGCGCCCGGCACCACGGTCTCCGGCGCGAGCGCGTGCAACTGCCGGAACTTCGCGTTGCACAGGACGAGCCGGTTGTCGTGATCCCACAGTACGAAGGCTTCCGAGATCGAGTTGATTGCATCGCTCAGGCGTACGTCCGCACGGCGGGTCATTTCCTCGAATTGCTTCTGCTCGGTGACGTCGATCACCACGCCGATCAGGCGCGGATGCGAAGCTTCGCTGTCGCGGATGAGCTGGAGGCGCGCGCGCAGCCAGACCCAGTGTCCGGCTGAATGACGCATGCGGAACTCGTACTCTGCGGTCTGCCCGTTGCTCGCCAGCATGCGGTCCGCGAGCGCAAACAAGCTGCTGTCGTCCGGATGGCTGAGCGCCTGAATCTCCGCAAGGCTGATCAGATCGCTGCCGCGAGCGAGGCCTATCAGCTGGTACATGGAATCGGACCAGAAAAAGCGGCCAAGGGACAAGTCCCATTCCCAAAGACCGCAACGCGCCTCGGCCAGAGCGGAATCGATGCGAACCGTCATCCGATTGCAGATGCGATCCGCCTGCCGGGCCCGTGCCGCCTGGACATAAAAAGCTGCCCCCAGGGCGGCAACGACGCCGCCGAGCGTCAGGAACAGGGTTACGAACGCCTTCGTGCGGCCTCGCCAGTTGGTCAGCGCGTCGGAAACGGACTGGACGACAATGACATGACTGGCGCCCTGCTGCGTGGCAGGAATGCGGCGGGCTGTGGCCAGTGCCTCGCCCCGGTTCGTTTCCTTTACCAGCAGGACACCGGCCCTGTCTCCGAAGGAGAGGAGGGGCTGCGATCCCTGGATGACGTCATCGATATAAGCCGCCGGCCGCTGGCCCGCGCTGCTGCCGTGCAGGATCGCGCCATGACCATCCACGATGTAGACCCGCCGCCCGTAGGAAAAAGTAGCGGTTGGCAGCAGCAGCCGGAAGGCTTCTTCTGAGCTGCGTTCAGCGCTGGGCTGGAGGACTTCGCGCAGCCGCGACGACACCAGCGTCGCGATCATGTCGAGATCGTTCTTGTGGTCGGCCAGAGATTCGTCGCGCGATCCCGTCATCTGGAAGAATGCGCTGGTGCCGACTACGGCCAGAAATACGGCTATGAGCACCGGAACGATGCGCTGTGCCCAGATCTCCGCACTGATCAGCCTGTGGTACCCCGGTTCCGCGACCGTGGTCGCCAGCCCCGAACTTGTGGCAATACGCGATCGTGCATTGGCCGCTTGAGTGCGCGCCATGCTTGGCCCCCGTCAACTTCGCCCTGAAACCGGGGATGCGCCGCTTTTGCCGCCCCGAATCAGCTGTAGTTGAATCGCAACGAATCGGACTGTCCAGAGCAAAAAGGGCAGTCGAATCCCGTCAGAGCATTTTGTTGCTTTTTGGAATCGAAAGCTGCCCTTGCCGAAACCATTCCCGCTGGCGAACGGCGACATGTTCTATTTATGTTCTATTTTGTTCCAATGCGTTCTATTTTCTGGTCTGCTGTTACAGGCAGCGTCTGCGACTGTCGCCCTGCGGTAGGTAAGCCGATCAGGGCCGGTCCGGCTGCCGGCTGCCGGCTCACGCCAACGCCCGGTCAACGATGTCCTTCAGGTCGCGCGAAAGCGAGGGCTGCGCTTGCAGCATCTCCAGCGCCTGGCGCGCTTTCTCGCGGCGTCCTGGTTCCAGCGTTCCGAAGGTGCGGAAGGCGGTGGCAAGGCGGGCGGCGACTTGCGGATTCTTGGCATCGAGATCGCGGATGAATTCGGAAACGAACCGGTACCCCTCGCCATCCGCCCGGTTGAACTGGCGCGGATTGGACATGGCGAAGGCACCGACCAATGCGCGCACCCGGTTTGGATTTGCGATCGAGAACGCCTTGTGGTCGGTCAGGTTGCGCACCCGAACCAGGGCATCGTCGGTCCGCACCAGCGCGTTCAGCGAGAACCAGTTGTCGAGGATCAGCGGATCATGGGCGAAGGCCGCCTCAAAAGCGGCGAACGCCTCTTCCCGCTCTGCACCACCGATGCGGTTGAGGACACGCAACGCCGACATCCGATCGGTCATCGTCGCAGCCTGATGGTATTGATCGAGCGCCAGAAGCGCGCCTGCGTCTCGGTCGCCGCGCGCCACGAGCGCAAGGACCGCGGCCTTCAGGGCGCGCTCGCCGGCGCTGGCTGCATCGGCGGAAAAGGGCTTTGGCTCAGCCAGCCGGTTGTAAAGGGCCTGCGCGTCAACCAGGCAGGCACGTCCGATGTGATCGGCCACGGCGTCCACCGCTTGCGCGATGGCCTCGGGGTCGACGTCGGCACCGATCTCGCGCGCCATGTCACTTTCACCGGGCAGGGTGAGCAGCAGTTCGGCGAAGGCAGGGTCCACCATGCCTTCCCGCACGATCTCGGCCATTGCCTGCGCCAGCCCCGCGTCGGTCAAGGGCTGACGGCCCGCACGGATTTCAGCGACCGAGCGCTTCAGAAGGCGCGTCGCATAGGTCTGTAACGCTTCCCACCGGCTAAACGGGTCGCGATCATGCCGCGCCAGCAGCAGCAGATCGTTGTCGTCGCGCTCGAACTTCAGGCGGACGGGCGCCGAAAAGCCGCGCAACAATGACAGAACGGGCCGTTCGGCCACATTCTGGAAGGTCTTCGAGCCCTTATCCGTCTCCAGCACCAGCACGCGGTCGGAAATGACGTCCGCGCCGTTCTCGCCGATCGCTCCCATCAGGATCGGGATGACCATGGGCAGCTTTTCGGGCTGTCCCGGTGTTGGCGGCACCTGCTGCTCGAAATCGATGCGCAGGGTTTGTGCCGCGGCATCGTAGGCCTGCGTCACCGTCACCACCGGCGTTCCCGCCTGCTGGTACCACAGCATGAACTTTTCGAGGTTGCGTTCGGCGGCGCTGGCGAAACAGGCGACGAATTGCTCGATGGTCGCGGCCTGGCCGTCGTGCCGGCGAAAATAGAGGTCCATCCCGCGGCGGAACGCCTCCGGGCCGATCACGGTCTTGAGCATCCGGATGACCTCGGCACCCTTGTTGTAGACCGTCGCCGTGTAGAAGTTGTTGATCTCCTTGTACTGGCTTGGCCGGACCGGGTGGGCGAGGGGGCCGGCATCCTCCACGAATTGGGAGGCGCGCAGGGTGCGCACGGCGGAAATTCGCTCCACCGGCCGCGAACGCATGTCGGACGAGAATTCCTGGTCGCGGAACACCGTCAGCCCTTCCTTGAGGCAAAGCTGGAACCAGTCGCGGCAGGTGATGCGGTTGCCGGTCCAGTTGTGGAAGTACTCGTGCGCGACGATCGCCTCGATGTTGTGGTAATCCTGATCCGTCGCCGTGTCGGGGCTGGCGAGGATGTAACGGTCGTTGAAGACATTCAGGCCCTTGTTCTCCATCGCGCCCATGTTGAAGTCCGACACGGCGACGATGTTGAACACATCGAGATCGTACTCGCAGCCGAAGGCGGTCTCGTCCCAGCGCATCGAGCGCTTGAGCGCGTCCATCGCATAGGCTGCACGCGCCTCCTTGCCTTTCTCGACATAGATGTTGAGCGCCACCGCACGCCCCGACCGTGTCAGGAAGCTATCCGACAAGACGCCGAGATCGCCGGCCACCAACGCGAACAGATAGGACGGCTTGGGGAAGGGATCACGCCAGACCGCGTAGTGGCGGTTGGTACCCGGAATGGTGCCGCTTTCGCCCGGATTGCCGTTGGACAACAGGATCGGCGCCTCGTCGCGGTCGGCCTCGATGCGTACCGTGTAGACCGCCATCACATCCGGCCGGTCCAGGAAATAGGTGATGCGCCGGAACCCTTCCGCCTCACACTGCGTGCAGTAGTTGCCGCCAGAGCGGTAAAGGCCCATCAACTTGGTGTTGGCCGCGGGGTTGACGATGGTTTCGACGGTCAACGTGAAGTCGCCGGACGGCGGATTGGCGAGCACGAGCTTGTCCGGGGCGACCGTATAGTCGTCATGGCCAAGCAGCCTGCCATCGAGCCGGACCTCGGCCAGCGACAAGTCGTCGCCTTCGAGAACCAGCGGAGTTGTGTCGAAACCTTCGGGATTGCGGCGCAACCGCATCACCGCGCGAACGCGGGTCGCCTCAGCCTGCAGGTTGAAATCGAGGTCGACCGTTTCCACAAGGAAATCCGGGGCCCGGTAGTCGGAAAGGCGGATGACCGGGGCGATGTCGGTGCGCATGGAAGGTCCTGTCGTCTGTCGGAGGCTCTGAAACAGGGGTTGCGCCAGCCCGTGCGGATGTCAAGCGAGGGCGAGACTGGCTAGCGCCTCGGTTCGGCGTGGGTGACGATGCGGGCGATCTCGGCATTCGCAGAGCGCGCCTTATGCTCAAGCCGGTCGACGGCGAGATGCACGTCGGACACACTGGCCTGCGGATCGGCCCTGACGTGCAGGCTGACGACCAGCCCCTTGTCGGTCCTGCGGGCACGCAGGGAATGCACCTCACCGATCAGCGGATCGGCCAGAGCCAGCGCCCGGATCTGCTCCTCGATGGCCGCCTTTTCGTTTTCCGGAACGTCAGCTCCAACGAGGCCTTGGGCCTCAAGCGGTTCGATATGCGTCTCGACCTCGGTCTCGGGGCCAAGATCAGACCGGATTGCGGTTTCGAGCTTGGAGGCGATCTGATGCGCTGCCGCCAGGCTCATGCGCCCGTCAACTTCCACGTCCAGCGATACCGACAGCTGCCCGCCGACTGTCTGCACCGTGACGTGGTGCACGGGTGTCCGCCGCTTGGCGGCGATCAGAATGACGCGTTCCAGGATACTTTCGTCATCCATGGCGCGCGGCTCTGCCGTAACCGTCGGTTCGGCCTCCGGAACCGCGGCGCGAATGGCGGCGCTGGCCTGCTCCTTGATCGCCTGCACGCGATCAAGCGGCAGGAGGCGCGGAACCGTGACGGTGGCTTCGACGAACAAAGTCGCGCCCGCCGGGCGCACCCGGACGCTCTCGACACTGATGATCCCCGATGTGCTTTCCAGCGCGGCTCGTATCTGGTCGCGAACCCCTTCCGGCGCGGCATCGATCAGCGTATCGACGGTGCGTCTGCCGAGCCGCCACCCGGCAACCAGGATAAACGCCGCGACCGCCAGGGCTGCCAGCGAATCGGCCTGCGGAAAACCGGCAGCCACCAGCCCGAGACCGACGAGAACCAGGGTCGAACTGATCAGGTCGGAGGAAAAATGCAGTGCGTCCGCCGCCAGCGCCACGCTCTTGGTCTCCTCCGCCACCCTGCTCAGGTGCCACCAGCGATTGAGGTCGATCAGGATCGAGGCGACCAGGACCGCGATAACCGGCCAGGTCACGGCAATCGTCTCGCCGCCGCCAAGGAGACGTTTGACGCCTTCGAAGACAACAAAGCCGGCCAGCACGAACAGAAGCCCGGTCTCAACCAGAGCCGCCACCGCCTCGATCTTGCCGTGGCCATAGTGGTGGACGTCGTCGGCGGGCTTCTCGGAGGTGCGCACCGCAAACAGGGTCAGAACTGTTGCGCCCAGATCGATCAGGGCATGACCTGCCTCCGACAGCAGCGCCAGAGATCCCGACGCTAGCCCTGCGATCAGCTTGAACAGCGCGATGAAGGCGCTGGCGATCACCGAGATCAGTGCGGCGTGCTGCTTCTTTTGGGCCAAGCCGTTCGCTGGTGCAGACATTTCAGGCTCCCGGATTGGTGCGATCCTGAGCGTGCCGGCGTATGTGCTGGAACAGCATCAGCATTACGACGAGCACGCCGGTGGACACCACGATACAGAAAACGGCCAGCCCCCAGGCGCCGATCCGCGCCAGAACTGCGGCGAACAGCACCGGACCGAGTGCGGACGTGAACGCGCGCGCCACCGAAATTGATCCGATGCGCGCGCCGTAGCCGCGCGATCCGAAAAGCGCCACTGTCAGCGCCCCCTGCACGATCGTGAAGAGCCCGTTGCTGGCGCCCAGAAGCGCAGCGAAGACATAGCCTGCGGCCGGGACCTGTGTCGAGAGCGGCAGGACCAGCATCGCCGCCAGAAGGCCAAAGGCGGCGACTACGCCGGTGATCGAAACCTCGTAGCGGCCGCCGAACAGCATCTCGAATACGCGCGCGGACACTTGCGAGGCGCCGAACAGCATGGCGATCCGTATGGCCAGATCCTGGCTGTGGCCAAGTCCGGTGAGGAAGGTCAGGATCTGATTGAACAGCCCAACCGTCGCGAGGGATTGCAGCGCCAGCATGGTCGCCAGAAGCAGGAACGCACGTTGCCGGGCCGACTTGGGCAATCCCTCGACGTCTGCCGTGGCCGGCGCAGCATCGAGCCGCCCATCCTTGCCCCGCGCCGCGGCGACAAGCACATGGATCGGCAGACACAGCAAAACGTTGATCATGGCATAGATGAGGCAAACCTCGCGCCAGCCCACATGGGTGAGGAGCCAGGTGCCAAGCGGCCAGAAAACGGTGGAAGCAAGGCCGCCCGGCAGGGTCAGCAAGGTGATGTTCCGACGCGCTCGCGCCGGATCGAGTTGGGTCAGCGCCGTGAACGCGGCCGAGTAGAGCACCATGGCTCCGGAAATTCCGACCACCAGGCAGGCGACCAGGTAGAGGAAAGGGTCGCGCGCCAGCGCCAGCAGGCCGAGCCCACCTGCAGAAACGAGGCTGCCTGATGTCATGACAGGGCGCGCGCCGCGCGTATCCATGATCCGGCCGGCCAGAGGCCCGAGCAGGCCGCTGGTGATCAGCATCAGCGACTGGCCGAACGCGACGAACTCCGGCGGCAAGCCGAGATCGGCGGCGATCGGTGGCCCCATGACCGTCAGCAGATAGTAGGTTGATCCCCAGCTGACGATCTGCGTGACGCCAAGTCCCGCGATGGCCCAGGCGATGCGAGGCGTCATGATCTTCGGACCCTCAAACCCTGCCCTCCGGGGCGGCACAGGGTGGGCAATGCGGGACGGCGAGTACGGCGCTGGCATCGCGCCAGGACTGAATCGCCACGGCGAGAGCCTCCCGTCCCTTGTCGGTCAGTTCGTAGACCTTGCGCTCGCGTCCGCCGTGAAATTCGCTGCGAACCGTCACGTAACCGCCCGTCTCGAATGCAGTCAGGGCGGGATAAAGCGCGCCGGCTGTCGGCGAACAGCAGCCGCGCGTCATTTCCTGAACCCGGCGGGCGAGATCGTAGCCATGGCGCGGCTGCTCGTTGATGGCCGCCAGGATGAACAGCTTCGACAGACCCATCTTGATGAGTCCGTTCCAGTAGTCCCGGCTGGTGAAGTCCGGATCGTTCGTCTGTGGCTGAACCGTCATGATCCATCGACGCGTGTATCGAGGCGGGATATATCTGACTTCGATCTATGGCGCCACAAGGGCAAAGGAAGGCCACCTTCCGGGCATGCCGGCGCAGCGTCCGGATCGACCGCAACAGCCTGGGGAAATGTACGTGTTCGGACTGCCGCTGGGGGATCTTGCCCTTTTTGCTGCCGCGTTGCTGGCGGCCGGTGTCATAACCGGCCTGCTGGCCGGGCTCTTCGGCGTCGGCGGCGGAGCCGTGATCGTGCCCGTGCTCTACCAGATTTTCGGCATGGTCGGCGTACCCGAGAGCCATCGCATGCACCTGTGCGTCGGTACGTCGCTTGCCATCATCATCCCGACGTCGATCTCCTCTTTCCGTACCCACATGGCGAAGGGAAAGGTGCTGATGGACGTGTTGAAGGCCTGGGCTTTGCCGGTGCTGGCCGGCGTGGTGCTTGGCAGTTTCGTGGCGGCTTACGCGCCGGGCCTGGTGCTGAAATGCGTCTTCATCGTCGTGGCGCTGACGAACGCCACGAAGCTGCTTGCCGGCCGCGACGACTGGCGCCTGGCGCCATCTCTGCCGGGCAGGCGTGGGCTCGGCGTCTTCGGGTTCGTTATCGGTCTGGCTTCCTCGCTGATGGGGATCGGCGGCGGTGTCATTTCGAACATGTTCCTGACGCTGCATGGCGTTTCCATGCATGCAGCGGTGGCGACCTCCGCCGGGCTTGGCGTGCTCATATCGATTCCCGGAGCCATAGGCTATGTTCTTGCCGGCTGGCCGGAAGTTGCTGACTTGCCGCCGCTGTCTCTCGGCTTCGTTTCAATCCTCGGCTTCCTGCTTGTTGCGCCGACGTCGACTTTTCTTGCTCCCTATGGGGCACGCCTGGCCCACAATACGCCGAAACGTCGGCTTGAGATCGCTTTTGGCCTGTTCCTATTGCTGACGGCCGGACGATTTGTCTTGAGCCTGCTCGACTAGTCTTCGCTGCTTCTGTTCCGTGTGATAGAAACACCACAAGGAAATGGAAAGGCTGATGGTGCCTGTTTCGGATTGGCCGATCCCCGTTGACACGAGTCAGCCGCGCCCGTCTATTGCTGCGCCGCAACGGCATTGATTTTCGAGTATCGCCAAACTTTTATTGAGCGGCTTTTCGCAGGAATTCAGAGGCGGTAGCCTGAAAGGCGCGAACGGGCGTCAAGAAGGTGATGGAGGCGAATGTCCGGTTATCACGCCCTCGAGAGAATTCTCAGGAGTGCACGCGCATTGGGCGTGGCGGTCGCGCTTGGCCTTTGCATGGTCGCCCCGCCCCCGGCAGCGGCGCAGTCCTTATCCTCCGTGGGCAACTCTGAGCTGAAGCGCGAACATGATGCGCTGTTCGCCGAGGTCCTGAAGAACCCGTCCAATGTGGATGTCTCGTTCCGCTATGCTGAGGTTGCGACGCGCCTGGGCGACTACGAGGCAGCGATCGGCGCGCTCGAGCGAATCATTTTTTACAATCCCAACCTGCCGCGCGTGCGCCTGGAACTGGGCGTTCTCTACTTCCGTCTCGGCTCGTACGAGATGTCGAAGAGCTATTTCGAATCGGCCATCGCGCCGCCGGACACGCCGATTGAGGTGCGCAACCGTGTTGCGGGCTTCCTGGCGGAGATTGACCGGCGCGTGCAGACCACGCACCTCGCGTTCTTCGGTCAGGTCGGCCTGAGGTTCCAGACGAATGCCAATGCGGGACCCAATACGCCCTTCGTGCGGGCCCTCGGCTTCGACGCCACGCTCTCCAATCAGAACACACGCAAGCGGGACTGGAACTGGTACGGTTCCGCATCACTACGCTACGTCTATGATTTCGAGAACCAGCGCGGCGACGTCTTTGAAGCGCTTGTTTCGACCTATTATTCGCGTCAGTTCGATGTCGTGCGCCTGAATACCGGGCTTGTCGAGGTCAATCTGGGACCGCGACTGGCGCTGGCGCCGGACCTGCTCCAGGGCTGGTCCGTAAAGCCCTATGTCGTTGGCAGCGCAGTCAGCCTTGCAGACAACAACTACCTGAACACGGCCGGCTATGGCGTGACGTTCGCCATGCCTCTGATCGTCGTGCTGCTTGAGCCGGGGTACGAGGTGCGCCGGCGTGCCTTCAAGAACTCGGACGAGATCACCACCGCGAAGGAGCAGCGCGGTTGGATTCATACCAGCTACCTCAACGCGTCGGGCGCGCTCCTGCCTGGTCTGCGGTTCCAGGCGCGCTATGCGCACAATCGCGTCAACGCCTTCATGGACTACAACGCCTACACGTCCAATGCCGTCGACGTCTCGTTTCCGTTCGAATTCGCCGGGCTGTTCGAGAGCGCAGGCAAATGGACGATCGCGCCGTTCGGCGGCTTCACCAAGTCGCTGTACGACCGCCCCAATCCCCTTGTCGATCCGAACTACCGGCGCAAGGACAAGGAATTTCGCTATGGCGTCCAGATTGACATGCCGATCTGGAAAAACGCTGGTTTTGGCGCGGTGGTTCAGTACCAGAACATGAGTTCCAGCATCCGCAACTACAATACTCGGAACTTTTCCGTGAGCTTCGGCCCGACGGTTCGGTTCTGAGGAGGTGGCCATGCGCAGAAGACGACGGACAGTACAAGCCCTGGGACTGGCAGCCGGACTGGTTGTCGCGGCTCTGGTCGCGGCGAAGGCTGAGCAGATCGGCACGGCCGGCGCTGTCAATCCGGCGGCTCAGAGCGCCCCGCCCGGCGGTGCCATGCGGACCATGAATGTCGGTGGCAACATCGTTTTCAAGGAGCGGATCAACACCTCGGATTCCGGGTCCGTGCAACTTGTGTTCGTCGACCGCACAACGCTGAATATCGGGCCGAATTCGCAGCTCACCATCGACGAGTTCGTCTATGATCCCAAGGCCAATACCGGCCGCATGACCGCGACTCTGACCAAGGGCGTGATGCGGTTCGTCGGCGGACAGGCAAGCCATACCGGCGGCGCGACGATCAAGACGCCCGCGACGACGCTTGGTGTGCGCGGCGGCGTGGTGACGGTGCGGCACGATCAGCAGAACGGCACGCGCGCCATCAACCATTTCGGCGTCATGACCGCGCAGTCCGGGCAGGGAACGGAGGTGATCCGCCGCCCCGGCTTTGCGCTCAATGTCGCCAACAACGCGGCGCCGCCGAGTGCGCCTGCCCGCGCGCCGCAGTCGGAGATCGACGCCAACAACCGTCAGTTGACCAGCGCACCGCAGCAGACTGGC
>DAOMXN010000014.1:0-25406 GCA_035437025.1 Beijerinckiaceae bacterium | reverse complement strand
CCTGGCACGAAGCGGCCTGAGGGCCTGATGCCGTGAGCGGGGGCAAATCGGCAGTTATCGTTGGAGCGGGAATCGGCGGCTTGACCGCCGCATTGTCGCTTGCCCGGGATGGCTGGCAGGTGCAGGTCTTCGAGCAGGCGCACAGGCTGGAGCCGGTAGGTTCCGGACTGCAGATTTCGCCAAACGCCTCGCGCGTGCTGGCGGATCTCGGTGTGCTGCCCAGGCTGGATGGCCTTGCGGTCGAGCCGGAGGCGATGGTCGTCCGTTCCGGGCGCAACGGGTCGACTTTGACGAGCATGCCGCTGGGCGAGACCGCCGAGAAGCGCTGGGGAGCCCCCTTCCTTGTCGTTCATCGCGGCGATCTCCAGAACGCCCTGCTCGCCGCCGCCACAGAGCAATCCAGCATCGCGTTGCATCTCGGTCGGCGGCTTGAAGCACTGAAGTTCCGAGACAGAAGCGTCACCGCAACACTGTCCCGCTATACTGACGAGTTGACGGTCGAGACCGATCTCCTGATTGGCGCCGATGGGTTGTGGTCCAAGGTGCGCGGTCAGGTGGGGCTGACCGGACCGGCCTCGTTTTCCGGCTGCGTCGCATGGCGCACGCTCATCCCGGCGGACTCTGTCCCGGCATTCGCCCGCGAGATGCGTTCCAATCTGTGGCTCGGGTCTGGCGCTCACGTCGTTCATTATCCCCTGCGCGGCGGCAGCGTTATCAACGTTGTCGCTGTTGTCGAAGAAAACTGGCGCGAGCGCGGCTGGTCGGAGCCAGGAGACATCGCCTGGATCAATCGCCGATTTGAGGATTGGCATTCCGACCTTACTGCACTGATCGGTTCCGCCGACACCTGGCTGCGCTGGTCTCTGTTCGACCGGGCACCGGAATGGCGTTGGTCGCGATCTCCGGCGGTGCTGTTGGGCGATGCAGCCCATCCAATGCTGCCCTTCCTGGCACAGGGAGCGGCCCAGGCGATCGAGGACGCTGCCGTGCTTTCGCGATCGCTGCGGGGCCATGCCTCGATTTCGGACGCCCTGAAAGGCTACGAGGAGGAACGCCTGCGCCGGGCAGCGCGCATTCAACGCCTTTCACACCGGCAGGCGTCCATCTACCACCTTGCCAACCCGGCCGCGATCGTGCGCGATGCGGCCATGGCGCTGCTCGGGCACGACGTGCTCGCCAGGCGTTATGGATGGATATACGACCATCGCGCCTGAACGGGACGCGCATTAAGGAAAACAGGATCTGGGCGGCGCCAATTAACTGCTTCCTTTACGGAAACTGCGCTATAGAAGCGATGTGGGAGGGACAGCCATGAATATTCCCGTCGTCAGAACTGCAGTCGAACCGCGCTACAAGTACATCTCGACCAAGACCTATAGACAGATCGGCCCGGTCGCCTATCGCCAGTGGCGAGCCGACAGCCACTGCAAGTTCGTGCACGGCTACGCACTGTCTTTCCATTTCGAGTTCGGTTGCAAGGACCTCGACGCCCGTAATTGGTGCATGGATTTCGGCGGGCTCAAGCCGCTCAAGGAGTTGCTTGACGAGTGGTTCGACCACAAGCTGCTGGTTGCCGCCGATGATCCGCATCGCGAAGAACTGCTCAACCTGGGCAAGCTTGGCATTGCGCAGATTACCGAGGTCGAGAAGACCGGGTGCGAGGGTTTGGCTGACTTTCTCTACGAATACATCAACACCATCTTCCTGAAGCAGTATGGCGAGCAGGATCGCATCTGGTGCTGCAAGGTTGAGGTCCGCGAAACCGATTCGAACATGGCGATGCGGGTTGGCCATCGCGAGGACAACGAATTCGTGGACTGAACGCGCTTGCGGTCTTCGCTGAGGGCGGGCTCAGTCCCGCCTTTTTCATGGTTGCGTCACAAGGCCGCGACGGCATACTCAGGACCGTTGAACAACGCGATTGCGTCGGGCCCGGACCCGCGCCCGCACTATCTGCCATCGAGGTCAGGAATGGATTTGGGATTGAAGGGCCGCAAGGCCATTGTCTGTGCTGCCTCGAAGGGGCTGGGGCGCGGTTGCGCCGAAGCACTGGCCGCCGAAGGGGTTGATCTCGTCATCTGCGCCCGCACCCGGGCGGACATCGAGAGCGCCGCCGCAGAGATCGCCGCGAAGTTCGGCGTCAAGGTCACGCCTGTTGCTTGCGACGTGACGACGGAAGAAGGACGCAAGGCGGTGCTCGCGGCCTGCCCCGACCCGGACATTCTTGTCACCAACGCGGCCGGGCCGCCGGCAGGCGATTTCCGCAATTTCACCCTCGATGACTGGCGCAAGGCCGCGGAGGGCAACTTTTTCACGCCGATCGCGCTGATCCAGGCCACGGTCTACGGCATGATGGAGCGCGGTTTCGGGCGCATCGTGAACATCACTTCGGCCTCGGTGAAAGCGCCGATCGCGATGCTGGAACTGTCGAACGGCGTGCGCGCCGGCCTGACCGGCGCTGTGGCAACGCTGGCCCGCACTGTGTCGAAGCACAACGTCACCATCAACAACCTGCTGCCAGGGCAGCACGACACCGATCGCCTGACCGCAATCATCGGCAACAACATGAAGAAGTCCGGCAAGGACCGGGACGCCACCGTTTCGGAAATGCAGGCGCGCATCCCGGCGAACCGCTTCGGCACCGCCGAGGAGTTCGGTCATGCCTGCGCCTTCCTGTGTTCGGCGAAATCCGGTTTCATCACCGGGCAGAACCTCGTTGCCGATGGCGGGGCCTATCCCGGCACGCTATAGGCTTTGAGCGGTCCACCCTCCCGGCCCCGGCCGGCGGAAGGGCCTTTGCGGACGTGGCGAAACCGGTAGACGCAAGAGACTTAAAATCTCTCGGAGGCAACTCCGTGCGGGTTCGACCCCCGCCGTCCGCACCAAGCTCAGGCTAGCATCTCTCGCACCATAGGCATGACCTTGGTTCCGTAGAGCTCGATACAGCGCATCAGCCGCGCATGCGGCAATGGGCCGGCGGAGTACTTCAGGTCGAACCGCGAAATGCCGAGCGCCCGCGCCGTTTTCGCAATCTTTTTCGCTACCGTTTCGGGCGAACCGAGATAGAGCGAGCCTTTCTCGACCTCATGGTCGAATTCGCCTCTGCCCATGGGCGGCCAGCCCCGCTCGCGGCCGATGCGGTCGCGCATCGCCTTGTAATCCTGGAAGAACTCTTCGCGCGCGGCCGCGTCCGTGTCCGCGACATAGCCCGGCGAATGCACGCCGATAGGCAGCCGCGGCTGGCCCAGCTGTTCGCAGGCACGCCCGTAGAGATCAACAAAAGGTTTGAACCGCGCTGGCTCCCCGCCAATGATCGCAAGCATGAGCGGCAATCCGTAGCGCGCGGCGCGCACCACCGATTCCGGGCTGCCGCCGACTCCGATCCAGACCTTCAGCGGGCCATGCTCCAGCTTGGGATAGACATGTTGGTTCTTCAGCGGGGTGCGGGTCGGCGGCGAGGCCGGGCTTTGCCAGGTCACTGCCTCGTTGCTCGCCAGCCGCGCGAACAGGTCGAGCTTGTCCTCGAATAGAACCTCGTAATCGCGCAGGTTGAAGCCGAACAACGGGAAGGATTCGGTGAAGCTGCCACGCCCGAGGATCACTTCCGCACGGCCGTTCGAAAGCGCATCGACCGTCGCGAAGCGCTGGAACACGCGGATTGGATCGTCGGAGGACAGCACCGTGACGGCGGATCCCAGATGAATACGGCGCGTCTTCACCGCCATGGCGGCGAGCACGGCCTCTGGCGCGGAGACGGCGAAGTCATCGCGGTGATGTTCGCCGACACCGATGAAATCGAGGCCGACCTGATCGGCCAGTACCGCCTCATCGACAAGGTCGCGGATGACTTGCGCGTGTGATACCGGCCGGCCTGCTTCATCGGCGGTAACGTCGCCGAAAGTGTCGAGGCCGAGTTCTAGGGAGGCTGTCATGGATCATCCGTTGCGGATCGAGAAGTTCCGCAAGCAGATGGGGATTTCCATGCGCTGGTGCAAGCGGCGGAAATGCCGAACCCGGTTTGCGACGGCGTCAACTCCCGGCGGAGCCTAGTCCTTCGGCCTGCTTCAGCCACGCCGCGCGCCTTGCGGCATCGGACGCTTGCACCGAACCAAACGACGAAATCGCCACCGGCTTGACCCCGCAGAACTCAAGAATGGTGCGACGCATCTGGTTGTGGCCGGGCGCGCGACTGACGAAACGGAAGTACCAGGGCGGCGAATCCATCGTCACCAGCAGTCGGGCAGTGCGGCCGCTAAGCAGTTTGTCCCAGGTCGAAATCTTGTCCTTGTGATACTTGAAGGCAAAGCCGGGCAGGAACACCCGATCGATAAAGCCCTTGAGGAGTGCCGGCACGGCACCCCACCAGATCGGGTAGACGAAGACCAGATGCTGGGCCCACAGGATGCTTTCCTGCGCGCGCACAAGATCAGATTCCAGCGATTGTTCCCCACCATAGCCGCCATGCAGGACCGGATCGAAAGTCAGGGCCCGGAGGTCGATCACTCGCGCATAGTGGCCAGCGCTTCCCGCGCCGGCCACATAGCTTTCCGCCAGAGCACGGCAAAAGCTCTGCTCTGCGGGATGCCCCAGAATGACAAGAATGCGCCTCGCCATGCCCTCTCCTTGATGTTTATGTTTAATATATTTACATTCTTGAAGTAGGCAAGGGCTGCGATCAGGCCTGTTTCGATAACCTTAAGCCATTCGCAACACTTCGAGCGGAATGTCGGTACGGGATCGGCCAGCGCGGCAAGCGCGGCCCAGGTGGTGTTCACGCGCGCGGCGCAGCCCGGCGGCGGCGCGATCAGTCGAGTAACGATCATGAAGTTCAAGATTCTGGTTCCGGTCGCCATCGTTGCCGCTGGCCTGATGGGCGTCAGTGGCGAGGCGCAGGCCAAAGATGGCAACAGGAAGTCCGCGCTCATAGGCGCGGCCGCAGGTGTCGCTGTCGGCGCAGTCGGCGCGACGCTTTACCATCGGTCCCAGCAGCCGAGCGCCCCTGCTCGGCCGGAATATACCGGTTCGACAGCGCGCCCGGTCAGCTACCAGGCAGCCGGCGGCTGTTCCGTGCGTCCGGTCCGGCTGTTCGACGAGCAGGGCAACTACGTGAAGACCGAGCGTTTGAAGGTCTGCCGCTAAGCGACTTGCGCACAGGTGCGCATGAAAAGGGCGCCCAAGGGCGCCCTTTTTGCTTTTCCGGAAAGGCGCTTATTGCGCCACCGCCTTCAGGATCGGGCCCCAGCGCTCGACTTCGCTCTTCACGAGCTTGGCGAGCGCGTCGGGGCCGCGCCCATCGCCCTGCGGGATAACGGCGCCGAGATCGAGGAGTCGCGCTTTCACCTTGTCGTCGTCCAGCGCCTTGGACAGCGCGTCGGCGAGCTTGGCCTGAATCGGCGCAGGCAGGTTCTTCGGCGCGAACACGGCGTTCCAGGCCGAAACCTGGAACTCCGGCAAGCCGGCTTCTTTGGTCGTCGGGAGGTTCGGCAGGGCCGGCGAACGGGCATCAAGGGCGATCGCGATGGCCTTGACCGATCCGGCGCGAATCTGGGCCACGACCGAGGGGATCTGATCGCACATGTAATCGACCTGACCGCCGACGAGATCGTTCAGAGCGGGGCCGGTGCCGGTATAGGCGACAGCGGTCGCCTTCACGCCGAGTTGAGCCGTCAGCAGCATGCAAGTGGTGAAGGAAACGGAACCGACGCCGGCATGCGCCTGCGTGATCTTGTCGTTGTTGGCCTTCACATGGGCCATGAAGCCCTTCAGATCGTCCGCCGGAAAGGCCTTCTTGGCAACGATGATGATGGGCGTCCCCGCCGCCAGACCGATGGGCGAAAAATCGGTCGACGGATTGTACTTCAGGTTCTTGTAGAGGCCGGGAGCCGCGCCATGCGTGCCCATGTGGCCCATCATGATGGTGTAGCCGTCGGCTGCGGCCTGCGAGGCGCGGGTCGAGCCGGTGGTGCCGCCAGCGCCCGCCACGTTCTCGATGATGACCTGCTGACCGAGCGTCCTGGACATGCTCTCCGCAACAAGGCGCGCAATGATGTCCGTCGGACCGCCGGCTGCAAACGGTACGATCATCGTTACCGGCTTGTTCGGATAGTCCTGCGCCTGCGCCGGAACAGCGGCGAGGCCGACAGCCGCGGCGGCGGCAAGAAGAAGGCGTTTCATTGAGGGTCTCTCCCTGGTTTCACTCTGGGTTGGAATTAGGGTTCCGTGGAAGCTTGTCGAGGCAGGTGACACATAGGGATGTGCTTGTGGCATCGCCTTGAGCGAGATCACTCAGTCACCGGCGAATACCTGCTCTCGTTCCTTGCGCATGGATGGCAACAGCGCCAGCACGATGATCACAAGCGCGATGAACAGCAGCACACCGGAAACCGGCCGTTCTATGAACGTCATGAAATCGCCGCGTGACAGCGTCAGCGCCTGCCGCAACTTCTGCTCCATGAGCTTACCGAGCACGTAGCCGAGCAACATTGGGGCCGGCTCCAGTCCGAACTTGTAGAACACATAGCCCACGAGCCCGAAGAAGGCGGTGAAGAACACGTCAGACGGGTTGTTGTTTATGGAGTAGATGCCGATGGCGCAGAACAGCAGGATCGCCGGATACATCAGCCTGTAGGGCACTTGCAGCAGCTTCACCCAGATGCCGATCAAGGGCAGGTTGATGATAACCAGCATGAGGTTGCCGATCCACATCGAGGCGATCATGCCCCAGAACAGATCCGGCGACTTCGTCATCACCAGCGGACCGGGAATGATGCCGTGGATGGTCATGGCGCCGACCATGAGCGCCATCACCGCATTCGGCGGAATTCCGAGGGTCAGCAGCGGGATGAAGGCCGTCTGGGCGCCGGCGTTGTTGGCGGCTTCCGGTCCAGCCACGCCTTCGATGGCGCCCTTCCCGAAACGCGAAGGGTCTTTGGCGATCTTCTTTTCGATGGTGTAGCTGGCGAAGGGAGCCAGGACCGCGCCGTTGCCGGGCAGGATGCCGAGGATCGAGCCAAGAGAGGTCCCGCGCAGGATGGGAGCCAGGGACTGCCGGAACTCAGCCATGGATGGCAGCAGGCGGCCGATCTTGCTCTTCACCACATCGCGGGCCTCCGGATTTTCGAGGTTCTTCAGGATTTCAGCGAGGCCGAAGACACCCATCGCCAGCACGGCAAAGTCGATGCCGTCGGAGAGGTCCTGAAGTCCGAGGGTCAGGCGTTCCTCGCCAGTCTCGAGATCGGTGCCGACTGTCGAGAGCAGGATGCCGAGCACGATCATCAGGATCGCCTTCAGAACCGAGCCGCGCGCCAGCGCCACCGCCAGCGCCAGGCCCAGAACCATCAGTGAAAAATACTCCGCCGGTCCGAAGATCAGCGCCATGGCTGTCAGCGGCTTGCCCAGCAGTGCGATCACCAGTGTCGCAATGGTGCCGGCGATGAAGGAGCCGATGGCGGCCATGCCAAGCGCAACGCCGGCACGGCCATTCTTGGCCATCATATGGCCGTCCAGCGCGGTCACGACGGACGTTGCCTCGCCGGGAATGTTGATCAGGATCGCCGTGGTCGAGCCGCCGTACTGCGCGCCATAGTAGATGCCGGCCAGCATGATCAGCGCGCCGGTCGGGTCGACCTTGAAGGTCAGCGGCAACAGCATGGCAATGGTGGCGATTGGGCCGACGCCCGGAAGCACGCCGATCATCGTGCCGACAAGGCAGCCGATGAAGCACAGCGCGGCGTTCTGGAATGTCAGGGCGACGGAAAAGCCGAGGCCCAGGTTCTGGATGATGTCCATGTCGGAACCCTCAATATCCGATCAGCCACGGTGCAAGCGGAATGGGCAGTCCGAGGGCGAACTTGAACAAGCCGACGCAGAACGCCGTCATCACCAGCCCGAAGATCAGCGTTTCAACGAATTTCGTCTCGTTCGAGGCAAATCCCGCGATGATCACCGCCAACGGCCCGGCGACGGAGAGGCCGAGCGGGCGCACCGCGAAGCCGAAGGCGCAGAAGGCACCGAGGACAAAGATGATGGCCCGCGGAGACCAGGCGGCAAGCTCTTCGCCCGCCTCCTTGAAGGCATCGATCAGGAGAACAACGGCGAGGCCCGCAAGCAGCACGGCCAAGGCCTTCGGCAGCATGCCGGGGCCCATCTGGCGCAGCGTTCCGGTGGAAAGATCCCGACCCAGCCACAAAGCCAGAACCGCTATTCCCAACAGGAACAAGCTCGCGGCCAAATCCTGCGGTGACTTGATCGCCCCTTGCCGGCGCTCGCCGTCCTCTGCCATGCGCTACTCCCCAGACCGACTTTGTCGTTGCACAACCCATAGGCCTTCGATTGACCCGGCACAATGGCCTGTGCCAGGTCCACGCATGCAGACCGGGCAGGAAATGCCTGCGCAATCCGCAGTGCTGGCGCGGCAATCCCATGGATCGGGATAAGGAAGTCCAGAAACAGCCGGGTGGGGTGCCGGTGCGAGCCGGGGTCAGGAAGCCGCTCCCGCGGCCGGCTTCCGCTTCCGCTCCCGATGCAGCAGATAAAGGCCGGAGGCGACAACGATTGCACCGCCCAGAAAGGTCCAGCGGTCAGGCTGTTCGCCATAGAAGACGTAACCGGAAAGGCTCATCCAGACGATCTGGAAATAGATGAAGGGCGCCAGCACAGGCGCGGCGGCTCGACGCTGGGCCTGGATCATCAGCCAGTGCCCGAGCGCGCCGCCAAGTCCCGTCAGCGCAACCAGCGCCCAGCCCGAGGGGAACTCCGGAGTCTTCCAGTTGAGAAACGCCAGCGGAGCCATCAACACGACACCGACGAACGTGGAATAGAACATCGTCGTCTCCGCGCTGTCGCGGACGGAGAGATTGCGCGTCAGCAGCAGCACCATGGAATAGCAGGTGGCGCTGCAGATGCTGAGAAGCGCGGCGGGATGAATGACGCCGAGGCCGGGCCTGGCGACGATGAGGACGCCCATGAAGCCGATGACGATGGCGATGAGGCGGCGTGGCCCTGCCCACTCGCCGAGGAAAGGTCCGGCAAGCAGGGCGAACAGAAGCGGTGCCAGAAAACCGATGCTGACGGTTTGCGCCAGCTGGAGGTACTGCATCGCCACAAAATTCAGGATCGTGGATCCGAACAGCAACAGGCCGCGCAGCGATTGCAGGAACGGCTTCTCGCTCTTCAGCAGGTCTGGAACCCGCCAGGGGTTGAGAAACGGCAGGATGAACAGGAAGGCCGCGACATAGCGCAGCCAGGTCGTGGTCATCACGCCGACCTGCGGGGAAAGCGCCTTGGCTGCCGTGTCGATCAGCGTGAAACACAGCACAGCGCCACAGGTCATGGCGATCGCGAGCAGCCGCTGGCGGCGGGCTTCGGAGGGCGTCACGGGCGGGAAGGAGGATGAAGACACGATCGACTGCTTTCGACTCGCAATCTTATTGTCCTAAGTATTTTTGCGCCAGCGCTTTGCCGGCACGTCGCGCGCTTCTCAGATCAGCGGTCGCATGGACCTGGCAAGCTCAGCCGCTCCGGCATAGTCCACCTTGCCGGAGCCCAGGACAGGCACGGCCCCCACCACCAGGACGGCACGGGGCACAAACAGTTCCGGCATCCCCTGCTCCCGCGCGAATTCGATGAGCGCTGCCCGGTCGGCGTCCGGCCGGTCGGTCACGAGAAGCACCTGCTCCCCCTTCCTGGCATCGGGCAGCGTGACCGCCACATGCGTGGCGCCTTCCCAAAGGGTCGAGGCCATGGCCTCCACCGCCGCGAGCGAGACCATCTCCCCGCCAAGCTTGGCGAACCGCTTCGCCCGCCCCTTGATGGTGACGAAGCCCTCCGCATCAATATCGACGATGTCGCCGGTATCGTACCACCCGCCGTCTGGGGGCTGCACGAAGCCGGGCCGCGCGGCCAGCATGTAGCCTGCCATCACGTTGGCGCCTTTCACCACGAGCCGCCCACCCTCCGGGATGCCCTCGACCGGATCAAGCCGCGCCTCGATGCCCGGCAGCAGCTTGCCCACCGTTCCCGGCCGGTTCGCCGTCGGCGTGTTGCAGGCGAGAACCGGCGAACACTCGGTGCAGCCATAGCCTTCGAGGATGGTTGCGCCGTAGGGTTCCCAGAGCTTGCGCGTCCCGTCCTTGACCTTTTCCGCCCCGGTGACGACCAGTCGCACGCTGACGAGGTCGTTCGGGTCGGCAGCCCTGGCATAGCCAACGAGGAACGTGTCGGTTGCAAACAGCAGCGTCGCCCTGGTCTCGCCAGCGAGCTTTGGCACCTGCTTGTAGTGCAGTGGCGAGGGATACAGCACCACCTTCATGCCGTTGAACAGGCCAAGCAGCAGTCCTGCGGTCAACCCGAAGGAGTGGAAGATCGGCAGCGGGTTCATGGCGGTGTCGGCTTCGCTCAGCATGCCGTCCGCCAGCTTCCAGATCTGTCCGGCATTGGCGGCGATGTTCGCATGGGTCAGCACCACGCCCTTGGGCACGCCTTCCGAGCCTGAGGTGAACAGGATCGTCGCCGGCGCGTCGGGGTCGGGACAGGCACGCCGGGCGATGGCGCGCGCAAATCGCGACCGCACAAGGCCAGCGATCTTGTCGAGCACCCCGATCTGCTTGCGTACGTCCTCCAGATACAGGACACGCCGTCCCTGACCGAGGCCCGCGACCACATCATCGAGCTTGGCTGTGTCGACGAAGCGCTTCGAGGTGACGATCATCCCGATCTGCGCCGTCTCGCAGGCCGAAGTCAGGTTCTTCAGTCCGGCGGTGAAGTTCAGCATGACCGGCGTCAGCCCGTGAAACAGCAGGCCGAAGAACGTCACGACGGCGCCATTCACATTCGGCAGAAGCACTCCCACTCGCGCGCCCGCCGCAGCCTCGCCGGCCAGCTTGCGGCCAAGCACCAGTGCGCCGAGGATCAGCCGGTCATAACTGAGCGGCGTGCGCTCGGGATCTTCCAGCGCCTCTTTCGCGCCGCCATGCCGATCCCGCGCATCGAGCAGTGCGTCGGGCAGGGTCTTGCGGAACCGCGACGCATCAAACACTTCAGCCAAGGATGCCTCCCGAAGCCCGCATTCTTACGGCGGACATCAACGGCATCTTTCAGGGCGTGCGCGCACTTGGCAAGTGACACGCGCCCTCAAATGTCATGAGAAAACGAAACCAGGATGGCTCCTACCCGGCCGAACCCTTGGTGATCGGCGGCTGGAAGGCAAAGCCCATGTCCCAGGGGAAATAGATCCAGGTGTCCTGCGAGACCTCGGTGACGAAAGTCTCGACCATCGATCGCCCCAACGGCTTGGCGTAGACCGCCGCGTAATGCGCGTTCGGCATGGTGTCGCGCACCAGTTTCATGGTCTTGCCGGTGTCGACCAGGTCATCGACCACGAGCACGCCCTTGCCGCCATCCTCGCCGATCAGCCCCGTGTCGATCGGCTTGATCACCTTCAGTTCGCCCTGGTTGGCGTAATCGTGGTAGGATGCAACGCAGACCGTATCGATCAGCCTGACGTCCAGTTCACGCGCCACGATCGCCGCCGGCACCAGACCGCCGCGCGTGATGCACAGGATGCCGCGGAAGGGTCCGGCGGCCGCCAGCCGCCAGGCGAGCGCCCGGGCGTCGCGATGGAACTGGTCCCACGAGACGGGAAAGGCCTTCTCGGGCAACGGCTGTGCATTCATCGCTGGTTCTCCGTAGGTCTCGTTTCGCTCTAACGCGAAGCCTTGGCGGCTTGAAGCTGCGCCAGGGCGTCGATCACAGCTTTTTCGGCATGGGCGAGCAGACTCGTGTCCTTGCAACGCAGGACGATCTTGTTCTCGAAGCCCTTGTGCGTAAACGACGGATACGAACCAATGACGACACCTGGATGGTCTCTCGCGACCGATGCTAGCGCCTCGGCATAAATGCCTTCGGGCAGTCCGCCCGAGTCGATGGTGACGGACTGCATGCGCGCGCCGGTCTTCAGCCGTCCCGCGACGTTATCGAGCATGGCCTGCATGATCGCCGGCACGCCGGCCATGACAATGACGTTGGCAATCATGAACCCCGGCGCCTTTGAGATCGGGTTCTCGATGAGCTCCGCCCCGGCCGGTATGCGCGCCATGCGCAGCCGCGCCTCGGTCAGGTCTTCCGGACGATACCGCTCTCGCAGGATCGCCACGGCACGCGGATCGTGGTCAATGGAAACGCCCATGGCCTTGGCGACGCAATCCGCCGTGATGTCGTCATGCGTCGGCCCGATGCCGCCGGTGGTGAACAGGTAGGTGTAGCGCTCCTTCAATGCGAGGATGGCAGCGACGATTTCCGCCTCGATGTCCGGCACGACGCGCACCTCGCGCACATCGATGCCGACGCCGGTAAGGTACTCGGCGATGTAGCCGATGTTCTTGTCCTTGGTGCGGCCGGACAGGATTTCGTCGCCGATGACGAGAAGGGCGGCAGTAACGTCGGGATGTGGAGTCATCGCACTCGAACCGGGTTGGAATGGACGGTGAAGGGCGTCGCGCCCTTCGCCGCCGTTCAGACATTCGCCTCCACAAGCAGGGCCAGCAAGGCGAGGGACTGCTGCCAGCCGACATGACAGGCTTCCGGCGGGATCACGTCCGGCACGCCGTCCTGACGGATCGACACATCGGTTCCGACCGAAACCGCACGGAAGTCAACGGTGACATGCATTGCGCCCGGCAGGTTGGGATCGTCAAAACGGTCAGTATAGCGCAGACGCTTGCCCGGTTCGCACTCGTCGTAGACACCACGAAACGAATGCGACTCACCCGTCGCGATACTGGTGAAGCTCATGGCGTAACCGCCCCCGACACGCAGATCGAGGTGATGCACCTTGGCGGTAAACCCGTTGGGCGGCAGCCACTTCACCTTGGCCTGCGCATCAGTGAAAGCCCGGTAGAGGATTTCGGGAGACGCACGGAATACGCGGTGGAAGGTCAGAGTGTAGGGCATGGCGGAACTGAACAGGACCGGATAGGTACGGTCAACTGCAAAGCACATCGACAGTGCACCACACCGCCCGGAATCATGCCGCGATTGCGCTTCCCCTCGCGTATCGTCCCTGGACGCCTGATCCAGCGCTACAAGCGCTTCCTCGCGGAGGTCGCGCTGGCTGACGGAAGCATCGTCACCGCGCACTGCGCCAACCCAGGCGCGATGCTGGGTCTCACGGATCCCGGGAGCACGGTCTGGCTGTCGATGTCGCCGGACCCGAAGCGAAAGCTCGCCTACAACTGGGAACTGGTCGAGGTCGACTTCGGCGACGGTACGCAATGTGTCGGCATAAACACCAGCCACCCCAACCGGCTGGCGGAATTGGCCATCTCGGCGGGAACCCTGCCCGAACTTGCCGGCTATCCAACGCTCCGCCGCGAAGTGCGATACGGCGTCAATTCGCGCATTGATCTGCTTTTGGAAGCACCGGAGCGCGCTCCCTGTTATGTCGAGGTCAAGAACGTGCACCTGTGCCGGCGCGCCGGCCAGGCCGAGTTTCCAGATTGCGTCACCGCGCGCGGCGCAAAGCATCTGGGGGAACTCGCCAACGTGGTCCGCGACGGCGGACGCGCGGTGATGCTCTATGTCATCCAGATGCGCGCCGATAGTTTCAGCCTTGCCGCCGACATCGATCCCGCCTACGCCCGCGCCTTCGACGCCGCCCGGGCGGCTGGCGTCGAAGCCCTTGCCTACAGCTGCGACGTTTCTCCAGACGGTCTGGGGTTGGCGCGTGCCGTGCCCTTCGTGCTGGGCTGAACCGGTTCAGTCCGCGGCAAACCCGCGCTCGAACACGAAGTTGTTCCGCGTCTCAGCAATCAACCGGTAGCCCTTGGCCACAAGCAGACTCGGCAGATCGACTTGCCAGCGGTCTGGCGCCCGTTCGATCACGATCAGGCCGGGATAGAGCTTTTCCGGCGCCTTGGCGAAGAATGTCTCGAGGATCAGGTCTTCCGCCCCTTCCACATCGAGCTTGATGGCATCCAGCCGGTCGAAACCCTCGTCCCGAAGGATCGACAGCAACCGCCTTGCCGGCACGCGCACGCTCGATCGGGAACCGGCGGTGATGATCTTGAGGCTGGATTCGCCCTGGTTCTCGGCGTCGATGAACAGCGTGACCTCGCCTTCGCTGTCCGCGACCGCGCAATCCATCGCCTTGACGGTGCCGAAGGGATTGAACCCGATGTTCGCCATCAGTCGCCGGAAGATCTCCGGTTGGGGCTCGATGGCCAGGATGCGGGCGCCCTGCCCCGCCTGGGCCGCCACGAACAGCGCATAGCCGCCGATATTGGCGCCTACATCGACGAAGCAGAAACCCGGCCGGATTCGCTGCGCGATCAGGTCCCGCTCGATCTCGTCGAACTGTCGCGGAGAGAACAGGATGCGCTTCTCGCAGACGTTGTAGTAGGGGTGCAGCCGGAACCTGACGCCGAACGAAACGACGTCGAGGGGCCGGCCGCCCAGCAGCAGAATGGCGATCCGGCGCAGCACGAAGCCAATGCGCTTGCTCACGCCCTGCGGCGGTAGCGCGCGCGTGGCTCCCAGCAACCGGGAGATGAGTCCCGTCGGCGCATACGCGCCAAAGGGTGGTTCCTTGTCTGGCATCGGGGTCTTTCCGTATCGCGCGCTTCATAGATCAAGCCGCTCTGGCCGCAAACCCCAAACGCAGAGGCCGAACTTACAGATTGGCGTGCACGGCCTGAATGCCTACATAGGATGCAAAGCACCTGCTCAGCTCCGGAATCATGAACAATCTCGAAGCCGCCCCCATCAAGCGCCGTCCGGGACAAATCCGGATACACGGACCGGAATCGTTCGCCGCCATGCGCAAGGCCGGACGGCTCACGGCGGAGGCGCTCGACATGCTCATCGACCATGTCCGGCCGGGCGTGACGACGGATTTCCTCGATCGGCTGGTCTTCGATTTCGCCCAAGACCATGACGCCCTGCCGGCGACGCTCAACTACCGCGGCTATACCCGCGCGTGCTGCACCTCGATCAATCACGTTGTGTGCCACGGCATTCCGGACGACAAGCCCCTGCGGGACGGCGACATCGTCAACATCGACGTGACGTTGATCGTCGATGGCTGGCATGGCGATTCAAGTCGCATGTATCTCGTCGGCGACGTGCCCAGGAAAGCACAACGACTTGTGGAAGTGACCCACGAGGCGCTGATGCGCGGCATCGCCGCCGTGCGCCCCGGCGGCACGACCGGCGACATCGGCCATGCCATTCAGACCTATGCCGAAGCCGAACGCTGTTCCGTTGTACGCGACTTCTGCGGCCACGGGCTCGGGCAGCTCTTCCACGACGAGCCCAACATCCTGCATTTCGGCAAGCCCGGTGAAGGCGTCCAGCTCAAGCCCGGCATGCTCTTCACGATCGAACCCATGATCAACCTCGGCAAGCCGCATGTCAAAGTTCTGTCCGATGGCTGGACGGCGGTGACCCGGGACCGGTCCCTGTCGGCCCAGTTCGAACACACCGTTGGCGTGACCCAGGACGGGGTTGAGATTTTCACGCTGTCCCCGAAGGGACTGCACCAGCCGCCCTACGGCCGATGACAGACGAGACGCCGCACTACCACGGCCACCGTGACCGCCTGCGCCAGCGGTTCACGACTACGGGTGGAGATGGGCTCGCGGACTACGAGTTGCTCGAACTCGTCCTGTTCCGCTCGATCCCCCGCAGGGACGTCAAGGCGCTTGCCAAGGATCTGATCGCACGGTTCGGCTCTTTCGCCGAGGTCGTCGCCGCCCCGACCGAACGCCTGCGCGAAGTCGGCGGAATGGGTGAGGCAACCGCGATCGACCTGAAGATCATCGAAGCGGCATCGCGGCGCATGGCGAAAGGGGCCGTGCGCAAGCGCGAATCGCTGTCCTCCTGGCGCGCAGTGATCGACTATTGCCGTGTCTCGATGGCCTTCAGCGAGCGTGAAGAACTGCGCCTGCTGTTCCTCGACAAGCGCAACGGGCTGATCGCCGACGAAGTGCAGCAGACCGGAACCGTGGACCACACGCCGGTCTATCCGCGAGAAGTCGTGCGTAGGGCGCTCGAATTGTCCGCGACCGCACTGATCATCGTCCACAACCACCCTTCGGGCGATCCGACGCCCTCGTCCGCCGACATCAAGATGACGCAGGACATTGTCGCCATCGCCAAGCCCTTGGGGCTGACCATCCACGATCACATCATCATCGGGCGGGACGGCCACGCCAGCTTCAAGGGCCTCGGATTGCTGTAGCTGGAGGGGCGGAGCACCCGCGACCGCCACCAAGAATTGCAACCACAGATAAGTAGCGCCATCTCTGATTGCAAAGGAATGGTAAACTTCCATCTGCAATATTGCGGCACTTGATTTCAGACCATCGGTAAAATTCATGTCGCTCGCGCCTGATGTCGGACACCGAACACAGTCCGTATCGCTCTCGATCGTGCCCATTCTGGTGCTGACTTTCGCCGTCATCGGCAGCATGTCGTTCCTGGCGCGCTCGGCATTCGAGACCAACGAACAGCGCGCCGTGGCTCTTGAGCAGCGCCGCATCGAACTGGCGCTCGAAGAAAAGGCGCGTGACTTTGCCAACAGCATCGAAGCGGAGTTGCAACTGCTGTTTCGCGAGGACAGCACCCCGAAGACCGTCGTCGAGTACCAGAAGGCCATCGACTATCTGGCCGATGCCCACGACATCGAGTTCGCTGCGGTTTTCGAGAAGACCGGACAGCTGGTTGCGGCCCATGTCCGCAGCCCGGGCATTCTCGAACGCAGAATGAAGGATGCCGGCGAGATCATTGCGGTCCGCCGCGACCAGAAGACTGAATATGCGCTGCGCCGTCTGGGCATGAGCCGCATCGTCATCGAGCCAAGCACCATCAAGGCGCTGGCTGCGGTGAATGTCGCCGGCAATTACGAGCTGGTGGCCTCCAAGTCTCTGGGTGAGCCCGTGCTTGCCGAAATCGGCAACGCGCTGATGCTTGACGGCTTGCGCTTCCGCCACCCCGAAGCACAGTCGGCTCCTGATGGGACCGGCTTTGCCATGATCGCCTGGAACCGCATCAACGACGGCTCGATCACGCTCGACAGCCTTGCCAGCATCGGCTTCCTCGGCATTGCCGTGATCGGCATCTACGGTCTGCTGGTCTACATGCATATTCGTCGCGTCACGCGCGAACTGGAGCATAACGAAGCCAAGGCCCAGCACCTGGCTGGCCACGATCCCCTGTCCGGACTGCCCAATCGACTGCTCTTCTCGAAACGGCTCGATCACGAGCTGCGTCGACTCCAGCGCGACGGTGGCGGACTGGCCGTGATGTATCTGGACCTCGACAAGTTCAAGGAAGTCAACGACAAGCTCGGGCATGACGCGGGCGACAAACTCATTGGCATGGTGGCCCGCCGGCTTGGCGATCTCGTTCGCGGGGCGGACATGGTCGCCCGCTTCGGTGGCGACGAATTCGCCATCATTCAGGTCGGCGTGCGCTCGATCAGCGATACCGAGGTGCTGGCGCGCCGCATTCTGGGCGAACTGCAGCGCCCCTTCAGAATTGACGACGCAGACGCGCAGGTCGGCGTGTCGATCGGAATCTCGGTCGCCCCCGACAACGGCAGCGATGCCCCCGCGCTCATGCGCTATGCCGACGTCGCGCTCTATCGTGCCAAGAACGAGGGCAAGAACCGATTCTCCTTCTTTGAGCAGGAGATGAATGAACAGTTGCGCATCAAGAAGCTCGTCGAGGATGACCTGCGCAACGCCATCGACCGCGGGGAGCTGGAGCTGAACTACCAGCCCATCGTGACGCCCGAGGGCGGAAAGATCGTCGGGCTTGAAGGCCTCGTGCGCTGGAACCACCCGGTTCGTGGCCGCATCGCTCCCAACCAGTTCATCGGCATCGCCGAAGAACGTGGCCTGATCTGTCCGCTGGGCGAATGGGTGCTGCGCCGCGCCTGCGAGGACGGCAAGCGCTGGCCGGACCTGACCATTGCGGTCAACGTTTCACCGGTTCAGTTCAAGCAGAAGACATTTGTTGAAACGGTTTCGAAAATCATCCGGGAAACCGGGTTCGATGCGGCACGGCTCGAACTTGAACTGACGGAAGGCGTGGTGATCGAGGATGCCGACGCCGCCGAAGCCGCCATCATGGAGCTGCGCACCATGGGCGTCCGCCTTGCGCTGGACGATTTCGGCGTCGGCTACTCCAGCCTGATCTACTTGCGCCGCTTCGCCTTTGACCGGATCAAGATCGACCGGTCATTCCTCGAAAGCATGGAAGCAGCCGGGGAATCGGCGGTGCTGCTCCATTCCATCATACATCTTGGCCGGGCCCTCGGGCTCCAGGTCACGGCGGAGGGCGTGGAGACGGAAGAGCAGCGGCGCTTCCTCCAGGCGGTCGGCTGCCACCATCTCCAGGGCTACTACTTCGCCAAGCCGACGACGGCGGACGAGATCGACCTGATCATCCGCGACATCAACGGCCAGCGAACAGCGGCGTGACGCCGTCCACGCCGGGTTTCAGAACATCGCTGCGGCGCCCTGGAACAGCGCGAACAGCATGGCGCTGGTCACCGCCAGCGCGACGGGCGTCGCGATCAGCACGCCGAAGCCGATCAGCACGCCGTCGCGCTGCGTAAAGGCCAGCCCGAGGATCGTGACGGCGATACCCGCTGGAATGCCGCCGAAAAGCGGAATCGGCGCCATCAGCGCGACCGCCAGCGCAAGGCCTGCCAGGCCAATGGCGCGACGCATCAGGTCCCCCGACAGAAGTGGAAACCGCGGGCGCGAGAAGCGCTCCAGCGCCGTGAGGTATTTCGCGGATTTCTCGACGACGCCGGTCAGCATGGCGCGGCTGACACGTCGTTTGCCGAGCCAGCGCGGCAGGACCAGAACCGGTTGTCCCAGCAGCATCTGAAGCGAGATCACGGCCACCACGACACCGCACAGAATTGGGATGCCGGGCGGCATCGGCAGGCAGTTTGGCAAACCGAAGAGCAGATACAGGATACCGAAAGCCCGGTGTTTCAGTGCGCCGACCATCTCGTCAAGCGACATCTTCCCGTCCTCGGAGGTCGGGCCTTCTGCCAGCAACGCCGTCAGAACTTCGGAAATCGTCTTCGGCTGTTGCAATGGCACACGCAAGTAACGGCTGGATGCCGCTACGATATACCGCCTTGCGCTCCGTTTTCCAGTGCGTCCGGCCAACGAAAATGCGGGTGCCCCCGTGCCCTTGGCCTCCCGCCCCGGAAGAGCTGTCACGACCGTGATCGTCCCTGCAGCCAGAGCGTCAGCGGCCGCTCGAACCATCGGTAGACGACCACCGCGCTGGCAAGGCTCAGCAGGAGGGCCACGATGATGAAGGGCCAGCCGACCTGCGGAGCCAGGCCAAGCTTGGTCCAGACCATGTTCAGGGCCCGGATGAGCATCGGGTGGATCAGATAAAGGGCATAGGAAGCATCGCCGAGCATCGCCAGTCCTCGCCAGACCGCGCCTTCCCGGGGGCTTTGATTGACCAACGTTGCGCCGGCCAGCGCCAGCGCCGCCGGCGCTCCAAGCATCCATAGCCGATCAAACGCACCCTGCGGAAACGTTCCGCCCGTTGCCGCCAGGAAAAAGCAGGCGGCCAGCGCCACCGCAGCCAGCCCAACAGGTCTTGGAACACGCACGCCAGACAGGTAGGCATAGCCGACCAGCGCGCCCAGCACGAATTCGAGAATGATCGGCTGGCTCCAGAACTGCAGGGGCGCCGACTGCGGCGTCAGCCAATACCCTGCCGCCACGATGCCCGAGAAGACGGCCACCAACACGCCGATCGCCCAGCCGGCCCGCAGCGCCAGCAGCCCGGCGAAACAGACGTAGAAAAACATCTCGTAGTTCAGTGTCCAGCCCAACCCGTAGACGGGCTGCAGGCTGCCATCGCCGGGGCGGCGAAACGGAATGAAGACATAGGATTTCACGATGTCGCCCACGGCGGGCGCGGCTGCATTCACCGCTTGCGGAAGCATGGCGAGCGCCAGCAGGAACACCGTCGTGGTCGCCCAGTACAAGGGCACGATGCGCGCCAGCCTGCGCCCGATGAACAACCCCGCCGCGCCAGGTCGGCCAAACAGCGAACGCGAGGACCAGACCATCACAAATCCGGAAATCACGAAGAAAAGGTCCACGCCGGCGGCGCTCAGCTCCCGGAAAGCCGGCTCGAACGTTTGCCCGGACCGCGCGGCAATCTGCGACGCGTCATAGGCCGCATGGCCATAGGCCACGGACAGCGCGGCCAGGGCGCGCAGGACCTGAACGGAGAGGATCTGGTTCATCGCTGCGCTCCTACACGACCGACTGCAGCGCCGGCGAGCGGAAATGCGTGCACAACGATGGCGTCGGGGCGTGAATTCGCAACGTTGCAACCACAGGATGCTGGAACTGCGGCAAACCAGTACCTTTGCTTGCCCGGCGTGCTTTGGAGTTGAAGCCGATGCGCCACCGGGCAATGGCGGTTGCCTTGGCAGGACTGGTGCTGGCGAGCGTGGGTCCCGCCCAGGCTCTGGACGACGTTTCCCTGACCTATGGCAACTACTGGCGCGTCGCTTTCTCGTCGGTGGAGATCGAAAAGGCCAGCGCGTTCCTGTCGAGCGGGGCCAAACTCGGAGTATCGAATCCGACCAACGACGTGGCGCTGTTCATCGCCAGCTCTCAGGGCTATTCCCTGAGCGACGGCGAACGTGCCTTTCGTCTGGGCTGGCCGGCGAACCGCGTTGAAACGCAATCCCGCATGATGGTTGGCCTCGAACGCAGTGAAGGCAAGGTCTTCGTGAGCCTCGCCGCCGGCGTGTCGCAGGCGCGCATGCAAGCCATGCGGCAACCTGACCCGAACCTGCGCCTCGTCCAGCTTGCGCGCCAGTACGACGTCGATCTGCGGCTGCTGCCGGTGCTCTTGATGTCGGTGCCGCCCTCGACCATTCGCGGGCTCCTGCCGCCGCACATGAAAGATCATGCCGGCGCCGTGGTTGACCTCAACGTCTGGTGGCGGCCGGACAACAAGACCTACCTTCATTGGGCCGTGGTCGGCGACAGCGCAGCGCAAAGCCTGTGGACCCGACTTCGCGCCGGAGCGAAGCTAGGTGCCCTGCCGTTTTCCTTCGGACCCGAGGCCGCAACCGCGGTCGGTCGAAACTGGCACAAGTACAAGGTTGGCCTGCATCTGGGAGACCTGAAGCTCTGGCGCTTCGAACTGGCGGCCGCCGGCGGCTGGATTTACGACGAGACGCGACGCTGGGGAACCTATGGAAGTCTTGCCCTGCACACGCGCTTCTGAGCGCCAGCCCGTGGGGGGCGTCGTCCCTTGCCGCTGCCCATCGCCGACGGTCGGTCCGAAACAATCGAGGCGCCCGACACGAAGCCAGGCGCCTCCGGTGTTGGAATGACCGCGGCCGGCATGGCCGGCCGCAGCGCAGCTGGATGTCACTTCCCGGTTGCGGCCGCCACGGCCCGCTTCGCCATCACGCCAATGAGATGCGCGCGATACTCGGCCGAGCCGTGGATATCGCCGTTGATCCCCTTTGCCGGATGCACGACGCCATCCAGCGCCTTGGCGTTGAAGCGGCCTTTCAGCGCCTCCTCGGCCTTGGCCCAGCGGAAGACACCATCCGCACCGGCGCCCGTGACGGCGACGCGCACGTCGCCCCCCTTCTTGGCCACCGCGACGCCAACCATGGCATAGCGCGAGGCCGGGTTCGGGAACTTGGCATAGGCGAACTTGCCGGCGATCGGAAACGAGATCTTGGTGATGATCTCGCCCTCTTCCAGCGCCGTGGTAAACAGGCCGTTGAAGAACTCGTCGGCTGGTATCTTGCGCTTGCTGGTGACGATGGTCGCCCCGAGCGCCAGGCAGGCAGCGGGATAATCTGCCGCCGGATCGTTGTTGGCGATCGAGCCGCCGATGGTGCCACGATGGCGCACCGCCGGATCGCCGATACCGCCGGCCAGCGCCGCCAGTCCCGGCAGCGCCGCCTTCACGTCAGCATTGCCGGCGACGTCGGCATGACGCGTCATCGCGCCGATGACGATATTGCGGCCTTTTTTCTGGATACCGGCGAGATCGGTGAGAGCGCCGAGATCGACGATGTGTCCGGGCTGGGCCAGCCTGTTCTTCATCGTCGGCAACAGGGTGTGTCCGCCCGCCAGCAGCTTGGCATCCTCATGCTTTGCTAGGAGTCCGGCGGCCTTCCGGAGCGAGGCAGGACGGTGATATTTGAAAGCGTACATCTGGGTTGTCTCCCTAGGACTCGCATCCATCGAGTGCGTTCTCAAGCGCCTTGCGTGCGCCCGAAGTGGAAAATTCCTCTGAAACCTTGAGGCCCGGCACCCGGACCACGAACTTTTTCGCGCTGCGCAGGCTGTTGACCGACTTTTCGATCGCGCTCTGGCCGGCGGCGTCAGCCGAGGTCCAGTCGCAGGAATCGCCGGAACACTCGACCTTGTAGGCGTGGCTGGCGGCGTCGATGCCGAGAATCAGCTCAACCGAACGTGTCTCGGACTGGGCGATTTTCAGCTTCTTCGACTCGAAGGTGAACCCCGGGTTCGTCTTCTCCAGCCCCGAAGGGCAGGAGATGATGAACCGGGCACCGCCGCCCGTGCGGATGACATGCTCCTCGATCCCCTGCTTGATGCTCGTGGTCCAGCGATGCTGCGCCTGTGCCTCCAGGGAGGCGCAGGCCAGGACCGCGAAGACCGCAGGCAGGGTGCCGCGCATGGCTTATTCCGCCGCCTGCTTCTTCATGCCCTTCTGGACTGCCCGCCAGACGGCCTGCGGTGTTGCCGGCATCGCCACGTCCTCGTGACCGACCGCATCCGTGATCGCGTTGATCACGGCAGGCGGCGCCGCGATCGCGCCGGCCTCGCCGCACCCCTTGATGCCAAGCGGATTGGACGGGCAGGCCGTGACAGTCGTGCCAACGGTGTAGGATGGCAGGTCATCGGCGCGCGGCATGCAATAGTCCATGTAGCTCGCCGTCAGCAGCTGTCCGCTCGAGTCATAGACCGCGCCTTCCAGAAGCGCCTGACCGACGCCCTGGGCGATGCCGCCATGCACCTGGCCTTCGACGATCATCGGGTTGATGACGTTGCCGAAGTCGTCGACCGCCGTCCAGCGATCGATCCGGGTGCGCCCGGTCGCGGGATCGACCTCGACCTCGCAAATGTGGACGCCGGAGGGGAAGGTGAAGTTCGTCGGGTCGTAGAACGCCCCTTCCTTCAGGCCCGGCTCCAGCTGCGCGCCCGTGAACTTGTGGGCGATATAGGCCTGCAGCGCCACCGACCCGAAGTCGATCTTCTTGTCGGTGCCCTTCACGCTGAAGTGCCCATCCTTGAAGTCGATGTCGCCTTCCGCCGCTTCAAGCACGAAGGCCGCGACCTTCTTGCCCTTGGCGATCACCTTGTCGAGCGCCTTGGCGATTGCGGTCATGCCGACCGCGCCGGAGCGCGAGCCGTATGTGCCCATGCCGAACTGCACCTTGTCGGTGTCGCCGTGGACGATCGACACGTTGTCGATCGAGATGCCCAGGCGGTCGCTGACAAGCTGCGCGAAGGTCGTCTCGTGCCCCTGGCCATGGCTGTGCGAACCCGTCAGCACCTCGACGGTGCCGACCGGGTTGACCCGCACTTCCGCCGATTCCCACAGCCCGACGCCGGCGCCGAGAGAACCGACCGCCTGCGAGGGCGCGATGCCGCACGCTTCGATATAGGCGGAGAAGCCGATGCCGCGCAGCATGCCCTTGCGGGCGCTGTCGCGCTTGCGCTTGCCGAAGCCCTTGTAGTCGGCCAGGTCGAGCGCCTTGTTCAACGAGGCGGCATAATCGCCCGCGTCGTAACACATGATCACCGGCGTCTGGTGCGGGAACTTCTTGATGAAGTTGCGTTTGCGGAAGGCAGCCGGGTCCTGCCCCAGCTGGCGCGCCGTCACCTCGACGAGCCGTTCCACCACATAGGTCGCCTCGGGGCGCCCAGCGCCGCGATAGGCGTCGACCGGCGCCGTCGTGGTATAGACGCCCTCGACCTCGCAGTAGATTGCCGGGATGTCGTACTGTCCGGACAGCAACGGCGCGTAGAGATAGGTCGGCACCGACGAGGCGAAGGTGGAGAGATACGCGCCGAGATTGGCGCGCGTCTTCACCCGCACGCCGGTAATCTTGCCCTTGTCGTCCACGGCCATCTCGGCATGCGTGATGTGGTCGCGGCCATGGGCGTCGGCAAGGAAGGCTTCCGTGCGGTCCGCCGTCCACTTGACCGGGCGCTTGATCTTGCGCGCCGCCCAGATGCAGACCGTCTCTTCCGCGTAGATGAAGATCTTCGAGCCGAAGCCGCCGCCGACGTCCGGCGCGATCACGCGCAGCTTGTGCTCCGGTGCGAGCCCGAGGAAAGCGCTCATGACGAGGCGTGTCACATGCGGATTCTGGCTGGTCGTGTAGAGCGTCAGGCTGTCCGTACCGGTGTCATACTCGCCAACGGCCGCGCGCGGCTCCATCGCATTGGGGATCAGCCGGTTGTTCGAAAAGTCCAGTTTGGTGACATGCTTGGCAGCCTTGAAGGCCTTGTCGGTCGCGGCCTTGTCGCCGAGGTGCCAGTCATAGACCTGGTTGTTGGCCGACACGTCATGGACAGTCGCGGCGCCCTTGTCCGTCGCCTTGGAAAGATCGGCCACCGCCGGCAGAACGCCGTAGTCGACCTTGATCTTCTCCGCTGCGTCCCGCGCAATCGCCAGAGAATCGGCGATGACGACCGCGACATGGTCGCCGACATAGCGCACCTTGCCCTGCGCCAGCGCCGGATGCGCGCCGGCCTTCATGGGCGATCCGTCCTTGTTGTGGATCATCCAGCCGCAGATCAGCCCGCCCACCTTGTCGGCCTCGATGTCCGCGCCGGTGAAGATCGCCACGACGCCGGGGGTCTTGGCAGCCGCGGACGTGTCGATCTTCTTGATCGTCGCATGGGCGTGCGGCGAGCGCAGGAAATAGGCATGGGCCTGGCCGGGACGGTTGATGTCGTCGGTGTAGTGGCCGTTGCCCGTGATGAAGCGGAAGTCCTCTTTGCGTCGGACAGATGCGCCGACTCCGGTGGCACTCATGGCGTTCCTCCCAAGGAACTCGAATTGGATTGCATTCTTGGCATCAAACGTGAGCGAGGCGGCTTCGGTCAGGCCGCCTTTTTCTTCTTGCCCTTGCCCATCGCCTTGGCGCCGGCCTGAACCGACTTGACGATGTTATGGTAGCCCGTGCAGCGGCAGATATTGCCTTCCAATTCGTCGCGAACCGTGTGTTCGTCGAGGTCGTGGCCGAGCCGGTTGACCATGTCGACGGCCGTCATGATCATGCCCGGGGTGCAGAAGCCGCACTGCAGGCCGTGATTGTCGCGGAACGCCTCCTGCATCGGATGCAG